>JAQBUI010000006.1 GCA_027624035.1 Pseudomonadota bacterium | reverse complement strand
GGTCGGGCACGCCGTTGTCGTGCCGGGAAGTTTCCCGGACGGCACAGCGTGCGGCCAGAACTTCCATGAAAGTAGTCGGGGAGTTACCGGGCCCGGGCAGATCAAAGGGTGCCTTAATTGGCCGGAATCTGCCCTGATTCAGTGCTTGTCCAACGGGTGAATATACAGAGAAATATTCACCCCCTGGAATCACGACCAGAACGCGCCCAATAAACCACTGATATCTCTGGTTTTTTAAACTATTTTTAGAGCCCTGTTCAAAACCCCAGCCACCAGAACCCTTAAAGGCTGGATCTGAACCGATCATGGAATGATTTAAGAGATTCCTTCACGATTCTGCTGAATTCCTCCCTGCAAACCCCATTTACCCCTGCCACACTGGCATTGTTCATGTAATGGATGAACAGTGGTTCATGTCTCTGAAACGTTCGAGCTTGTGAGGAGGTTTGCCAACATGTCAGCTACCCTGTCAGGTAGGAAGAAACCCTCAGTCGCGCCGACGATCCTGCTACTGCTGGTATTCGTCTCAGGCACCACAACGTCATTGGCAGAACCAGCCCGGACGACACTTGATCTGCGCCTCCCGGTTCCCGGGTCTGACACAATCGATTCTGGCAGGAGCACGATGGGGAGATCCGGGAGCACCGGCGTTCCTGGAGAATCGCGCAATCAGTTTCCGCTGAACGCTGGTATTCACCGACTGAAGCTCGCCAACGGGCTTGGTGTCAGGGGCTGGCGGGTCCACGAGGGCCTCTATCTGGGACAAGCCAAAGTCGCAGATCGCTGGGGGCTGGGTTTTTTGCTGCAAAGTGGCAGCAGCGTGAACGACCCCGGCGTGAACTACTTCGGTCTGAACTATCGTGGCCTTCAGTATGTCCGGGAATTCTAGCTGGCTCTCGTCCGGAGATTAGCTGGATCGAGCCAGGGTCAGGCTAGTCCGGTGCGCCAGGGTTGTAGAATGATGGGCCTTGTTGACCAGACGGCTGGCTGGAAGGAGTGGGCTTCTCCTCACATTTGGCCGGATTTCCGCCACAGATCTCGCAGGCTCCGTCGATGCCGATATTGTTGAGCCCTCCACAGGACCCGGTAATCGGGGCCCGACCGTAGATCACGCCCACTGACATTGCCGCAACAATCGTGACCAGAACAATAAATGTCAGTACAAACTCGATCATTCTGAACCCCTTTCGAATTGCGCCAGATAGTCAATGAGTGACGCCGAGCGACGCTCCTCGAAGCCGTCGCCGGACTTGATTATAAACAAAACCGGCAGGTCCTGCGATTCGGCAAGCAACATACCCGCTTCCGGCCCCAACACGTCGATGGCTGTGGCAAAACCGTCCGCCAGGGCGGCCGATTCATGCAGTACCGTGACTGATGCCAGATCATGAGTGATGGGCCGCCCTGTTCTGGGATCAATGGTGTGGGAGTATCGAACGCCATCGAGTTCCCGGAAGTTTCGGTAATCTCCTGACGTGGCCATGCCCATGTTCGCCAAAGGCAGGGTATCGTGGATTGCCCGACCGACATCGATCGGTTTTTCAACGGCAATCACCCACGCCTTGCCACGCTCATTGGTGCCGCGTCCCTTCAATTCTCCACCGATCTCCACCAGATGATTGCCAAGCCCACCCGATTCAAGCAGTTGACTCACCTCATCGGCCGCATATCCCTTGGCAATGGAGGACAGGTCCACGTACAGGTCAGCTTTCTTGATCAGCGAGCCTTCACCAATGACGAGTCGGTCCATCCCGACCTGACGCCTTGCCTCGGCAATGTCCCGATCCGTGGGGACCTGATAGGGCACCACTTCCGGCCCAAATCCCCAGAGGTTGACGAGCGGGCCAACTGTGACATCGAACGCTCCGTCGCTCAG
The DNA here is from genome assembly GCA_027624035.1 of Pseudomonadota bacterium. Taxonomy (GTDB): domain Bacteria; phylum Pseudomonadota; class Gammaproteobacteria; order Pseudomonadales; family Azotimanducaceae; genus UBA7455. Next base: position 105,898 of record JAQBUI010000006.1, on the reverse strand, counting down.
GCGATGGATTCGTCCGCTCATTTCCAGCACATCAATGAGGGACCCCGGTACGTGCACCTGCTGGCCGGGCAGTGAGCGGTTGAATCGTGACAGCTCGGAATCGGGAATATAGGTCGACATCTCCTGGTTCACACGTTCCAGTACCTCATCGATCTGCTGATGCAGGCCCTGTTCGTCAATCTTTTGGTGAGTGACCACCTTGATTCGGTACGTGGTCCCCATGGTCGGCCCATCAAGGATGACCACGTCAGGGCCATCACAGCCACCGATCGTAATCGCCAGAAGGCCGATAAGAACCAGATGAGCGAGCAATCTCATACCGCCCATCATACCCCGGCACCGGGGGGCGACGCAGTATTCAGACTCTCAGTCAGGTTCCCCGATTTTCACGGCAGCCAAAGTATTGTTTAATGCCAGGCTCATTGAACAGATCACCCGGCATGACACCTCAATCAGTACCCAGAATCAGCCTCGCGCGTCTACCCACACCACTTCAACCTCTGGACCGCATTTCTGAACGAATCGGTGGACCCCGCATATGGATCAAGCGTGATGACCTGACCGACACGGTGGGTTCCGGCAACAAACTGCGGAAGCTTGAGTTTGTCGCGGGTCAGGCCTGCGAGGAAGGCGCGGACATCCTGATCACCGCTGGTGGTGTGCAATCAAATCACTGCCGTGCCACGGCGCTCGTCGCCAGCCGCCTGGGGCTGCGCTGCCACCTGGTTCTGCGCGGCAAGGCCCCTGCAGAATCGGACGGCAACCTGCTTCTGGATCGCCTGTTGGGCGCTGAGATTTCGTTTCTGGCCGGGTCCTCGTACCAGGAGGTCGAACAGGGACTGGACCAGGCTGCAGAGCGATACCGCAGCGAGGGGCTGCGACCCTATGTCATTCCCATTGGCGCCAGCGATGAAGTCGGCCTGTGGGGCTATGTCGCCTGTTGTGAAGAACTGAAACAGGATCTGGCTGAAAATGGCGTCTCAGGTGCCACCATTATTTCAGCCGCAGGCTCGGGAGGGACCCTCGGTGGGCTCATTCTCGGCAATGCCATCCACGAGTTGGGGTGCCACGTCAGCGCATTCAACGTCTGTGACGACGAGGCGTACTTCGTCAACAAGGTCAGGCAGGACTTCTCCCGCTGGGAGGCACGCTATGGGCGCCCCATTTCCACCCGGGATCTCGAGATCCACGTCATTGATGGTTATGTTGGACCGGGCTATGCACGGGCAACGCGCCCTGTGTTCGACACCATCGGCGAACTGGCGAGGAGCGAGGGGATCATTCTCGATCCTGTCTATACCGGCAAAGCATTCAATGCAATGATCCAGGAATTGAACCAGGGCCGTCTGCGGAAGTCTCAGGACATCGTATTCATTCACACAGGTGGCATCTTTGGTCTGTTCCCCCAGAAAGGCGAGTTTTCCTTTTGATCCTGGCCATTGATATGGTTGAATCACCTGCTCTCATGAAAGCCCTCTCCACTATGTCACCGTGTAGGTTTCCCAGCAGCAGGTTTCCCTGCAGGTTCGCCAGGTTTCTGGCAACGCTCATCGCATTGGCTCTCGTGAGCGGATGCTCGCTATCGATCTTCTCACGTGATCGTGACCGGGAACCCGAATGCCGGAGTGAAGCCTGCGGCAGTGGTCAGAGCAGCAGTCGGGCGCAGCAGAAGTACTACTGCTATGGTGATCAGGCACGCAACTGGCAATGCAGCCAGAAGCCCGACACGAGCAGGATTACCACTGTGATTCCGGATGAGGCAGTACCGCCCACGACACAAGCCCTCGCGACCCGGGAGGCTACCCTGTCCTTACCCTCGCCTTCGTCGCGGCCTGCCCAGGCCGATGTGACAAACGACGCGGATCAGGCTGGTTCTGCCGGAGAAGCTCCGGGTCTGCTGGCGAGTCCGATCGCTGGTCCGATCTCGGACCAGGACCGCGCTACCGCCCTGCTGGCATTTCCGGAATCCTCCTACACGATACAGCTCATCGCCATGAGAAGCCTGGACCCGGTGCAAGAATATGCCGCTTCACTGGGCATCGACCGTCCGCTGTATGTCCGGATCAGGAGCAACGGAGAATTGTGGTATGTACTGCTGCTCGGAGTCTATCCTGACCATGCTAGCGCCGAAGAGGCACGCCAGAACTGGGTCGGAACCCGGATTCTGAAGGTATCGCCCTGGGTACGAAAGGTCGGCCCGTTGCAGGAGGAAGTCAGGCTCTCGCGGCGCGAAGACTGACCGGCTCCGGGATGACTGAAACGACATCGACCCGCCCACCTTCCGTTGACCGGGTGCTGTCGAGTTCCGCTGGCAAGGCACTGGTAGAACGCTATGGACACGCCAGCGTAACCAATGCAATCCGCCAGCAGATTGCACTGCAGAAGTCGGAACTGAACAAATCCCGGGACCTGCGCGAGTTTCCTGATGTCACTGCCCTGATCGGACTGGTGAGCGATGCCCTGGCAGCCCAGGATGTGTTCTCCCTAAAGCGCGTGCTCAACCTGACGGGCACGGTCCTGCACACCAACCTGGGTCGGGCCGCCCTTCCCGCCTCCGCCCTGGCCAGCATTCAGAAGATCGGTGCCGGTGCCAGCAATCTCGAATATGACCTGGCCAGCGGCCGACGGGGTGATCGGGACAGCCATGTGGAGTCATTGATCGTTGAACTCACAGGGGCAGAAGCCGCCACCGTTGTGAACAATAACGCCGCAGCGGTCATGCTCGCACTCAATACCCTGGCCCTGGACAGAGAGGTTCCGGTATCACGTGGTGAACTGGTGGAGATCGGCGGCTCTTTTCGCATCCCTGATATCATGGCCCGTTCCGGTTGCAGGCTGATTGAAGTGGGTGCAACCAACCGCACCCACCTCGCCGATTACCGCAATGCGATCACACCCGCCACGGCGCTGTTGCTGAAGGTCCACACCAGCAACTATGAGATTCAGGGCTTTACCAGCAGCGTCCCGGGCTCCGAAGTCGCGGCACTCGCAAGGGAACACCAGCTGCCGATGATGACAGACCTTGGCAGCGGCAATCTGATCGACCTGGCCCGGCTCGGGCTGCCATCCGAGCCGACCGTGGCAGACACCCTCGAATCCGGCGCTGACGTCGTGACTTTCAGTGGCGACAAGCTGCTCGGGGGCCCACAGGCCGGCCTGATCGTGGGAAAGCGGGAGTTCATCGAAGATATCAAGCAGAACCCCATGAAAAGAGCCCTGCGAGTGGACAAACTGACCATCGCTGCACTGTACGAGGTCCTTAAACTATACCGGAATCCGGAGCGACTGGTGCAGGCACTGCCCACTCTTCGACACCTGACCAGACCGGCCGCTGAGATCCGGCAAATTGCAGACCAAATGGCCAGTACACTCGCCCGGCGCCTTGCGCCCCACGCGCGGGTTGAAGTGGTCGAATTGAGCAGTCAGATTGGGAGCGGCTCGTTGCCGCTCAAGATGCTGTCCGGCCATGGGGTAGAGATCCGGCCGGTGACCGGCGAGGATCAGCAATTGAGGGCGCTTGCACGGGCATTCCGCAGCCTGCCCATCCCCGTTATCGGACGGATACAGGACGGTGGACTGCTGCTGGACCCCCGAACCCTTGATGATGTGGCCGAATTTGAGGCCCAGCTGGATCAACTGCAGCCGGTCGGACCGACATGATCATCGCCACTGCCGGCCATGTGGACCACGGCAAGACCTCACTGGTACGCCACCTGACTGGCGTCGACACTGATCGGCTTGCCGAGGAGAAGTCACGTGGCCTCACCATTGACCTTGGGTTCGCCTATACAACTACCCGGGGCGGGCACCGGCTGGGATTTGTGGACGTCCCCGGACACATTCGTTTCATCGGCAACATGCTTGCCGGGGTCGGCGCCGTCGACTTCGCCCTGCTGGTGGTTGCCGCCGATGACGGTCCGATGCCCCAGACCAGAGAACATCTTGCCATCCTGGACCTGCTTGGCCTGAGCCGTGGTCTGGTTGCCCTGACCAAGATTGATCGGGTGGAGACCCCTCGCATATCTGAGGTGACAGGACAAATCAGTGCGCTGCTTGACGGCACGAGCCTGCAAGGTGCCCGGATCCTGCCTGTTTCGTCCACCGAGGGGGACGGCCTTGACGAACTCTCCGATGCACTCGAACTGGCCGCTCGCCAGACTGAAACCAGGAACCGGGTCGGGTATTTTCGGCTTGCCATTGATCGATCCTTCAGTGTCAAGGGTGCCGGCCTCGTGACGACTGGGTCTGTCTTTACAGGCGCCATCCGGACCGGGGACGAGCTTTATCTTCAGCCCGGGAACCGGTTGGTGCGGGTCCGGGGGCTGCACACCCAGAGCCAGGCTACCGAGGTCGCCGGAGCCGGTGATCGTTGTGCTGCAAACATTGCCGGGGCGGGCATCGATCCTGACAGCGTCCATCGCGGCGACTGGCTGACCAGCAATCCCGCTGCCACAACGACCCGTCGATTTGACGCCAACATCAAGGTTCTGGGTAGCGAATCGGGTGCGCTGCGCCATTGGACACCCGTCCATCTGCATACTGCCGCAAGCCACGTGACCGGGCGGGTCGCGACTCTGGAAGCTCGCAGCATCGCGCCCGGAGCAGAGGGTCTGGTACAGATCCAGACTGATTCGCCTGTCCTCATCTGTACCAACGACAGACTGATTATTCGCGATCAGGCGGCACAGCGAACCATCGGTGGCGGGCGGGTGCTTGATCCCGTATCACCGCAGCGTGGCCGAGCCAGACCCTTTCGAATTGAACATCTGCACGGTATCAATCAGGCCAGAAGCACACCAGACCTGGTCCGCTTCCTGCTCGATCACCATGTGCGGGGAATCGCCATGGCGCCCTGGGAGAATGCCCTCAACCTGCCTCATGCAGACCTGCTCGCCATGGCAGATGGCCTCGATGGGCTGGTGATTGAAGATCAGTGGCTGATCGGTCAACAACACTACGAAACCTGTACTCAAATATTGCTGAAGTCATTCGCGACAGATCGATCAGGCGATGGTCTGACCGTGCAGCAACTGGGGCAGGCAAGCGGAATTCGAAACCCTGTACTGCTCGCCCACCTGAATGCAACGCTGATCAGGGACGGACGTCTGATCAATCAGGGGGGGCGGCTGGCGCTCCCGGGCCAGCGTGCCTCGCTGACCCCTGCAGAACAGGTCATCTGGGATCGGGCCGCTACCCACCTCGGGCCCGATGTGCTGCAGCCACCGGTGATCCACGACCTCGCCAGGCAACTCAACATGGCGCCCCGGGATCTCGAAAAGGTATTGTCCCGATGTGTTCAGATCGGGTTGCTGGTGCGGCCGGTCAAGAACCGTTTTTTCCACCGTGAAGCGATGGCAGCACTGCGGATTGCACTGGGCAAAGCGGCGGACACTGCTGGCGACATCACCGTCAAACAGTACCGGGACAGCACCGGCATCGGTCGGAACCTCGCCATTGAACTGCTGGAGTATTTCGACGGCCGTGGCATCACGCGTCGCCAGGGAGATGCCAGGCGAATCATCGCGACCAGGCAGGCGTGACCGTCGGCTGCCCCAACGCCCGGTAGCATGCCCCCTTCGGATCCGGATTGCATTCATGTAAGTGCTCCGGGCACGCTCTGGGCTGTACTGGACTTCTTTTTTCAGCGGTTTTCTGCGAGGATCACATTATCCTCAACTCCGATGACAAATATGCGTATCCTCCTTTCAGCCATACTTGTTCTTGCGCTCTCCGGCCCCGCTTTTGGTGCCCCGGCCGTCGGTGATCAGGCTCCCGACTTCAAACTACCAGGGTCCGATGGCAAGTCTCATACCCTGGCGGATTTCAAGGGCAAACAGGCCGTGATCATTTCCTTCTTCCCCAAAGCCTTCACCGGAGGCTGAACCGCCCAGTGCAAAGCGCTGCGTGACAGCGACCGGGAAATCAAGAAATTCGACGTGGCCTATTTCATGGCCAGTACCGACACGATTGAAGACAACACTGAGTTTGCCAGTATGCACGAGGCCAGCTTTCCAATACTGGCGGACACGGACAAGTCAGTGTCCGCGGCCTTTGGGGTGCTGTCACCAAGGGGCTATGCCAACCGTTGGACGTTTTACATCGACAAGGCAGGGATCATTCGAGCCATCGATCGCCAGGTGAACCCGATGACCGCCGGTGAGCAGCTTGTCAGGACCATGGGGCTGCTGGGCTTTCCTGAGGCGTCTCCTGCGGACGAATGAGCGAACCATACACGGATGTACTCACCTTCTGGTTCGACGAACTCACCCCAGGGGACTGGTACCGCAAGGACCCGCAACTGGATCAAGTGATCCGGCAGCGATTTGGTCCTCTGAACCGCTCTGCGGCCAGTGCGGAGTGCTTCCATTGGCGAAAAACCATCCACGGCCGTCTGGCAGAGATCATCGTTCTGGATCAGTTCTCCAGGAATCTGTTCAGAGGCAGACCAGAGGCGTTTGCCAGTGATGGGATGGCTCTGGTTCTGGCCCAGGAGGCCCGACGGTCCGGGGAAACCAGCCGTCTCATCCCTGAAGAACTGGCCTTCCTGTACATGCCTTTCATGCACAGTGAATCACTGCTGATCCATGAGGTCGCTTTGACGCTCTTTGGTGAACCTGGCCTTGAAAGGAATCTTGAGTTTGAACTGAGGCACAAGGCCATCATCGAGCGGTTCGGCCGGTATCCTCATCGAAACGCCGCCCTTGGGAGAGAGAATACAGCAGAGGAATCCGAATTCCTGAACACCAAAGGCAGCAGCTTCTGACTGATATCCGCCCGAATGGACGCCGCCGGCTGTGAAACCCCAATCTGAAACGTTCGACTTCAGCCGGGCACAGCCCTCGGACTCAGAGGTACTGAATCGGCTGCTTGGCCTATACATGCACGACATGTCGGAATGGTTCGACGTACTTCCGGATGACCAGGCAGATTTTGGACTGCGATGTGATGAGTATTTCCAGTCAAACCATCCCGTCTTTATCGCCCGTGCCGACGACCGACCAATCGGGTTCGCACTGGTCAAAGCCGCCGTCCCGCCCAGCGCAGCGTCCCGCGATTTTCGCTATGAGCTCGACGAGTTCTTTGTCATGCGCGGCCACAGGACCCGCGGCGTCGGAACAGGATTTGCCCACCACATCTGGAATGAACTGCCAGGCGAGTGGATTATCCGGGTACTGGAAAGGAATGCACCGGCGGTCTCCTTCTGGCGCCTGGCAATTGAGACCTACGTCATGAAGGCGACCGAAGCAACGCCCAAACCCGCAATTGAGCGGCATCAGTGGGACGCGAAGACCTGGGTCGACTTCAGGTTCTGCAATGGTCAAGGCATGTCATCGGCACCGTAGGGACCTATCGAATAAGGCGTCCCGGCAATGCCTCTGTGGCCTCTCCATGGCGGTAGGTCACTTCGCCACTGACGATCGTCGCGAGATATCCATCGGCCTTCTGTTCCAGCCTGGCGCCATCGGCCGGCAGGTCCCTGACCATTTCCGGTGCGCGTACCCCGAGGCGTTCGAAATCGATCACGTTGACGTCGGCCCTTAGCCCCGGCATGAGCACACCCCGGTCCTTCAGACCCACTGCTGCCGCGGTGTCCTGGGTCTGGGCCTTTACCAGTGTCGCCAGATCGATGCGTTCACCGCGAGTGCGGTCCCGACCCCAGTGGGTCAACAGTGTGGTGATGAAACTGGCATCGCAAATGGTCCCCACATGAGCACCGCCGTCTCCCAGCCCCATCACCGTGTTGCGAGCCAGAATCATCTCACGACAGCAGTCGAGGTTGTTGTCGCGGTAGTTGGCAAAGGGTGTATAGAGCATTTCACGGCCGCCCTTTCGGAGCATCGCATCGAGGGCATATTGTTCCGGCGGTCGTCCTTCGGAAGCGGCGAGCGCCGCGATGCTTGCATCGGGAGTGGGTTCATAATCGGGCGGGTCGCCCAGGACCCAGATACGTTCCCAGTCCACAAATCGCTTCTGCAGTGTCTTTAGTTCCGAGGGGCTGGACAGCAGTCTGGCCCTGAACTCCGGGTCCTGGAGTCGAGCCACCTTCTCGGCCAGCGGCAAATCACGTATCTCATCGAAGTGCGGATATCGGATGAATGGATTCAGTGTTGCGGTCAGTCCCAGCATGATACCAATCGCACGGGGCGCTACCTGGCCCTTGACCGCAAGCCCGTCAGCATTGGCTCCGTCAATCATCGCCAGGAGTGGCCGCCAGCCCTGTGGGTTGATGCCATCGGCCAGGGAAATGGTCATGGGTGCGCCACTTTCAAGCAACATGGCCCGCACCAGTTCGAATTCCTGATCCAGATCCTTGAAGTCAGAGATCAGTTCAATCACACCGCGTCTGGCATCTCGAATCCCGGCCGCGATGCCAAGCAATTCATCCCGGGCGGCAGTCAACGATGGCGTGGGCTCACCGTTCACGCTACGGTGGTTCAGGGTACGGGATGTGGAAAACCCCAATGCGCCGGCGGCGATTGCCTCGGTCGTCAGGCGACGCATCTCGGCAATGTCGGCGGCTGTGGCCGGTTCCCGGTTCGCACCGCGTTCTCCCATGACATAGACCCTGAGTGCCGCGTGTGGAAACTGGGCACCAATGTCCATATCGAAACTTCGAGCGCTAAGGTAGTCGAGGTAATCGGGAAAGGACTCCCATGCCCAGGGCAGCCCCTCATGAAGTGCAGTGCCAGGAATATCCTCGATGCCCTCCATCAATTCGATCAGACGATCCTGATCCCTGGGCCGGACCGGTGCGAATCCAACACCGCAATTACCCATCACGACCGTCGTGACGCCATGATGGCTGGACGGCTGCAGGCGGCTCGACCAGGTGGCCAGCCCGTCATAGTGGGTATGTATATCAACAAACCCCGGCGTCACCATGGCACCGTCAGCGTTGATCTCCCGCCGGCCGCGGCCATCAATTTTACCGACGTCCGCAATCAGCCCATCGTTGATGGCAACGTCGGCGACCCGTGCCGCAGCACCGGTCCCGTCGTATACCGTACCGCCCCTGATGATCAGATCAAACGCCATGGTAGTCTCCCCCGGATTTTGGTTACTCAGCGATACGCGACGCCCTGGGCATCCGCATGGATTCACAGGGGCCGGGCCGAGTGTAATACAACGCCACCCGCTGTGCTTCATCCTTGCTGGATCACAATTCTTATTCGGGCTGCTTCTTGATATATTCCTCCCTCGTCTATCGGATCCGGAGTCAAATAGTGAGTGTCGTCACCAATGAAACGAACGAGGGCATTCGCCTCGTTACCCTGAACCGCCCGGACGCGCTCAACGCATTCAGTCTCAAAGTCATGGATGCATTGTGTGAGGAGTTCATGGCGGCCGCGAAAGATGACTCTGTCAAGGTTCTGGTCCTCACAGGTGCCGGGCGTGCATTCTCGGCAGGTGCCGACCTCAAGGCCAAGGCCGCAGGGGAGCCTCCTGCCAAACATGGTCTGCAAGGGCTGCTGGATTCCATCATTGAGTTCCCAAAACCCTTCATTATCGCCGCCAATGGCCTGGGGGTAGGGATTGGCTGTACCATTCTGGGCCTGGCCGATATGGCTTTTGTTGCCGAGAGCAGCCGTTTCAGGTGCCCCTTCTCTGCTCTTGGGATCACCGCCGAGGCATCCAGCACCTATACCTTTTCGAGACTTGTGGGGCATCAGCAGGCGAGCTGGATCCTGCTCTCGTCCGAGTGGATTTCATCCAAAGACTGCGTTGATGCAGGCCTTGCGATCAAATCCTATCCAGACGATGGATTCCTGGACAGCGTCATGGAACATGCCCGGACCCTCGCGAGACTGCCGATGGCTTCGCTGCTACAGACCAAGGCATTGATTCTGGCCCCTCATCGCGAACAGATGAAACAGGCCGTGCTGGATGAAAATGCCGCACTCGCCACGCTGAGCGGAGGCCCGGCAAACCGCGAGGCGGTCGGTGCGTTCATGGAAAAGAGAGACCCCGACTTCTCCGGACTATAAACGGGGCCGATCTCAAGTTGCACCATTTCACATGTTACTTCACCTGTTACTGACAATTGGAGCGAGCCATGTACCCAGGGCATTGGGCAGGAGTCACACCCGACAAGAAGGCGGTCGTACACTCCGTCACAGGAGACCACCTTACCTACCGCCAGCTGAATGACCGCTCCAACCAACTGGCGCAGTTGCTCTGGGATCAGGGGCTGCGCCGCGGTGACCATATTGCGATATTCATGGAGAACGATCTCCGGTATTTCGAGGTGGTCTGGGCGGCACTGCGTTCCGGGCTGTACCTGACCACGGTCAACCGGTATCTGACCGATGAAGAGGCCGCCTACATCATCGACAATTCCGAGTCTGAATGCGTGGTCACCTCTGCGTACCTTGCAGACGTCGCCCGCGATCTGCCGCGCCAGTGCCCCGGGGTCAAGCGATGGTTGATGACCGACATCGACAAGGTCGAGTCAATCGAGATCTATGAGGACTACGAGACCAGCATCGGGAAAAGCCCTGCCGCACCCCTTGCGGAAGAACCGGCGGGCGGAACCATGCTATACAGTTCAGGTACCACGGGCCGTCCAAAGGGAATTGTTCGACCACTGCCAGAGGGTAGTGTTCGGGAGCAGAATCTGGTCGGAGGGCTGCAGCGGGCACTGTGGGGCTTTGATGAGAATGCCGTATACCTGTCGCCGGCGCCTCTTTACCATGCGGCACCACTTGGTTTCAGTTCCGCGGTTCAGGCACTGGGTGGAACCGTGATCATGATGCCCCGGTTTGATGAAGTGGGTGCACTGCAGGCGATCGATGAACACAAGGTGACTCACAGCCAGTGGGTACCCACCATGTTTTCCCGTATGTTGAAACTGGAACCCGAGCAGCGGTCCGGGTTTGACCTGTCCAGCCACAAGGTGGCAATCCATGCGGCCGCGCCCTGCCCACCCGGCGTCAAGAAGCAGATGTTTGAATGGTGGGGCCCTATCATTTACGAGTACTACGGCGGGACCGAACTCAATGGCCTGACCCATGTGACCCCGGACGCCTGGCTCAACAAACCGGGCACCGTCGGCGAGGCCGTGCTCGGCACGATTCACATCTGCGACGAGAGCGGCAAGGAACTGCCCGCGGGTGAACCAGGGATCGTGTACTTCGAGTTGCCCCAGATGCCGTTCAAATATCTGAAGGACGACGCGAAAACGAAAGATGTACAGCACCCGGAACACCCCAACTGGTCAGCATTGGGGGACATCGGGTACCTGGATGAGGACGGTTTCCTGTTTCTGACGGATCGGGCAACTTTCATGATCATCTCGGGCGGAGTGAACATCTATCCCCAGGAGATTGAAGATGCCATGATCATGCACCCCAAGATCCAGGACGTCGCAGTCATCGGTGTTCCCAATGAGGAGATGGGTGAGGAAGTCAAAGCCGTCGTCCAGCTGACGCCTGGTGTTGATGCGTCCGCCGAAACCGCAGAGGAACTGCTGGCCTTTACCCGGCAACACATCGCCCACTACAAGGCGCCCCGCAGCGTTGATTTTGAGGACGAACTTCCGAGACTACCCACAGGCAAGCTCTACAAGCGCATCCTGAAAGACCGTTACTGGGGCAAGACCGGGTCCAGAATCGTCTGACCGGCAGCCGCTACACGTTGGGGATGATGTCCTTCGCCACCCGTTCAAGCACCTCGAACCGGGGATCAAACGATGGCAGATTCATCACCTGGTCAAGCCCAGCCCCGGCCAGGTCATGCAACTGCTCGAGCAACTGGTCCCGGGTGCCCACCATGCAGGTGCGCTGGATCAGCCCCCTGGTCAGGAACCGCTCCTCTTCAGGAATCACCCAGCAGTTGTGGCCAGCATGGATTCGCTGATGCAGGCGCTCTTCGGGAAAGTCCGCCAGCATCGCGGTGTAATCCTCCCAGATCTCCTGCATATGATTAGGTGGTTGATGGCCGAAGTTGCGCCACTGATCATAGCTATAGTGCACCGATGCCATGACCATCGCTCCACAGTGGTGTTTAACCCGATCAGAGTCCACCGCCTCGCCAGGGTCCAGCACGATCATGGCAGCCAGTGATGTGGTGTAGAAACTGGCACGATCGAGAACGCGTGCGTCCTGGCGCGCCCCTGCCTCCAGCATCATCCAGACCCTCTCCATGGACGCAGCGCTGTCGGGCGTTCCAATGACCGCGCCATCACCATAGCGGCCTGCAAGTCCGAGTGACTTTGGCCCAAAACCGGAGACATACATCGGGATGGGATCTTCAAAGTTAACAAAGCCCTTGTCCGGCATGACGTGACGAATGGGAATATCACCCTGATCGAATCGGACCACTGACTCATCGCCTCGTAACAGGGGCCCGATCTCCCGCAGATAGCGTTCAAACTGTGCGATCCGGTGGGGGGGCAGACCCATGACTCGCATTGCGGTATTGCCCGCCCCTACGCCAAAAAACGTCCTTCCCGGCGCCAGCGCGTTGATGGTAGCGATGCCAGCCGCATTCACCGGCGGTGGACGCGTCCCGCTGATGGCGACGCCTGTGCCCAGGTGGATACGGCTGGTCTTGTCTGCCGCCAGCGCCAGCGTAGCGTAGCAGTCAGACCACAGCATCTGACTGTCTGCACACCAGGCATGACTGTAGCCCAGTTCTTCAGCCCTCACGATATAGCCAATATCACCCACGTGACTGGGAACACAAATGCCGATGTCCATTTTCAAACTCCCTGCTATGTCGCCTTGCGTGCCTTGGCACCGGCAAGTCGATAACCGGCCAATATGATGACAACAGGCAGCAACAACAAAAGTGGCGGAAATTCCACCATTAGAACCAGTGGCAGCAGCGCCGCCCGGACCATCGCACGAAGCACCGGATAGTCAGCAATTGTTTCCGCCACGGGTGGGCTCCACCGGTAGTAGAGGGCAACGAAGTGCCGTCCTGGCTGGTTGGTCAACAATTGTTCATCCCTGAATCGTCGCAACGTCACGACCTGGGGTGCCAGGTATGAGCCATGCGCCGCGGTTGCGATAAAGCACCCCGCACCCTCACCACTTGTCTGTTGCGAGTCACCGCCAGCCACCACCGGTGGAGATACGGTAATCGTTGCAGTCGCCAAGGCGACGTTCTGTGCCTGATCCACGCAGGAAAATGTTACGGTCCCGACCGTGCCCACGGCGATGTTCTGCGGCGCATCCACTTCAACTTCCAGTTCACCGCTGCGGTCATCCACACACGAAGCCCCCGCAATGAAATCCGATACCACACTGTCAGCTACACTGAGCGGCGAGTCCGATGTGATTTCGAGATTCGCGGGGACTGTGATCTCCGGGATTGTGGTGTCCGGCAACAGAACACCCACACCACCCGGATCATTGACAGCACCGTTGGCGGCACCATCTGCATCATTCAGCCCACCATCGACCAGCGTCAACCGGATACATTCGTTTCCTGCCGTCAATCCGGACGCGTACTGGTCCGAATCAGGCGCCGGGCAGATGCCAGTCCCGTCACGAAGGGCCGACCCGATTTCATTGCCTGCACCTAGGGCGAACTCCTGCCAGCCGGAGGTCGTCGAGTATTTTCGGTAGACGGCGTCTTCAGGCAGACCAGCTGGCAGGGGCAGGACCACCCGGATGGTGCCGCCCGGTTCCGGCAGCCGGTCAACCCTGAAGTCAAACAGCCCAAGGGGATGTTCATATTCCTCATCCAGGGTATTGTCGAGAGGTTCCTGGGTGTCATCCACCAGCCCGGCCACATCGCTGTCCGTCAGGCCCGCCCTGCGCTTGTCGCTGGCGATACTGGCGTCGCCCAGTCCCAGGCGAAGCCCCGGTTCCGTCTCAACCACATCAACGTCATTACCCGAAGCAATGGGTAACACCGTCAGGTCACTGGATGTATCGAGGTAGTCTTCAATACCGTCGCCATCGGCGTCCCCATGACCCTCACTCGCGTCCGGGATGCCGTCACCGTCGGTGTCCGTATTGGTGGCCAGCGCTGGTACGTCCGAGCGGATTCTGATCAATCGGGACAACCGGATAATCGCAGGAGGATTGGCGTTGTCCGACACATCAACTCGCAGCTGATAGGTGCCGGTTGCCACCGAACCCGGATCAAACCCCGTCTCGGCAGAATTGACTGAATCCAGCTCGACAGCACTGCTGGTACCGCTCCAGTCGTAGGAGAGCGTATCGTCGGGGTTAGGGTCCGACACATCGGCCTTGATGCTGACCGCGCCATCGGTCTGCGCAACCGTGGTCCTCGTCTGCATCGCCTGACTAATCACGATCTGGCCCACGGGAGACAGATTGCTTCGGGTGATCGTCACGGTCTGGGTGCTGCCAGGTCGAACCACAGCGCCTTCGGCCGACGTCACAAGCAGAATCAGCGTCTCATCGGCCTCCTGGATTTCGTCATCCAACACCGTTAGTCGCAGCTCACCCTCGGTTCCGGTGACGATTTCGACAGTGTCACTGAGCCCGCTGACATCAGACGCATCCGCAGTCCCTTCGAACCCAAGCTGAACCTTGACGGGATAGTCGGGTGCCGGGCCCGACAGGGTCAGCCTCACGAGTACCTCGCCCCCTTCGTCTACCTTGCTGACGGCGAGCGACATGGATACCTGTGGTAACACCTTCAAAGTCTGCTTTCTGATGGCAACGTTGCCTGCCGCATCTGAGGCGGTCCATTCCAGTTGATGAACGCCTGACCGATAGGGTCCCCGCGGATTCAGATTCAGGGGCACTACTCCATCCCTGCCGTCCGCTGCGACGACGGAGGCAAACGAGACGCTGGTCAAACGGCCGGTGGCAGGAACGATCATTGGCGAGGTGAGCGAGATAACCGGCGCCACGTCGTCGCTCTGAATGTCCTTGCCCTGCAGGTGCTCATTGAGATTCGACAGCCCGTCTCCGTCGGCGTCCTGTAATGCATCGGTGGCCAGAAACGGGTCCAGCCCGTTAGCGATCTCCACTGAGTCGGGGATTCCGTCGTTGTCGTCATCGGTATCTCCGTTATCTCCGATACCGTCGCCGTCATGATCGAGGCTCTCGTCAGGGTCGAGGGGCAAGTGGTCATCTTCATCCGGGATACCATCGTTATCATCATCGGCATCGCAGTCATCTCCGGCACCATCGGCATCGGTGTCAAGCTGATCTGCATTGCTCAAATCAATACAGTTGTCATTCTCGTCCGCGACCCCATCACCATCGGTGTCCTCGGCAACGGGTTCACTGCGGGTGGGGTCGAGCGGGAAGGCATCGTCGTCGTCCAATACCCCATCGCCATCGTCATCAAGGTCAGCGTTGTTGCCCAGGCCGTCGCCGTCGGTATCGACTGTCTCATCCGGGTCGAGTGGAAAGGCGTCACTGCTGTCGGGGGTGCCATCACCATCATCGTCAGTATCGCTGTTGTCGCCAGATCCGTCCGCATCGGTATCCCTGGACTCGGCCGGGTCCAGAGGGAACGCGTCCAGCGCGTCATTGACGCCATCGCCGTCGTCATCCGGGTCGGCATTGTTGCCTATGCCGTCTCCATCGGTATCAATCCATTCCGACCCGTCCAGGGGAAACGCATCATCAGAGTCCGGTGTACCATCATTGTCATCATCGGCATCCGCATGGTTCCCCTGCCCGTCTTTGTCAGTGTCAATGGATTCCGAGGGGTCAAGAGGAAACGCATCACTGGCATCCGGGACACCGTCGCCATCATCGTCCGGGTCCGCATTGTTGCCTTGTCCGTCCCCATCGGTATCGGCCACCTCGGAGTGGTCCAGAGGAAACGCGTCCACTTCATCCGGGACGCCATCACCGTCATCATCCGGGTCAGCATTGTTTCCGATCCCATCGCCATCAGTGTCTTCGGATTCGGCAGGATCGAGAGGAAACCGATCAACGGAGTCAGGAATCCCATCGGCATCGTCATCGGTGTCTGCATTGTTCCCCTGCCCATCCCCGTCGGTGTCGACCGATTCGCTTGCGTCAAGCGGAAAGGTATCGATGGGGTCAGATACGCCATCACCGTCATCGTCCTCATCACAGGCGTTGCCATCACCATCACCATCGGTGTCCAGTTGATCCGGGTTCGCAACACTGATGCAGTTGTCAGTCTGATCTATCACGCCGTCGCCGTCGGTATCAACGGAGTCAGGCTCTGAGCGGGTCGCATCCAGTGGGAACGCATCGTCGGCATCAGGCACCCCGTCACCGTCGTCATCGGTATCAGAATTGTTGCCAATGCCGTCACCGTCGGTATCCAGACGCTCGCCGGGGTCAAGGGGAAATGCGTCATTGGCATCTATGAAACCATCGTTGTCATCATCATTGTCTGCATTGTTGCCGATGCCATCGCCGTCAGTATCAGTTGTTTCGCTGGCATCCAGCGGAAATGCATCATCCACATCCAGCACGCCGTCATTGTCGTCATCAGCGTCGAGATTGTTACCAAAGCCATCGCCATCGGTGTCCGTGGTTTCAGAGGCATCGAATGGGAATGCGTCACTGGCATCGGCGACACCATCGCCGTCATCGTCCAGGTCCGCATTGTCACCAAGACCGTCGCTATCCGAATCCAGAGTTTCACTGGCATCCAGGGGGAATGCGTCTCCGATATCGGGTGCACCATCATTGTCATCATCGTCATCTGCATTGTTGCCAATGCCATCGCCATCAGTATCGACGCTCTCACCGGCATCAAGCGGGAATTGATCAAGGGCGTTGTTCACCCCATCGCCATCGATATCGGGGTCAGAGTTGTTACCGATGCCGTCACCATCGGTGTCCAGCGACTCGCCTGCGTTCTGCGGGAAAGCATCGTCGGCATCCGGCACACCGTCGTTGTCATCATCACCATCTGCGATGTCGCCTATACCATCGCCGTCAAAGTCTGACGTTTCGGAAGCATCCAGCGGGAAGGCATCGTCCACGTCTGGGACGCCGTCGTTGTCGTCATCCGAATCAGCGTTATTGCCGAGGCCATCACCGTCGGTGTCAAGCCACTCGGCCGGATCCAGCGGAAAGGCGTCGCCTGTGTCCTCGAAGCCATCACCATCGTCATCCGTGTCGGTGTTGTTACCCACGCCATTGCCGTCCGTATCTACTGATTCACCAGCATCGGTGGGGAATGCATCTTCCGGGTCGGCAACGCCATCGCCGTCATCGTCGGTATCAGCATTGTTGCCAACGCCGTCCCCATCGGTATCCGTGGTTTCCGCCGGATCCAGTGGAAAAGCATCTGAACCGTCATTGACGCCGTCGCCATCATCATCGGTATCAGCATTGTTTCCAACGCCGTCCCCATCGGTATCTGTTGTTTCGGCCGGATCCAGCGGAAAAGCATCTGAATCGTCAGTGACGCCATCGCCGTCGTCATCGGTATCTGCATTGTTGCCAACGCCGTCCCCATCAGTATCCGTGGTTTCCGCCGAATCCAGCGGAAAAGCATCAACATTGTCCGCCACGCCATCACCGTCATCATCCAGATCGGCGTTGTTACCGGTGCCATCACCATCGGAGTCCAGGGTTTCGTTCTCATCAACCGGGAAGGCGTCGTCCACATCAAGGACACCATCATTGTCATCATCGTCGTCGGTCGCGTCTCCAATGCCATCGCCATCAGTATCAAGAAATGTCGATACGGTGACTCTCGCCTGAGCGCTTGCGACGTTCCCCGCAGCATCGGTACAGGTGACCGGAACCACCGTCGTTTGTCCTGCAGGGAACTCACCCGGCGCATCGATCAGCAGCACGGGGGACGCATCAAAAGAGTCAGTACAGGATATGCCGGACAGATGGGCTACAACGGCCGCATCCGAATCGGGGACGGGCGTGTTGCTTGACAATTGCAAATCGCTCCCTGGAATACCCGCAAGCACAGGAGCGGTCGTGTCTGATATCGTAATCGAGGCCCCTGAAAAATTTCGAGGCGTGGCCGCGGCTACCACGCCACCGATGCTGAGGGAGTGCACACGATTGCTCGGGAGGCTGGTCCAGGACAGGGTGTTGTTGTACCGGACGCTTCCTGCACTGGTCGTCAGGAAGCCTTCAGGGATATACTGGTCGGGTACAATGCCAAACACATCCTTGAACTCTTCGGTGGCGAACAGCAGTGAATCACCCGCCTGGGCCGCATTGGTGTCCGCTGGGCGAAACCGCTTCGTGGCACCAGACGAGGTAATGGTCGCCACCATCTGACAACAATCAAGGTTGTTGTGGCCCGCTTGACCCGCCGTCCATTCAATAAACTGCAGGGTCCCATCCGCATTGCTGAAGACCTCGGTGATCTCCCAGCCATGATGAGTCCCGAACGAGGGCATTGGCAATGCCATAAGAAGCAGCAGCCACCAGCGCCGACCCTGTCGCATCAGAACTCCCACACTGCCCCCAGCCGGACGGTCCAGTCTTCGTACCTGGGACCGCCGTCCTCCCCCTGTGCCTCAAGATAGCTGGCGTTCAGGTCCATGCTGGTGGTGCCGAGAGGAAATGCAACGCCCAGACTGATACGGTGCATGTCGCTGACGACCCGATAGGCATAACGATGATCGCAGTCCGGCAAATCAGGATTGCAACGGTTGTAGGTGCTGTCCAGGCTTTCCGCAACATAATTGACACCCAGCGGGACCAGGCCGGATACTGATGAAGTCAGCCCGCCATGGCGAAACGCATACTCGCCATAGACAAAGACAGAGCGCCGAAGCTCTATATCGACACTTACATAGGCTTCATGGGAGGCCACGTCAAACGCGGCGGCGTCGATTTCCTGTTGTTCGCTCTTGTTCACGAACACATGATCCAGGTAGCGATAGCCCAGATGTCCGATCATGCTCGTGGAAAGGCGCCGGTTGACCCCCAGATCCAGATCGAAAAAGGCGCCCTCACGAGCATCGTTGTTTCGATACTCAAGCCAGGTGCCATTGGCCGCCAGCGAAATCCAGGTCGCACCGTAGCCAGCCGCGGGCTGATAGGCAATATCGAACCCGAGGGAGATGGCCAGGTGATCCAGATCGTCGAATTCGGCGTGAGCGTTGTAGGTGGTGTAGCCCTTCAGAATCAATTGGGACTTGCGACCCAGCTTGGTGGAGTAACCGCCCCCAAAGCTGAGGGAAGTGACCTGATCCGACACCTGGTCCTCGTCCTTGAATGACCTGCTGACGTTGTCTTCATGCATCACCACGGCCTGAATTTCGCCATACCAGCCGGAACCGTAGGCGTCAGCCCTTGTGGCAGTGGGGTTGACCAATAGCGACAACGCTATGGCAAAGAGGATATTCTTCATGTAAATGACCCTGAAGCCGTGCCGATACCGCAATGAATAGCATATCTGATATAGATCAATCCCGCAGGCAGTTTTTGCTCTACCTTCTGACGACGGGCACGCTCGCGTCGCTGGCTGGCTGTGAAACGCCGCCATCCCGGTTGTCGGAGTTCCCGGAAGAACTTCCACCTGGGCGCTCGATCTATGAGTTCGACGGAGACGTGCGCGTTAACAACCTTCCGGTTTCGTTGAAAACACCGATCCGACCGGGCGATCTGGTGGAAACCGCCGCCAACAGCTATGTCATCTTCGTCGTCAACAAGGATGCCTTCATCCTGCGTAGTGAGGGACGTATGGAGTTTCCGATGCCAGCTCCCCCGACCCCGGCTGCGCCGCCCGTGTCGGCATTCAACCTGAGCCGTGGCAAGGCCCTGTCAGTGCTCGCAACCCGGGCAACGCAGATCACCACACCGAATGCAGTCATTGGTATTCGCGGTACCGGCGTTTATCTTGAAACCGACCCCGAACGGTCTTACGTGTGTACCTGTTATGGCGTCGCGGACCTCGCCACCGCAGACGATCCGGGCATCAATGAAACGATCGAATCCCGGCATCACGACGACCCACGTTACATTCTCTCGGACCCGGGTAGCAGCAATCGAATCCAGCCGGCACCCTTTATCAACCATGACGACCAGGAACTCCTGCTGATCGAGACCCTGGTCGGGCGAAGCCCACCCTATCCCGTTCCGAGAAGTGTGACCAGAACGCGCGCCCTCTACCGGTAGGCATTGCGGTGGCGGTGATCACCTGCATTGAAGACCTGCGCCAACTGGCGCGGCGCAGGGTCCCGCGGATGTTCTATGACTACGTCGATTCCGGGTCCTGGACCGAGCACACCTATCGCGTCAACAGCACTTCATTTGAAGCAATTGCGCTCCGCCAGCGGGTGCTGCGGAACCTTGAGACGCGTTCGCTCCGCACGACGCTGATCGGCCAGCAGGTGGCCCTGCCACTTGCCCTGGCCCCGGTTGGACTTACGGGCATGCAGCACGGCAATGGTGAGATTCTGGCTGCACGAGCGGCGGAGCGGTTCGGTGTACCGTTTACACTGTCCACCATGAGCATCTGCTCCATCGAGGATGTGGCCGCAAACACCACCAGCCCATTCTGGTTCCAGCTTTACGTCATGCGTGACCGGGATTTCATCGGCCGCCTCATTGATCGCGCAAAGGCAGCCGGATGCAGCGCACTGGTACTGACCGTGGACCTGCAGATCCTCGGGCAGCGCCACAAGGACTTGAAGAATGGACTGTCCACTCCACCGAGGCCGACTCTCGCGAATCTCGTCAACCTCGCTTTTCGACCCCGCTGGTGCCTGGGCATGCTGGCGGCCCGTCGCTGGAACTTCGGCAACATCATCGGCCACGTCAAGGGAATTGAGGATATCTCGTCGCTTTCCGCGTGGACAGCCAGTCAGTTCGACCCAACGCTGACCTGGGATGACGTCCAGTGGATTAAGGACCGGTGGGGTGGAAAGCTTGTCCTGAAGGGCATCCTGACCCCGGAAGACGCACAAATGGCGGTTCAGAGCGGTGCCGATGCCCTGATTGTTTCCAACCACGGCGGGCGCCAGCTGGATGGTGCACCGGCGAGTATTGAAGTCCTGCCGGAGATCGTGGCCGCTGTCGGAGACGCGATCGAAATCTGGCTGGATAGCGGAATTCGCACCGGACAGGACATCTTCAAGGCACTCGCACTCGGCGCAAAAGGTGTCATGATCGGCCGCGCCTACATCTACGGACTCGGTGCCATGGGAGAAGCCGGCGTCACCCGCGCTCTCGAAATCCTTGCCAGCGAACTGGACCTCACCATGGCATTTTGTGGCCTGACGGACATCAACGATGTCAGTCGCGACGTTATCTGGACGAAGGCCCGGCCGTCTCCTCACCCAGGCTAGAGCAACCAGCGGTTCATGCATGACCCCAGGCGCTCAACATGCTGACACCGACGACAATGGCTCAAACAAGAGGGTCGCGTGTGGTGATCTCCCCAAACAATTGGAAGTCTCGATCTTTGCTAAGCAGTTCGTCGATGCCATGAGCAATACACAGTGCTGCAATTCGGGCATCGTGCACAATGGGTCCCTTCACTCTGGGTTGTGTGATCAATGGCACGAGGACCGATTCAAAGTCCTTCGTTTCATTAAGAAGTGTTACGCCCGGCGCGTTTGTCCAGGCGCTGATCTGTGCACCGGCCTGTTCTGACGGTGTCGTGGCATCCTTCCAGATTCGGGGATTGGTGACCACACTGAAGAACTCATAGAGACAAGGCCAGGGAATTGCCCATTTCTCTGTACCTTCGGCAAGCCCTTTCATCAAGTCGAATGCCTGCTCGTGGAAGCGTGACTCCCGACGATGGGAGTAGACCAGGATGTTGGTATCGACAGCTATCACTAATTGTCCCAATCACGGTAAATCTCTTTTCGCAAATCCTGCCAGGATAGTGACTCCAGGGGATCGGCTGCATCAGGATTTCCGTAGCTCAGATCACGAAGACGATATTCTGTCGGCGCATTTTCCTGTGCTAATGCCAGCCTTAAACTGTCTTCGACCACCGCTCGCAGTGGTTTACCTGATCGCTTTGCCAGGCTTTTGGCCCGGATAAGCAATTCATCCTTTATATCCAGGGTTGTCTTCATGCTCCGCACCTCTAGAAAACCATAATACCCATATCAAAAGATATGGGCAAACCACATTCTAATAGACGCGCCAGGGGACAAAGGACGACCCGTTTTCGGCGAGTTCAGGCTGATGGCGTGAGCATCTGATTGATCCAGGGAAACTGGCTAAAACCGCACCCGAAAGTCATTCTGCCCCGATAGATCACGGCCCCGCATCAGATACAGGGTTCGCTCTGCCATGCTCAGACGACCCTGGTCGCGGCGTCCTGCCTGATCCCTGACATAGACTGAACTCGTGGGCATGTAGCGTAGCGTCATCCCGCGTCTGGGGCTGTCCGAGCGATTGGGTGCTGATCCATGGACCAGAAACACATCGTGAAACGAAACCTGGCCTGCCTCGAGCGTGATGGGAACAGCCCGTGAGGCATCGAACTGATCCGCCTTCAACTGCAAAGGAAGACTGAGGTCCGGGCTTGAATTCATTTCATGATCGAGCAGACTGCCACCGCGGTGGCTGCCCGGAATGACCTCAAGACAGCCATTGTCGACGGTGGCATCGTCAATCGCCAGCCAGACGCTGCAGGTGGCGAGCGGTCGAATCGGCCAGTATTCACCATCCTGGTGCCAGGGGACGCGACGGCCCTTGCCTGCCGGCTTGGCGAAAAAGCTGCTGTTCCAGAGGGCCAGGTCATCGCCAATCAACTGCGCGACCATGTCCAGTATTTCAGGAATGCGGGCGAAATTGAGAAAGCCGGTGTCAAATGCGAGCAGTGCCGGGCAGTAGTCCTCGAACTGCGGATGTTGATCAATCAACCGGACATGGGCAGAACGGATCTCCTCCAGCACCGGGACGGGCAGGCGATAGTCCGGTATCAGATAGCCCTGCTCACGGTAGGACTCAATTTCAGCTTTGCTCAGCATCTCACTTAATCCTACTAATAACTTTAAATAACTAATATAACTATCTGTTATTATTGCTTTTGTGTCTGCTTCTCTCGCGCGCGTTTGAAGCCAGGGCGCGCCATGAGTTCGGCAAGATAGCGTTTGCAGTTGGGTTTGTAACGTTCATCAAGTCCGAGGCTGGTGCCGAGAAACAGGGCGTAGCCCACCGCGATGTCAGCAATCGTGAAACGATCTGCCACCAGGAATTCCTTTCCCTCAATGCCCATCTCAACTGAGCGGAGACGCGACAAGTACCACTGGGAGTAGTCAGCAACTACCTGGGGCTGGCGTCGCTCCTCCGGTTCCAGCCGACTGTAGCGCAATACTAATGTTTGCGGGAAAGTTAACGTTGCGTCACTCCGGTGTAACCAGTTCAGGTACTCGCCATAGCCGGGCTCATCCGGCGTCATGCCAATTTCTGTGGGGCCGTACTTGTCAACCAGGTACTGACAAATGCCTGACGACTCGGTCATCGTCAGGTCTCCGTCAACAAAAGTCGGGACTGTTCCGAGCGGGTTGATGTCGAGGTAGCCCTCATAGGTCAAACGAGGAGGAAATTCCATATTGATCAGTTCGTATTCGAGCCCCATTTCCTCTAGCGCCCAGAGAGGACGCAGCGAGCGCGCATCAAGACAGTGGTACAGTTTCATACGAGTTCCTTGTGGTAGAGAATCCTTGCCAGTCAAGCCCGGCAGGTAAGCCCGGGCATGGTAGCAGGTTATAATGGTGACCCGTCAACGGAGGCCAACATGTTAACCATCTACCACAATCCATCCTGCAGCAAGTCCCGCGGTGCCATGCAGATCCTGGAAGACAGGGGCGTCGATTTTGAAATGATTGAGTACCTGAAGACGCCACTCTCGCCGGAGACCTTGCAGGACATCCTCAAGCTGCTGCCGAACAAACCGGCTGAACTGGTCCGAAATGACAAGAGATTCAAGGAACTGGGCTTGAAGCGGGATGACTATCAGGACGGACCAGCGGTCGTCGCGCTGCTGACACAGCACCCCGAACTGATGGAACGTCCGATCGTTGTCAAAGACGGGCGGGCCGTCATCGCACGCCCGTCCGAAAAAGTCGAGGAACTGCTTTAACGTCAAATGAAGGTCAAATGAAGGTCAAATGAACGTCAAATGGCGCCCTGATGCTGTAGTGCCGCAAGGTCGGCGCCGGAAAGGCCCAGCCAGTCACCGTACACTTCAGCGTTGTGTTGCCCCACATCGGGGAAAAACTGAAGGTCGGAGGCGTCATAGCCTGAATAGCGTATCGGGCTGGACGGCATCACCAGTTCGCCCATGACCTCGTGCACCATGTCATGCAGCATCCCACGCTGGTGCAGGTGTTCATTTCGCATCACTTCATCAAGCCCGCGCACAGGAGCAACCGGTACGCGCGCCTTACGAAACGCCTGGTAGGCGTCATCCCGGCTTCGGCTGGCCGTATAGGATTCGATCAGCTGGTTGATTTCGTCCTCGACCAGACGTCGATCAGCAGGTGTTTTGTAGGGTGTGTGATCCAGCAACTCCCGGCGGCCAATGACACCCAGTATGTTCTCCCAGTGGGTATCACTCACGCTGATCAGCGCAATATAACCATCGGTACAGGCATAACGCCCGTAGGGACAAGCACTTGAAGGTGTTCGCGCACTGTTGCGTGGCGGGATTCTTCCATGAATGTGGTAGTTGGTGAGTTCCGAGCACAGTGTGAAGTACATCGATTCCAGCATGGACACCTCCACCAGGGTGCCCTTTCCGGTCCGATGCCGGCCGACCAGCGCGGCCATCACGCCGGCATACATGTGGACACCCCCCATGATGTCACAGGGCGCACCGCCAGCCCGGGCCGGTGGTTGCCCTTCGTCCCCCGTCACGCTCATGATGCCGCTGGCTGCCTGGATGGTATGGTCCATCGCCAGCATGTCCCGATCAGGCCCGGACAGCCCGTACCCGGTTCCCGAACCATAGATCAGGCCCGGGTTGATGTCCCGCAGGATCTCCCAGCCGACACCCAGACGATCCATCACCCCTGGCGCATAGTTTTCAAGCAGCACATCCGCGTGACGTGCCAGGTCGAGGAGCATTGCCCTGCCCCTCTCATGCTTCAGGTTCAGCGTGACGCTGCGCTTGTTGGAGTTGAGCATGACAAAGGAAACGGGCGTCCTGGCACCGCCGGCACCACGAAGACGCTCACCTCCAGGGGGTTCTACCTTCACCACATCGGCGCCAGCCTGCGCCATCAGGAATGAGGCGTAGGGGCCCTGATAGATCTGGGTCAGGTCAACGACCTTGATTCCCGACAATGGCTGGTCTTTCCCATTCGATGGCATATCAGAGACTCGTATAAAGCCAGCACTTTGACATGGTCGACCGCAGATGAGCAAATGGCGTGGCGTACCCTTTGACGAGTCTTGAAAGCATGACCAATATCCCGGACCACCCGTATACCAGACTGATCCAGCGCTACTATGACGGTTGCAACAGCGCCGATGTGCCGCTGATGCTATCGACGTTCACAGATGATGTGGTGCACTACTTTGTCGACCACTCGGCGGTCCGTGGTGCATCCGCGCTCGCCAATTACTGGTCCAGGGTTGGGCCACGAACCGACGCAAAGTGGTGGCTGGATCACATTGTGATTCAGGAACCGGAGGCGGTGATCGAATGGAGCATGCGCTGGGTTCCGGAGGCTACCGGCGAGCCCGAGTTGCTGCGCGGCGCGGAATGGTACGTATTTACTGGTAACCGGATCTCCGAGATCCGTTCCTATCACAACAACTATTATCTTCAGGACCCTGCCAACCGGGAACTGCATGATTTTGACTATGGGGCCCGCCAGTACCGCGTGGATACTTAGCGATCCACTCATGGCACGCCACTAGTACCCCGCGACGGAACGCGGTAGCCTTTTCCATCACGTCAACCCGGAGCACCAGATATGAGCAATTCAGACCCCTTTCAGGAACGTGTGGTAAGGGTTCTGCCCTCTGACGTGCACTATTCGTTACTGGTTGCGCCGGACGGGCGATTTCTCGGCATCGACCAGAGCCGCCGGTTTAACCTCGACAACGAGGCCGATGACAGCAGGATATGGTCCGTCGACGAGGCTCACGTCCAACACGTCACTCGAGGCGTCATCCTCAAGGCAACCAGCAACGGTGACTTTACTGCAGACATCGACGGTAAATCAGTACCGTGCCGGGTCGAACACGGTCCGGAGAGGATGCCTTCGGAGTACCTGGCCGAAATGAAGTCACAGGGCTGGACCTGCCTGACGCGGATACTGTCTGACGCCACCCTGGAGGCACTGGAACGAATCGCCTGCACCGATCGCTACCAGGACCGCGAGTATGATAATTCCATGCCTCCGCTGTGCCAGGACCCGGCCGTCGCGCGTACGGCTGTCGAACCCGTTTCAATGTGGGTAGTGCGCCAGTACATGCAGACTGCCGATGTTCGCATCGCCCATGTCCCGGGTTTTGCCGTCCTGACGCCGGACGATGGCAAACGCGTGGTGCAGGGCTGGCACTCTGACTATCCGTATCACTGGGGCATCAACGCCCAGGGGAAGGTACCCACCTCTTCAGGCGAAACCGTGATGGGCGTTCAGCGCAATGTGTGCATTTCTGATTTCACCGCCAGGGGTGGTGCCACCGCCTTCAAACTGGGCTCCCATGCCCGACAGGAACCGCCGCCGAAAGAATGGGGTATCGCGGCTGATCACTACCAGCCCGGCTATCGGGCCGAACATGGCCTGCCCTATCACGGACCCGATGCAGACATCATTGAAGCACCGGGCGGCAGCATCATCCTGTATGACTCCCGGACCTGGCATCGCGCCGGCATCAACCGAACCACACGAAAACGGGCAGCCCTGCTACAGGCGATGGTGCCCATGTATATCATGCCGAAGAACGATACCAGCCGGGCCTACAAATCATTCCTGAATAGCCCGGCCTATTCCGGGTTGAATCGACGGGAACAGACAGAGTTCCGAAAACTGATGGTGCACTATCACATCGGCCCGGGTGGTCAGTATGCGATTACCACCGACCGTGAACTGACAGATCACATCCGCGTCGACGAGGCAGCCACCCAGGGATATTGAGGGATTGAAGAACACCGTGGGCGAACATCGTGAAGTATTGGGGCAAACCAGGCTTTTTCAGACCGATGGACTATTCCATGGCGTAGTGGTCGCCTGCCGCCGCGGCGATGGCCGCTGGCTGCTGATCCGACGGGGCGCCGGGTTGAAAGCGGCACCCCTGCGAGTATGTTTCCCGGGAGGCGGCGTTGAGGGGGATGAAAGTCAGTACGACACCGTCATCCGGGAAATGTATGAGGAACTGTCTGTCGCCGTTGAACCCATCGGTTGTGTCTGGGAGTCGGTGTCGACCCAGCACTTGCTGAAACTATGGGGTTGGCACGCGGAACTGCTGTCAGAAAAGATCCGGCCTGATCCTCACGAAGTTGCCGAAGTACTCTGGCTTACGGAGTCGGAGATCAGACTTCATCCGGATCTGATCCCCAACACCACCCAGTTCCTTGACGCATTGCTGCGCTAGTGCCTCACCCGGCGGCCACGTATTCATGCCCCAGTGCCACCGTGGCAGGACGAGAGTGTCGCTCATTGAAGAATCTGGACAGTTCTCTCGCCGGCACGGGCTTGCTGTAGTAATAGCCCTGAATATAGTCGCAGCCACAATCCCGCAGCATGTCCACCTGCCGTGAAGTTTCAACGCCTTCAGCAAGCACCTTCAAATTCAGGTTCTGGCCCAGCGCGATGATCGCCTTGGTGATCTCGTAGTCATTGATGTCCGTGGTGATGTCCCGGATGAATGAGCGGTCGATCTTCAGCGTGTTCAGCGGAAACCTGCGCAGATACGCCAGGGAAGAATAACCCGTGCCAAAATCGTCAATCGAAACACTCAGGCCAAGCCGTTTCAGTTCCTGCAGCATTCGTACGTTCTGGTCCACATTCTTCATCGCAATGCCTTCGGTGATCTCCAGTGTCAACGCATCAGGCGACACCTCGGTTTCCTGGATGATATTGCTGATCATCCGGGAGACATCATTCTCAAACTGGCGGGCAGACAGATTCACCGCCACCCGGAAACCGCTATGCCCCTGGAGTGCCCATCGCTTGATCTGATGACAGACATTGCGAAGCACCCATTCACCCAGTGGCAGAATGAGACCCGTCTCCTCGGCAATCGGAATGAACTCGGCCGGCGACACCATCCCTTCTTCCGGATGGGGCCAGCGAACCAGCGCTTCCAGAGAGTTGAGCTTGCCGGTTTCGACATCAATGATCGGCTGATAGTGGACCTCAAACGCCCCTTCCAGCAGTGCCCTCTGCATACTGGATTTCCTGTCGATGAACCGTTTGGCACTCATGTACATCTCATGGTCGAACACCACATAGCTGCCTTTCGCATCGAGCTTGGCCCGGTGCAATGCGGTGTCCGCATCCCGAATCATCTCGTCTGCGGTCAGATAGGTACCATTGTTGATGACGATACCAACACTGGCAGAAATATGGACACCCGTTTCCGCGAGCTCGATTGGCTCACCAATGGCGTGGAGGATCCTGTTACAGGCCTGAATCGATCCTGTGACTCCGTCAACGGGGTCCAGCAGTACTGCAAAGATGTCGCCACTGAATCTTGAAACGGTGTCATCCGGGCGCACCGTGGAATCGATCCGCTTACCGATCTCTGCGATCAGGCGGTCCCCCTGGTCGTGGCCAAGGCCCTCATTGATGACACCGAAACCATCAAGATCAATGAACAGCACGGCGAATCTGTCCTGGGAGTCCTCGCGGGTCCGTTTACGCCGATTGAGCGAACTGTCCAGACGGTCGACGAACAACGAGCGATTGGGCAGGTCAGTCAGATCATCATAGAAGGCGTTTCGGCGGATCTGCTCCTCGTACATCAGTTGCTGGCTGATGTCTCTAAAGGTCATCACCATGAGCTCTGACGTACTGGTTTCGAGGATAGCCACGCTCAGTTCGATAGGCACTCGAACCCCATCGCGCTGGATGAGTTGTTGACGAACACCTGTAAGACGCTTCCAAAAGGCAAAACTGCGTGGATTGAGCAGTTCGATCGGCTCCTGGCCGGGTTCAAACCCTTCAAAACGCATCACCTCGGCAAGGTTCGGCTTGAATGAACCGCTCCTGCACCAGCCGGTAATCTTCGAGGCCACCGGATTCATCAGGAATATCTCACCACTGGCGTCAGCGGCGATCACCCCGTCACTGACATTGGACAAGGTCACGTCAAGGCGCTGTCTTGTCTCGGCGAGATCACGCTCCATGCGATGCTTGTACAGTGCGATCTCGATGTTGATTTCGAGTTCCCGGTTATCGAACGGCTTAAGCACATATCCGTAAGGGTCTGAGATCTTCGCGCGCTGCAGCGTCTCCTCGTTGGAATACGCTGTACAGAAAATCACTGGCACGTCGTACTCCGCTCTAATCCGTATCGAGGCCTCAACACCGTCGATGTCATCGCGCAGATTGATATCCATCAGGATCAAATCCGGGCGCAGCGTCAATGCCTTGTGAATCGCATCTTTACCCTTACCAGAGACCCCGACCACGTCGTATCCCATTCTTGTCAAACGGGCCTTTATGTCTCGCGCGACCAGGACTTCATCCTCTACTACCAGTATTGAATTATTGGACATGATGCACCTTTGAAGGGAACGCAATTTCGAATGCCGCTCCTTTTGATTTAACAACGCTCAACTTCCCGTCGAGCTGCTCAGTCAGGATGGATACAATCTCCATCCCCATCCCCATTGAGGCACCCTCCTGCAGACAGAAATTGTCCGGCAAGCCAGCGCCATCGTCGCTGATGCGCAATACGTAACACCCATCAACGTTGGTGAATTTGATTGATATGGTTCCGACCGTCTGGTGGCCACTGAATGCGTGCTTGAGTGAGTTGGACACGAGCTCATTGATGATCAGGCCACACGGCACCGCTGTTTCGATATCCAGCGAGACATCCTGAACGTCAACGTCCAGAAGAATGTTGACTCCCGGGACGGTGTAGAAACGGCAGAGACTGTTGGCCAGCATGTTGATGTATTCATCAAAATTGATCTCAAGCAGATTGTCTGACTGATACAGGTTCTCGTGAATCAGCGACATCGACTTGATGCGCTGCTGGCTCTCACCAAGCAGAGTCGAGAATCTCTCGTTTCCCGTGGTCTCTGCCTGGATGTTCAAAAGGCTCGAGATCACCTGCATGTTGTTCTTGACCCGGTGGTGAACCTCTTTCAGCAGCAACTCCTTCTCACGGAGGGACTCCGCAATGCTTCGTTTGGCTGCCTTGTTCTCTGCGACTTCCCGCTCGAGCGCGATGGTTCTGTGCTCTACCATCAATTCAAGATTACGACGATGGTTCTCCAATTCGGCTTCGGTTTGTTTTCGATCAGTCACATCCCGGGAGATACTCACGTATCCGGAACCATCGTCCCCTCGAAGCTGGGTCACCGCCGCAATCGTCACCTCGTTAGTCCGTGAGTTTCCGTCCTCAAGCCGGTACTGGACCTCTCCGTGATAGCGCCCTTCTCTTGAGAGTTCATCCGCGGCGCGATCTCGATCCTGCTGGCTCTGGAACAGCGTCTCAAGCAGCGGTTTGCCGAGCGCGTCGGCGGGCGTATCGTTCAGGATTTGCCGGATCGCCTCGTTGGCATAGATCAGGTTCGTGTGCTGGTCGGCAATCAGCACACAATCAGTCGCTTCTTCAAGAGACTCAATATAGAGCTGTAAGCGCTCTGCATAACGCCGCTGTTCCTCTCGACGCAGGCGCTTTACGTTCTGTTGCAGCAGGATGTAACCAAACAACACCAGCAACGCACCATAGGCTGTATAAGCCCACCAGGTCGCCCACAGCGGCGGCTTGACCACGATCCCTATACTCGCTCCCTTCGTATTCCAGACACCATCGTTGTTCGAACCCTGGACATGGAAGGTGTAGCTGTCAGGATCGAGGTTGGTGTAGGTCACTGTTCTGGACCTGCCCGCTTCAACCCAGTCCTCATTGAATCCGTCGAGCTTGTAGCGATACTGGTTCTTCTCTGGAGCGGTGTAGTCAAGAGAGGAGTATTCGAAACCTATCACCGAGTCTGTATAGTCAAGGAGAATTTGGTCCATGCGATCAATCGCACGTTCCAATTGAACTTCCTTATTGAACTTTGTGAATTTGGTTAGACGAACTGGTGGAGCAGACTCGTTCTTACGTTTTCTTTCAGGTCTGAACGCATTGAAGCCATTTGCACCGCCAAATAGCAACGTACCGTCTTCAAGTTTGTGAAAAGCGTTGCTATGGAAGTCGTCACTTTGAAGGCCATGAGTAGAATCGTACAACGTGACTTCTTCAGTTATGGGGTCGAGGACAGAGAGACCCTTGCCGCTGCTCATCCAAATCAGCCCTGACGCGTCTTCAAGGATGCCGTAGACAGAGTCACTCGATAGGCCATCAATCTTGTTGTAGTTCCGAAAAGTTTGGGTTTCAGGATCAAACCTGTTTACTCCGTCGCTCTTGGAACCGACCCAAATCGCGTCGTCCGTAACGAGCAGCGTAATATTGTTGTTCGACGAAATACTCGTAGGGTCGTTGGGGTCGTGCCTGTAGATTTTGGTATCGCCAGTATCTGGATTCATCACGACAACACCACCGCCGTCAGTAGCGATCCAAAGATGGCCCTCCTTTGACTCCCTAATATCTAAACAACGAAGGTCACTAAAGGAGCCATGGGCGTTCGACGAGTCCGGGTACCTTCGAAACTTTCCATTACCAAGATACTGATTGATCCCTCCTCCATAGGTGGACAGCCACACTCTGCCTCGTCTATCTCGATAAATCTTGGTTATCCCATTTGAACTGAGGCTACTCGGATCATCTGGTACGTTGACGAACGTCTCTGTAACCTTTCCGTCTCTCATGACGTTCAGGCCACCAATCATAGTGCCTATCAAGAGAGCATCAGAGTCAACCAAAAGAGACATGACACGACGGTCGTTGAGTCCGACTTCGTCTGCTGAATATGACTCAAGCCTGCCGACCTCAGAATTCCATCGATTAAGGCCAGCAAAATTCCCCACCCAAACATCTCCGTTTGGAGCCTCGGCGAATGACGTTACCGAATAGCTAACTAGAGATCCTTCGTTCTTAACTGTTGGTTTGAAGTGTGGGAAAGTTTCAATTCGTGCGTTCCATTTGTTAATGCTATCAATCGTCCCTACCCAGATCACGCCACCTTCATCTTGAAACAATGAAACGACAGTGTTGTCTCCAATACTGCGACTATTCGTAGGATCAGTAACGTATCGTCTGAACCCTGTGAAAGCGCTTGGCCGCCAAAGGTTCAACCCTTGGTCGGTACCAACCCAGATTGCGCCACTCTGATCTTTCAATAGACTTCTAATCCGATCGGAGCTCAGCCCTGCCGGGTTATTGCGATCGTGTCTCATGTAGTGCCAACTATTGGCTGACCGGTCGAAGATGGCCAGTCCGCCGCTATAGGTGGCAATCCAGATTTGTCCATGATCATCCTCAAGAATGTCGCGCACATTCAAATCGGGCAAATGTTCAGAGAGGTCCTGAAACTGACCTGATTCGGCATCAAATGCGCTCAAACCACCATCTTCGGTACCTATCCACATAAGGCCGTCAGAGGATTGAAAAATCGCACGGACAATCCCCTTGCCTACACTAGATCGTGTGATGTCATGGTGATATAACGTTCGATGACCGTCGGGTGTGATCTTTGTTAATCCAAATCCACTACCAACCCATACGTTCTGGTCTCTATCCTCGTACAGCGCAAAGATCGCATCCCGCTGTCCTTCAGGAGAAGATTGCCCCAAATCAACTTGTTCGAAGGTCTTAGTATCGAAGTCGAACTGACTAAGTCCAGAATAGGTACCAACCCATAGCCTACCCTTCGAGTCGGCTAGCAATGAATGCACATTGTCATTCAACAATGTGTCATCCCTACTCTTGTCATGGTAGTAATTCTCAATTCGGTAACCGTCGAAATGGTTTAGCCCCTCCAATGTTCCAATCCAAATAAAACCTAGGCGATCTTGGGCAAAGGATGTGATGCCACCTGGCGAGAGACCGTCCGTTGTCTTAATTCGATCAAACAACACAATCGGTTGGTCGGCGAGTTTGAAATTTGCAAATGCACTCTCAACAAAGAACACCACTAGGAACCAGAAAAATGAACGTCTTAACATCTCAGCTTCCTAAAACCCTTACGCAAGGGTGGCTACTCCTGTTCTACCCAATGATTGATAGATGCAGTGCTTACCTGCTCCGAATCATCGAATGCGGAAAGGTTCCAAAGGAAACTTGCGTTTTCAGTTTCATTGAGATTCCACAAGAAGCTGGAACCATCTAGTTCGCTCAGGTTCCATATGAAGCTTTCTCCCTCTACGTTGTTTAGGTTCCAAAGAAAACTGACATTCTCAATGCCGTTCAGGTTCCATAAAAAGCTTTCGCCTTCGACGCTGTTTAGATTCCAGATGAAACTGGTATTCTCGGTGCCGCCCAAGTTCCAAAGAAACGAAGTTGTGGCAGAATCTACTTCGTTTGAAAGAAATGAGAGATTCCAAATGAAGCTGCCCGTTGTCGTTTGTGACATTTGCCACACCATTACAAGGTCTTCCGGAATGCCCATGTTCCAGACATCGCTATTCGTCGATTCCGACGAAGTTGCTGACACCCAGCTTTGCTGATCTACAGACTGTGCTGGTTGGTTGAGGTTCCACAGAAAACTGTTTCCGATCGGATCTGAGAGATTTGTAACGAAACCGTCTTCCTCAAGACCAGCGATGTTCCAGTAGTATCCATTTGCCTCAAAATCTGTCTGACTCCAAACGCCCCCATTCTTTTCTAGAAAGCCAAGATTCCAAACAAAGCTTAAGTTCCAGATGAAACTTTCCGACCCTAGTCCCGACAAATTCCAAATGAAACTGTCTGACTGGTTCTCAGTAGTCCCCCAGGGATTGCTGACCCCACTAATCTGATAGGTCCCATCAGCCAACATCCCCGCTGGCCCACCAAAGTGCGCCTCACCAGACATGTCCATGGCGATATCCAGACCACCGTTCGCGCAGCCTGAGGTGCTGCCGTTGACAGCGGCGTAGGCGTTGATGAGTCCGGTACCCTGTTGGAAGAGACTGTATGCCAGTGAGCCGTCAGCTTGCTCGGCCACGGTTGCTGACGACATGAGTCGGCACTTGACGTCGTCCGGGGTCAGGTCGGGGTTCTGCTGTAGAATCAGCGCCGCCACACCACTGGCAACTGCTGCGGCCTGGGATGTTCCGGACATCAGAAAGTAGCGAAATCCATCGTGAAACTCCGGATGCTCCTGCGCAAGGCGACTGTCCCGGGACATTTCTCCAAGCAGGTGACCACCGGGCGCAATGACTTCTGGTTTAACGAAGCCTTCCAGGGTCGGTCCTGAGGACGAGAAACTCGCGAGGCGATCATCGCTGGTGTCATCCGGAGTGTAACTGTCGGTCATGGCACCGACTGTCACCACATATGGCACATTGGCAGGCACGCCAATGGTCATGGGATCGGGCCCTGAGTTACCTGCCGATGCGATCACGGTAATACCGGCGCGCCATGCGGCCATCACGGCGAGGTTCAACGGGTCCTGCCAATAGTGGGACATGGGTGTTGCGCTGAATGACATGTTCAGAACGCGAATGTTGTGAGATTCCTTATGGGCGATCACAAATGCGATCGCCCGAATGACGTCCATATAGGTGCCCTTGCCCTCGGCATCAAACGCCTTGACGATAATCAGGTCCGCATCAGGAGCCACGCCGTGGTACGCGCCCGTAGGTCCTTCGCTGTCATAGGACCTTCTGGAGCTTGAAATGATCGTCGCGATGTGTGAGCCGTGACCACTCTCGTCACTCATCTCCTCCGGAGTCAGATTCTGGAGCGCGTCATAGTAGGCTACGACCCGGTTACGACCATCCAGGTTCTTTCTGATAGACCGGGTTTCCCAGGCCCCGGTGTCAATGATGGCAACCCCGACGCCCTTTCCGGTCACGCCATCAAAATGCAACAGGTCTGCATCGATCAGCTTCGGAAAAAAGGTTTC
This sequence comes from Pseudomonadota bacterium, assembly GCA_027624035.1. GTDB lineage: Bacteria > Pseudomonadota > Gammaproteobacteria > Pseudomonadales > Azotimanducaceae > UBA7455. Next base: position 70,906 of record JAQBUI010000006.1, on the reverse strand, counting down.
CCGACGGATGCCATCGTTACCATCTGACAGTTCCGAGTCATCCCCTCTGAATCTCCCATGCCAGTTGAATTGTTTGCTGTCGCGCTCCCTTGCCTTGCTGTCACCGTGTGACAAACGAGCCTGGTCTCCGTGCATGTTGTTGGCCGTTTCAATCGGCCCATCCGGGACCAAAGCCAGTACCACCTTCCTTGAGATACGGGACTTCTGTGCGGCGCTCAGTTGCACGCGGACCGCATTCATCGCCGGGATTTCATCATCTACCACGGCACCCAGATCCCTCAGGTGAGACTTGAGAGAGCCGAGGTCCCTCCCCATCAGGACGTAGTGTTGTCGGTCCTGTACAGTTGGTACGGTTACCGCTTGGGATCCCTGTGAGTGCCCATCCCACAGATACCGTGCAGTGGTCATCTCATCATCCCAGAGGTACCGTGCAGTCCCCGCAGACTCAGAGTCCCAGAGATACCGCGCCTGGGCCTTGTTGGTGTCTTCCCCAAGGTTGCGTCCGGGGCCTCCGGTTTCAGTTTCCCAGAGGTAACGGGCGGCGGTGGGCTTCTGATCGTCCCAGAGGTAACGGGCCTCAGTGGGCTTCTCGTCGTCCCAGAGGTAACGAGTCCCGGTGGGCTTCTCATCGTCCCAGAGATAACGGGCCTCAGTGGGCTTCTCGTCGTCCCAGAGGTAACGAGCCCCGGTGGGCTTCTCATCGTCCCAGAGATAACGGGCCTCAGTGGGCCTCTTGTCGTCCCAGAGGTAGCGCACCAGATCGACAGCATCTGGCTGCGGTGGTGCCTTAAGATGCATCGAGTGGGCATCGTCTACCCTGGTCTTCTCAGCTCGCACGAATTCCCGATCAGCGGCGTCGAAAAGGTAACGCCCCGACATGATCGGCTCCGCTTCTACTTCACTTACCTCGCGCTGTACGGCAAAGGCCTCGATCGAGACCAACAACATAACAACCACATGAAACATCAAACGCTGCATTGGCCAAACTCCCTGTTAGATCAAATCGCCAGTCTCTTATGGATTGATGTCCACCTTTTGATGGAGACCGATCGGACTGGTTAGGGAGAAGCATACGGCATGCCATTCTGGGAAAGCTCTATATCTTGTTGATTTACGACAAATCCAGCAGCACAAATAGCAAAAAACGGCGGAAAAAAATGGCGAATGTCCGCCATCTTTTCCCGCCGTTTTATTCTAATAGTGAAAAAACCGGTGGAACCCGGGGGCCAGGCGGCCCGATCGACTGCAACCTCTGGGTCGACGTCAAACAGGTCACAACGCCAGGCAATCGGGTCATGTCAATCAACAGCAAGCGAAGACCAACCATCCTTGATCGGGTGCACTGCCAAAACTAACTTGTGAGATAGCGCCTGTAGGTGGGTAGCGATACGCCCAGCAGGCCTGCCGCGTCCTGGCGGGAAATCGCCCGTTTCTGAAGTTCCTGAACCAGTTCCTTCTGAGCCATTTCAAGTACCGGCTGCCCGCTTTCAGCCGACGCTGCGAGCAGTTGGTCAATGACCCCCCTGGGGATACACCAGTTGCCTGTCCGGTTAGCGGATGGCTCATTGATCCGCCCCACCTTGCGCCTCAGTGTCGTCTCGGGAATTGACAGTTGTTCCGCTGCCCTGCTCATCACACCGCCATTTCTGGACATCACCTCCACGATGAGGTCTTCTTCCAGCCATTCCCCAACGGGTGGGTGCGAGGCATCCTGGAGGGCATGGTCAACAAGCCCGCCTATGCTGTCAGACAACCGTGATGCCCCTGGCACCGTCCTCGATTTCTCGGATGGAAAGAGCCCCAGATGAATCTCGCCGACGGTTCGGTCCTTACACAGGATGACCGAACGGTTCACTATGTTCATGAGTTCCCTGACGTTGCCGGGCCAGTCATATTCAAGCATTGCCTTCTCTGCCCCGGCATTGAACTTGAGCGGACCCTTGCCATATTGATGGGCATACTGGACCAGGTAGTGACCTGCCACGACAAGAATGTCATCAGGCCGTTCTCGCAGAGGCAGACTCCGTATGGAAAAGACGTTCAGACGATAGTACAGGTCTTCACGAAATGTCCCTTCAGATACCATCGCCCGCAGGTCGCGATTTGTGGCTGCAATGACTCTGGTGTCGACGACGTCCATCGAACTGCTCCCGACGGACATGACTTCGCGATTCTGGACAAAACGCAACAGCTTGACCTGAACCGGCAGCGGTAATTCTCCGATCTCATCGAGCAGTACGGTGCCACCCTGGGCCTCCCGCAGCCGCCCGGAGAACTGGCGGTCAGCACCGGTGAATGCACCTTTCTCATGGCCGAACAATTCGCTTTCAATCAGGTTGTCGACAACCGCGCCACAGTCCACGATGACAAACGGGGCCTGCTGTCGGGGACTGGTGTCATGAATGTGCCGGGCCAGTAGTTCCTTGCCAGTACCCGATTCGCCAACGATCAGGACGGTCGCATCCGTCGGCGCGACCAGTCTTGCGCTCTCCAGCACATTTTCCATCTGGGATGATCCGTGCACCAGCCGCTGGACATCCATTCCGGGGGGCGGCTTGACAAGAGGCTCGATGGACACCCGTGCCACGCCCACGGCGAAATAGCCAACCAGCGTGCGGAGAAACGTCACCTGCGACGCTTCCAGCTCGACCCGGGCTCTGAGAAGCAGCGCCAGATGGCTATTGACTGGGAAAAACCACGTTAGTCCATGGTGGCACTCGTTGGTAATCTCGCTGAAGTCCCTGTCCATCAACTCGAATTCGTCAGCCGAGAGGTTCAGTTCGGTGACAGAGTCGACCTCACCAGAGTGCATCATCCCGGCTTGCGCAGTGATGCCCTCGCCTGATGTTCTGGTCACCAGAACCACTGCGTCCAGATCCATACCCCGAAACAGATGGCTGCAGAAACCCCTTGCCATTGGCTTGACAGTCCCCGACCTCGCCACCGCGTTCATCACATTCCAGACCAGAATGAGCTGTTGGTATTCTCGCTCCGATGTCAGGTCCGTGGCGCGCAGGTCGTCACCGGCTGGTGTCCAGATCACAATCCGGTTGGCGCCGGAATCCCGCGCGCGGTCCAGTGCGTCCGCCGCTCGCCGGAATAGCTCAAGCGGCTGCTGGTCACCCGCCATACTGTGGGCCAGGCCAATTGAGAAGCTCAGATGCTGTCCGTCCGGAAAAACGTGTTCATTGAGCAACTTCTGCAACGATTCTGCAATGGAGCGGGCCTCTTCGATTGAGGTATAGGGCAGGCTTACAGACACCAGTGATCCTGACAGTACACTGAGCACGTCGGTCGAACGCAAAGACCCATCCAGCTCACGTGCGACTTCTTCCAGAATTCGTCCCATGTCGCCATTGGGAGCATCCGGCGACAACAGCATCTGGCAAAGGGATGATTCGCTTGGGGAAATCTGGTCCGGGCCGAGCGCACTCAGAATTTCCTGAGTCGACGGCATGACCTCAATGGCATCGTTGATTTCTGCGAGTTCACGCAGGATGAAGACACCTCCATCTGCCAGCGGCCCCACGATGCCGTCAACCAGCACAGCGTGTCGGTCCTCCCGGTCAACCACAAAGGGGGCGAGCCGGGTCACCCGCTGTTCGTGAAAGGCCCGCGCGATCTTCTCCGCCATGGAGGAGCCAGATTCCATGCCAAAAGTGGCCTGCCAGCTACGTCCATCCCCGTCAAACCGGGTCCGGGCGTCGGCGTTCATGTTGGTGATAGTGCCCGTGGCATCGACGAAGATCAGCGCATTGCCGATACAGGTCAGGGCGGTTTGCAGCAGTTGCTTGGTTTGGCGAAGTTCCCGTTCAACCCTGGACTTGTACAGAGCCATCTCGATGGTGATCTGCAGGTCCCGGTTCTCAACCGGCTTGATCACGTAGCCGAAGGGTCCGGCAGCCTTCGCTCGTTCAACTGTATCCGTATCCGAATACGCCGTCAGAAAGACCACCGGGATGTCCATCTCGGACTGGATCTGCAATGCCACGTCGATGCCGTCGACGCCATCCTTAAGATGGATGTCTGACAACAGCAAATCCGGCTGAGTGCGGCGCGCCAGTTCGATAGCGTCAAGGCCGTAGGCAATACCCGCGACCTCCCACCCCATCTTGGTCAAACGGCCTTTGAGTTCACGAGCGATCAATGCCTCGTCTTCAATGACGAGAATACGTTCCTTGTTCATGATGTTGCACCTGCTCTCCCAGGCTGAATCGCTAAATCATCGTATTAGCCGGATGCGGCTGCCTTGGCTTCCCTCCTGCGGGCATGCAGCACCGGTTCCGTATAACCATTGGGTTGTTCCCGCCCCTTGAACACCAGATCGCAGGCGGCCTGAAACGCAACGCTCTTGTCAAAGTCAGGCGCCATATTCCTGTAGGCATCATCGTCAGCATTCTGACTATCCACCACAGCGGCCATCTTCTTCAGCGCCGCCAGCACCTGCTCCTCACTGCAAATGCCGTGTCGCAGCCAGTTTGCAATGTGCTGGGACGAGATCCGCAACGTGGCCCGGTCCTCCATCAGTCCAACATCGTTGATGTCCGGAACTTTCGAACAACCCACGCCCTGATCAATCCAGCGCACCACATAGCCAAGAATCCCCTGCGAGTTATTCTCGAGTTCATTTTGAACTTCCTCACTGGACAGGTTCTCGCCCGCGAGTACCGGCACCGTCAACAGCAGGTCGAGCGATGCTCGCTGACGTGCCTTGAGTTCCTGCTGACGGGACGGAACACTGACCATATGATAGTGCATCACGTGTAGCGTCGCGGCGGTTGGTGAGGGTACCCACGCGGTGTTGGCACCCGATTCCGCATGGCCAATCTTGGCCTCCATCATCTGGGCCATCTCATCAGGCATGGCCCACATGCCTTTGCCAATTTGGGCGTGGCCAGCAAAGCCGGTCTCCAGACCTACATCCACGTTCCAGTCCTCGTAGGCAAGAATCCACGGCTGCTGCTTCATGACGGTCTTTTTGACCATCGCGCCCATTTCCATGCTGGTGTGAATTTCATCTCCGGTACGGTCGAGGAACCCGGTATTGATGAAAATGACCCGTTCCCGGGCCCGACGAATGCACTCCTTGAGGTTCAGGGTCGTTCGTCGCTCTTCGTCCATGATGCCCACCTTGAGCGTGTTGGGCGCCAGCCCAAGGACCTGCTCAACCCGCGCAAACAAATCCACCGTGAGGCTGACTTCATCCGGACCATGCATCTTCGGCTTGACGATATACACGCTGCCCGCTCGTGAATTTCGAAACGGACCATTGCCATTCAGGTCGTGCATCGCGGCCAGACTCGTGACCATCGCATCAAGGATGCCTTCGGGAATCTCACTGCCGTCCGCCAGCAGCACCGCGTCATTGGTCATCAGGTGGCCCACATTACGCACCAGCAACAGGCTCCGGCCATGGAGGGTCAGACTGCCGCCGTCCGGTGCAGTATAGGTCCGGTCCGGGTTCAGGGTTCTTCGGACGGTAGCACCACCCTTTTGAAACTCCTCAGCAAGATCCCCCTTCATCAACCCAAGCCAGTTGCGATAGACGACGGACTTGTCCTCGGCATCAACCGCCGCGACCGAATCCTCACAGTCCTGGATGGTCGTGATGGCCGACTCCATGGCGATGTCCTTGACACCCGCCTTGTGATCGCGGCCAACATTGTCAGTTCGGTCAACCTGAATCTCAATGTGCAGACCATGGTGTTTGAGCAGAATACTCTCTGGCGCGTCCGCTTCACCCCGATAGCCGACAAACTGGGACGGGTCCTCAAGACCGGTCTGCCCGCCACCCTCAAGGGAACAGACAAGCTGGCCTCCGGAGACGGCATAGGAGGTGACGGCTTGATGGGTCGCGTTGTGCAGTGGAACGCGATCATTGAGGAATCCTGCCGCGTACTCAATCACTTTCTCGCCACGAGCAGGGTTATAGCTGCTGCCCTTCTCAGCACCCGGCGTTTCCGGGATGACATCCGTGCCGTACAACGCATCATAAAGGCTTCCCCATCGGGCATTGGCAGCATTGAGCGCATAGCGCGCATTCATGACCGGCACCACGAGTTGCGGGCCGGCCATCAGCGCGATTTCTTCATCCACATTGGAGGTCGAGATTTCAAAGTCGTCACCTTCCTCCAGAAGGTAGCCGATTTCGCGAAGGAAGGCCTCGTAGGCATCGGGGTCGTGCGCCTGGCCCTGGTGAGCCTGATGCCAGTCATCAATCTTCGCCTGAAGCTCGTCACGAACGGCAAGCAGTTCCCGGTTGCGGGGTACAAGGTCAGTGCAGATCGCCTCAAGCCCCTTCCAGAAACTGTCCGAGGCGACCCCGGTACCAGGAAGCATTTCGTTGTCGATCAGTTCGTGTAGTTCCCTTGCGACCTTCAGGCCGCCTACGCTTACTCTTTCTGTCATCTGTTATTCTCTCATTACGGGGTGGCTGCAATTCGAGCCGCAATGCTACGCGAAAAGTGCGCAGCTTTCACTTCTCTACGCAGCCACGGTGCCAAATGATCCCACGCGCAAAACCTGCGCCAGCACCAACACCGCTCGATTGCCACCATTGGACTTGACATAGGCAATGTAATCTCGGATTTTACTCACCATAATTTTTTCTTATGGCGAGATCCATGCGACCGCAGCTTGACCTGAAGAGAATGCGCTATATTGTCGAGGTCGCCCGGGCCGAAGCGATCACCTCGGCCGCACAGACACTATCGATCACCCAGCCCGCGCTTACCCGAAACATCGCCGAGGTCGAGGAAGAACTGGGCATACAGATCTTCCACAGACTGCCCCGGGGCATCGAACTGACCGAAGAAGGCAAGGCGTTCGTGGTTCGGGCGAAGCAGATCCTGGGAGATGTAGACAACCTCGTGTCAGAAATGAAAGACAACCGTGGCTTGCCCACGGGGCGCCTGAAAATCGGCGCAGCGCCAGCCGGCTACGTGTCCTATGCCCGGGGGGCGCTGGAAGATCTGGCGCGGGAACATCCGGGGGTTTCAGTCGAAGTGTCCACCGGGTCGGCCCAGGCCCTCTGCCCAAGGTTGCTTCATGGTGACCTCAACGTCATTGTCGGCTCCAGCAGTTACCTCGAGAAGTGGCGCGAACTGGAACTGCACCGGCTGACGCCGCTCGACAGCGGCATGTTGATGCGCAAAGGGCATCCGCTCAGCAAAGTCAGCCCGCTGCATGAGGTCGATATCCTGAAATGCCCGGTGCTGCTCCCAGCCAGCGTTGAACCTGTCTATTCAGACACGGCGCAGCGGTACGCGGAGAACAATCTGCCTCCGGTTCAGCCCAGGTATGCGGTTGACGACTGGGAGTTGACCACCCAGATCATCAACGCCACGGATGCCTTCTTCCCATTGACCAACACTCCGGAGAACCTCGACGCACTGGCCGAGTCATTTTTCGTCGCCCGGGATATCGTGAAGATGCCCAAGCACTTCGTCAGCATCGCGTACTCTCCCTCACGGCCGAAAACGGCGCTGACGGAACTGTTTCAGAACCTGATGCAGGCGCGACTGGGCCCCTGAAACGCTCTGAGAAAGGCCCTGAAAGAATGGTTGGTTCAGGGCGCCGCCAGCAGACGCTCGACCAGCAGGTCATAGAACCCATCGAGGTTCTGCCACTCCGTTGCCACACGAATCAGCTTGCCGGAGTCGTCGATCACGGTCACCCCATCATCGGTAACACAGAGTGCCAGTTCCTCCACCTCCAGCAACGCTTCACTGAACGCCAGGTAAATGGCCACGGTATCAAACAGTGTTGATGATTTGACCCTGGCCGTTTCGACGGGCTTGTTGATGGCCCGGAGCCAGACCTCGTAGTTTTCAATGAGGGCCTGCAGTGCGGCAGAGTCAGCGTTCAACAGGCGCTGGTAACGCTCCCCGCGAAGCTGAATCACGCCACAGGTATCGAGCGGGGTGATGGTCATGGACAGCCCGGAGTTGAACACAATACGGGCGTCTTCAAGGTTCCGTTTGACGTTGAACTCAGCATGGATCTCATCGGTCCCGAAATAACCTCGCCGGACCGCACCGTGCATTCCGATGAACCGGCATCGCTCGGTAATCCCTGGCGCCAGGGCCAGCAAGCGGGAGATGTTGGGTAGCGGTCCAATACAGACGAGGGCCACCTGCTGGTCGGAGGCCATGATCATGTCTGCCATGGCCCCTATGCCATCTTCGTGCAATGTCCCGGGGTAGTCGGCAAGATCGTAGTCCGATACCCATGCTTCCTGCGTCTGCATGGCAGGTTCAAACGGGACACCGATCCCGACTGCAATGTCTGTTCGTCCGACCGATTCCAGAAACCGGCACACTATCTTCGCCCGATATCGCGTGTCGCCGGTACAGCTCACCACCATTTTCACGTCGATTTCCGGACAACCCAGCGCCATGGCCAGCGCCCAGGTATCGTCAATATCCGAGCCGATGTCCGTGTCGATGATAACGGGTACAGGTGCCATTGCCGATTTCCACTGGAGTCCAGCAATAAAGATATCAGCCAGTCCTCTGAAATCAAAGTGTCTCGATACCTGCCGGCGATACTAAAGATATTTTATTTATTGATCTACATTAATTAAATATATTAATATTTGATTCGAAGATCACTGAACCGAGGGGTCGCGATGAACACTCAGGACTCGATTACGCGAATCAGAAAGCTCCAGGAGCAAGGGCGCCTGACGCCTGAAGAAGCGGGTGTCCTGCTGTCCTCGATTGCTGCCAGGGCTACCGCGAAACCAGGCAGGCAGGTGCCGCCCCCTGGTCAAGGTCTGGCGCCTGAGCCTGAATCGGTCGACCACACCTCTCCTGAGCAGACCGCGAGACCAGTAGAACCCTCGCGAGGACACAGGGGCAAACATCGCCATCGACGGCAAAGCCATCTCCATGAAGACATCTATCAGGAAGTCGGCGAAACCATCGCTGCTGTGATTCACGATACCTTTGACGGTTTTCTTGGTCTCAAGACCCATCGGAAACGGGGCGACCAGGGGTGGCTCGACCCCGGCAACCTGTTGCGCGTTTCTCATGTGGAACGACCCCAGGGGGAAGACTGGCAATTCCTGGACAACCAATTGACGGCCTCCAATATCAAAGCGCTCGCGCTCTATCATTCGACATTTGTGGACAATCGACTGTCCGGTGCATCGATCACCCAGACCGAGATCCGTCACGGCAACTTCAGCGACAATATATTGAACGGTGGCTCACTATCGAAGATCCAGCTCCATGACTCGGGCATTCACGAGGTGGTCCTCAACGGAACCGCCTGTGCCAATCTCAAGGCGTTTGAGTCCTCCATCTCCGAGAGCCACTGGAACGGTGCGCAAGTCAAGAATGTCGAAGTCAGGCAATCGACCATCTGTGCACTGCAGTTGAATGGCAGTGGCGTCCGGGATTCTGAATTTGCCGGCGGCACGGTGATCGATGACGTCCGACTGAACGGGACCACCTGGCGTCAGGCCTCGTTTCATGACAGTCAGCTGAACGGGGTGGTGTTCCGAGGACAGGACACGACGGATTGGCAGTGCCACGCCAGCGTCCTCGAAGACGTACAGTTTCGACGCCACGATGGCGACCGGCTGCTCTTTGAGAAGGTTGTGTTTCGCGGCTTCACCGGTCGTGACCTGCAGTTCGTCAACTGTAGATTTCATAACTGCCGCTTCGAAGACTTCTCCGCCGAAGGCCTTCGATTTCAGGACGTCGACTTCAGCGATCAGGTGATCACGACGGCCGATGAACTGAAACAGCTGGCCACCGGAGGCGACCGTGACTGACTACCTCGATACCAGCCATCCCTGCCCCGCTTGCGGGAAAGCCATGCAGCCGAGCGCCCTGTCATGTGCCTGTGGCGTCCGCATTGAAGCGCCGTTGGCACTCAATGAGTTCGCCTCCCTGAGTGCAGACCACCTGCACTTTCTCCGGATCTTCATCATGTTTGAAGGGCGAATCACGGACATCGAATCGGCCCTCGGCATCAGCTACCCGACCGTCAAGACCAGGATTGCTGCACTCAAGGATGCACTCGAGCTATCTGGTCAGGACAAAGAGATTGATGCCGTGATCACGCAGCTCGAAGCTGGTGAAATCAACCCCGATGAGGCCATCAGGCGGCTCACCTGACGCTCACCCGAGTTTCATCCGAGATGCATGTTCGGGTCGACATTTGCGATACAAACTATGCGTTGAGCGGTGGCAGCTATTGTGGAACACTGGCCTGACTTGTTCACGTCGGAATCTCATGACAATAGAAGTCGAACCACTGACCCCAACAATCGGCGCCATCGTCAATGGCCTTAACGTCAAGCGCCTCTCAGACTCAGGCTTTGCAGACCTGTGGCAGGCCTTTGTCGATCATTCGGTGGTATTTCTAAGAGATCAGGGCAAGCTGACCCCAGAGCAGCATCTGAGCTTTGCAAAGCGCTTTGGCGAGATTCACGTCCATCCTGCAGCCAGGGGACGGGAGGTCGCCAGCGACGGCGTGATGAACATGCGAATCACCCGTGATACAGAAGTGGCGGCAGGCAACCGATGGCATTCTGATGTCTCATGCGATGCCCAACCACCCCAGGCGACAATCCTGCAGTTGCACACTATCCCGACTCTGGGTGGGGATACCCTGTTTTCTTCGTTGTATGCCGCCTACGAGACCCTTTCTGAACGGATGAAGGTCTACCTGGATGGGCTCACGGCGCTTCACTCGGGCGAGGAATCATTCAGGCACCTGTTCAAGTTTAGCGACTCCGCAGGAGAAGGCTGGCCTGAAAACCATCATCCACTGGTACGCAAACACGTGGACAGCGGCCGTCCTGTATTGTTCGTCGACCGGGAGTTCACCCGGCAGATCGATAACCTGCCGAGGGAAGAAGGACGTGCGCTACTCGAATTTCTGTTCAACCACACCGAACGGGTGGCGTTCCAATGCCGCTTCCGCTGGACCCCTAACGCGATCGCGATCTGGGACAACCGCTGCGCCCTGCACCATGCCATGTGGGACTACTGGCCGAGCGAACGCCTCGGCCGCAGGATTACCGTGAAGGGAGAATCTCCTGTCGTATGGCAACTGACGAAAGACCATGCCCCCACCCCGGAGCGGCCCACAGTCAGGCTGACGAAATAACCGTCAATCTCAGGAGCAGGCGACAGCGCCACCGTCGCAGGTGATGGTTTCCCCAACCGTAAACGCACCGGCACGGGATGACAGGTAAATCGCGAGCCCGGCAATGTCCTGCATCGTTCCGACCCGACCCCGGGGGTTACTCTTACCGACCCGCTCCCAGTCTGCACCCTCGACCTCACCGCCAAAACCGACACCCGCTGACAGCATCCAGGATGGAAACGGCCCGGGTGCAATCGCATTCACAATGATGTTCTCTTTGACCAGATGGGATGCCATCTGACGAGTCAGATGGTGGACAGCGGCTTTCGAGGCACCATATGAAAAATTGTCGAAGCCGGGGGTCTTGATGCCATCCACCGACCCGATGTTGATCACCCGGGCCGGGTCTTCGGCGGTGGCCGACTTTCGAAGCAGCGGCAGCATTTTCTGAGTCAGAAAGAAGATGCCCTTGACGTTGGTATCCATCACCTTGTCCCAGCCGTTTTCGGGGAACTCATCAAGGGGCGCGCCCCAGGTGGCGCCGGCATTGTTCACCAGAATGTCGACCTGGCCTTCCCTCTCTGCGATCGCGCTCGCCAGTTGGTCACAGCCCGAGACAACGGACAGGTCAGCCGGTATCGCAATGCACTCGCCACCATACTCGTCCATGAGGCGTTTTGCAGTCGCCTCGCAAACGTCAGCCTTACGGGAGCTGATGTACACCCTGGCGCCATTGCCGAGGAACCCGGCCGCGATCATTTCTCCAATTCCCCGGGAGCCTCCGGTCACGACGGCGATCTTGCCCTTGATGGAAAACAGGTCCTGCATGGTACGCTCCTTTATTTTGTTTGATGTCTCGTTCAGTTTGAATCAGTGTGTGCCGACGTCGGCAACGGGCACGTTATCAACAATTCGGTAACAGGGCGTATATTGCCCGCCCGGCAGCTTCATGCGCTGCTGAACCACGAAGGACTCGAGCAGTTCATCCATGAGGCCCATGATGCCCGCGTCACCATGAAGTTCGAACACGCCCGATTCCTCGACGGCACGGATCCCGTCTTCCTTCACGTTGCCCGCCACGATCCCCGAGAATGCGCGTCGCAGGTTAGCCGCCAACAGATACGGCGCCTGATCACGGCTGAGGTTCAGCTGCCCCATGCTGACATGATCCGGACGGAACGGCCTCTGGAATTCCGGTTCAATATTCATCAGCCAGTTGAAGTAATAGGCATCGTCCTTTGCCTTTCGGAACTTTCTTACGCGACGCATCCCCACCAGCATCTCCGAGGCGACCGCGGTGGGATCGTCAATGATGATGTGATACATCTTCTGGGCTTCACGTCCCAGGGTCGCCCCGATGAAACGGTCAATGCGTTCAAAATAGGGTGCCGCCGACGCAGGACCAGTAAAGATCAGTGGGAACGGCAGATTCTGATTCTCCGGATTCATCAGAATTCCGATCAGGTACAGGATCTCTTCGGCGGTTCCGACGCCGCCCGGAAATACCACGATGCCATGGGCAACCCGCACGAACGCTTCCAGACGCTTCTCGATATCCGGCATGATGACGAGTTCATTGATGATCGGGTTTGGAGGCTCGGCAGCAATGATTCCGGGTTCCGAGATTCCAAGATAGCGGCCATCATCAATCCGCTGCTTGGCATGGCCAATGGCGGCTCCCTTCATCGGCCCCTTCATGGCGCCAGAGCCACATCCGGTGCAGATATCCAACCCTCGGAGCCCCATCTGATAGCCCACTTCCTTGCTGTAGTCGTACTCCTCAAGACTGATGGAGTGGCCGCCCCAGCACACCACCAGATTCGGTGGCCGCATGGTACGCAGCGCGCCGGCGTTGCGCAGGATCTGAAAGACCGCGTTCGTCACCTCGTCAGAATCCGCATCATCAGGCATATCAACTTCATTGCTGACGTAGATGATGTCCCGCAGCACGGCAAACAACAGTTCCTTGATGCCGCGAATGATCTTGCCTTCGACAAACGCGACCCCGGGGGCATTGACCAGTTCAAGGCGAAGACCGCGTTCGACCTGCAGCAGGCGCAGGTCAAAGCTCTCGTATTGAGACAACAGTTCCTTGGCGTTATCCATCGCAATGCCACTGTTCAAAACCGCCAGTGAACACTTGCGATACAGGCGATACAGCCCGCTCTGTGACGTATCGAGCAGCTTTGCAACCTCCGATTTGGACAGCACGGCCAGCTGGCCTTCGGGGGTCAGTCGGATGTTCACCCGCTCTATCGACATAGTTCCAACCATGATTCCAGCATAGTTTACGATTCGTTTCCTTTGATCCGGACGCGCCCCGATATGGAGCGACGCTAATGTATCACTCGACCAGGCTTCAGGCCATGGACGATCCCTTGAGGAACATCAGACCGGAGAGCGATAGTGGTACAACCAACGGGCTGTCCAGCCAAGGGCTGCACCTGACAGCAGGTTTCGGGCGAGGGTCCCGGGACCATCCATGTGAAAGACGCGGGCGTTGCGGCGTGACGCGGATTGCACCCGCGACGTTCTGGGCAGACGCAGCTTCTGATATCGAACCAGTGCCGCCCTGTGGGTCGGTTCATGTTGCAGACATCCAGTCAATACGGCGGCATCCTCGATCGCCATCGCGGCACCCTGGGCCAGAAACGGCAAAGTGGCATGACAGGCATCTCCCAACAGAACGACCCGACCACGATGCCATGCCTGCAGCGGTGGGCGGTCGAACAACCCCCACTTGAAGCATGCTTCGTCATCAATGGCTTTGACCAGCACCAGAATGTCTTCATGCCAGCCAGCCAGCCGCGCCAGCAGTTCCGACGGGCGCCCATACTCATGCCAGGACTCATTTGCCCGGTTGTGCTCTTCAACTACGCAGACGAGATTTACGAGTTCGCCCCCCCTCACAGGATAGTGCACGACATGGGCACCAGGCCCCCACCAGAGGTTTGCCTGATGGGCCCGCAGATGCGGGGGGAGTTTCGCGGCTGGAACTGTCGCGCGCCAGGCGACGTTCCCGGAAAATGCCGGCGAGGCATCGGGCAGAACGTAATCCCGCACCACCGAGTGAATACCGTCCGCTCCAATCAGCAGGTCAGCCGAATAACGCCCCAGCGTGGTTGATATCTGAATGTTGTCGGTATGGCTGCCCTCGGTGGCAAGGTCACTGTCCACACCCGTTACCCGCCCGGACTGTTTCAGGACCAGATTCGGCTCTTCGAGAGCCTCAGCAAGCAGTAGTTCAATCAGGTCAGCTCGATGAATGTGGAAGTAGGGAAAGCCGGTTGATGCTTCAATCGATCGCCCCAGGGGCGCCTCGGTAATCATCCGCCCGGATTGCCAATGGCGGACCCTGACCCTTTCGGGACGGCAGGCGAGACGTTCCAGACCCCTGGCAAGGCCTATCTCATACAGGATTGCGACACAATTGGGACTCAGTTGAATGCCGGCACCAAAGCCCTCAAAAGTCTCCGCCTGCTCAAACAGCGACACCGAGAAGCCTGCCCGGGCGAGTCGGATACCTGCGGTCAGTCCACCGATACCGCCACCGGCGATCAGGATGTGTTTCAGGGACTGTTTTAGAGACATGTGGCCACACCGGTTGAGACCCTCAAACGGCGGCCGGATACTGTGGCATTGAGTACGTGGGACATCAACTCCAGCATAAGTCCGGCCCGGGAGGAAGGCAAACCTGGCGCGCAGCGACGTGTTCTGGGCAGCACTGGTGTATCCTTTGCCGATGAATACAGAGCTCTGTTTAAGACCTGCCACTGAACTGGTCCATTTAATCCGGTCCCGGGAAGTCTCGGCCGTCGAGGTGCTGGAAGCGCACCTGGCACAGATCGAGGCAGTCAATGCCAGCGTCAATGCGATTGTTACGCTGGTACCCGAGCATGCGTTCAGGCTCGCCCGGGCCATTGATGCACGCCTGGCTGCCGGACAATCAGTCGGCCCACTGGCCGGCCTGCCCGTGGCCCACAAGGACCTTGTGGACACCCGTGGCATCCGAACGACCTATGGCTCACGACTCTACCAGCACCACGTCCCCGACAGTGATGCGCTCATCGTACGTCGACTTGTCGATGCCGGTGCGGTGACGCTGGGCAAGACCAACACCCCCGAATGGGGCGCGGGATCTCAGACCTTTAACGATGTGTTCGGGGCAACCCTGAACCCCTATGATCTGACCAGGACCTGCGGCGGGTCTTCCGGAGGTGCCGGCGTTGCACTGGCCTGCCGCATGGTTCCCATTGCTGATGGCAGCGATCTGGGCGGGTCTCTGCGCAACCCTGCCAACTATTGCAATGTGGTGGGCTTCAGGACTTCCGCCGGCCGGGTTCCGGCGCACAACAACAATGGCTTTTTCTCGCCCCTCATCGCCGGGCCGATGGCGCGGACCGTGGCGGACTGTGCGCTGATGCTGAGTGCCATCAGCGGCCCGGACCCTCGTGACCCGTTGTCGCTGCCACCACTGCGCCCGGGTTTCGAGGCTGCACTTGGTCGAGACTTTACCGGCGTCAGGGTCGCTGTCAGTCCGGACTTTGCCGGACAGATTCCGGTCGCAGCAGCCACCAGGGCCATCGTGGAAGCGACCGCGTCGACCCTGTCGGGCATAGGCTGTGAGGTCGATATAGCGTGTCCCGATTTCGCCGGCGCAGACGCCGTCTTTAAAACGCTGCGGGCCTGGTCCATGGCCAACCAGCATCGGGACCGGATTGCGCAGCACCCGGACATGTACAAGGACACCATACTGTGGAATGTGCGACAGGGCCTCGACCTGACCGCAGCAGACATCTATCGAACAGAAGTGACCCGAACCACCCTGTTTCGCCGTATTCAGGAGTTCATGTCGGAATATGAATACTTGATCCTGCCCGTCTCCCAGGTGCCGCCATTTGACATCAATCAGGAGTATGTCACCAGCATCGAGGATGTTCCCATGGACACGTACATCGACTGGATGAAGTCATGCTACTTCATATCTGCCACGGGCCTGCCGGCGATTTCTGTTCCCGGTGGCTTTACCACTGACGGCCTGCCGGTGGGCGTACAGATTGTGGGCAGACACCAGCAGGACGTTTCGGTACTTGCCCTTGCCCAGGCTCTTGAGACTGAAACGCCGCACTGGCGAGTTCTGCCGGACGTACTACGAAGATGATTCCTGAAACACCTACTTTCGTCACCCATCTGGAATGCAGTGAAACCGGCGAGGTCTATGCAGCTGACGAGATTCACAACCTGTCCCGAGCCGGCAAGCCACTACTGGTCCGCTACGATCTTGCGGCTGTGGCAAAGGCGGTCTCGAAGGCGGACCTCAGACAACGCCTGCCGGAGTTCTGGCGATACCGGGAATTGCTCCCGGTACGGGACAGCGACAATGTGGTTCGACTGGGAGAGTTGATGACACCACTGCTGCCTTGCCGGACTCTGGAGAGGGCTCTGGGCGTCACCTCGGTGCTGATCAAGGATGAGGGCCGGCTCCCCACGGGCTCATTCAAAGCCAGGGGCCTCGCGCTGGCCGTTTCCATGGCGAGGGAACTCGGGGTCAAGCGTATGGCCATGCCGACCAATGGCAATGCCGGGGCCGCACTGGCGGCGTATTGCACTCGCGCCGGGATCGAGAGCTTCGTGTTCTGTCCTGACGACACACCCGAGGTCAATGTTCGGGAAACTGCCCTCGCCGGTGCCCATACCTGGACAGTCAACGGGCTGATCAACGATTGTGGCCGCATTGTTGCAGACGGGAAGGAGGCCATGGACTGGTTCGACACTTCAACCCTCAAAGAGCCCTATCGGATCGAGGGAAAGAAGACCATGGGTCTGGAACTTGCCGAGCAACTCGACTGGCAGCTACCAGATGTCATCCTGTACCCCACCGGCGGCGGCACCGGGTTGATCGGCATGTGGAAAGCCTTCGCCGAGCTTCGGGAAATGGGTTGGCTGAGCGGGCCCTTTCCGAAAATGGTGGCGGTACAGGCCGAGGGATGCGCACCCATTGTACGGGCCTTCAAGGCCGGAGAACGACATGCCACCCCCTGGCAGGATGCACACACCATCGCCGCTGGAATCCGGGTTCCCGCTGCACTGGGCGACTTCCTGATTCTGGACGCCCTGCGTGACAGTGGCGGCTTTGCGACGGCGGTGTCCGATGACGCCATTACCGACATGCAACATCGAATCGCACGTGAGGAGGGAATGCTGCTGTGCCCGGAAGGCGCCGCTACAGCGGCCGCCCTTGTCCAGGAAGTCTCTACCGGTCGCATTGGTCGGGAAGACCAGGTCGTCCTGTTCAACTGTGCGACCGGGCTCAAATACCCGATGCCCGCCGTCAATCAACACCTGGACATTTCCAATCCTGTCGATTTTTCTCAACTCCGGCGCTGACAACCGCAACGCAATCGGGTAAAGTCCTGCCCGTTCCTTAGGGGTGGTTTAACAACCTGAGATGCTGCGGTCGCGACCAGCGGGACCAGCAAACCCTAGAACCTGATCCGGTTAATGCCGGCGTAGGAAAAGGATGCCTGTTTGTCTCCTCACCTCGCTTTTTACCGGGTCTTTTCTAACTATTTGGAGAGACTCATGCCTGCAATTCGAACATTGACTACCGCCGTTGCCTTGCTCCATGCCCTCGGGGCGGGTGCGGCTTCCACAGGCAACGCTCTGCCCGAGATCGTGGTGACAGCGGACTATCGCGGTACCGAAGTGGTTTCCGCCCCCACCAGCATCTCGGTGATCTCCGAGGAGGTGGTGCGCTCACGCGCTGCCCAGCATTTCGAAGAAATGCTGGGGGCACTGCCCAACGTCAACTTTGCCGCCGGTACCAATCGGGCCCGGTTCTTCCAGATCAGGGGCATTGGCGAGCGCAGCCAGTTCATAGAGCCCCTCAACCCGTCGGTTGGGGTGCTCATTGACAATGTAGACTACAGTGGCATGGGCACCGCCGCGACGCTGCTGGACGTTGATCAGATAGAGGTCCTGCGGGGCCCTCAGGGAACCCGCTACGGCGCCAATGCGCTGGCCGGACTCATCCATCTGAAAACAAACGAACCCGAGGACGCCTTCAGGGCTGCGCTGCGGCTCGGTGCGGGCAACTTTGATGCCCGGCGAGCGCAACTGATGATGACGGGACCCCTGACTGACCAGAGTCAATTCAGGCTTGCGGTAGAGCAGTTCAAGAGTGATGGCTACTATGACAACGCCTATCTCGGCACGGACGACAACAACAGGCGCGATGAGTTGACCGGCCGCGCCAAACTGGCCATGGCGGTCAGCGAGGACTGGGACATCAACCTGACGCTGACCAGAGTCGACCTGGACAACGGCTATGACGCGTTCACCCTCAACAACACGAGGACAACGCTGTCTGACGAGCCGGGCCATGACCGGATCGACGCCACCGGATTTTCCATCGACAGTACCTGGCAGTTGTCCGCGTCATCCATTGAAGTCATTGCTGCGCTGCTCAGCGCCGATACGCAGTATGGCTACGACGAGGACTGGACCTACTCCGGGTTTCATCCGGATGGGTACATGTCATCAGACGCCTACAACCGTGACCGGGAATCGGGCAGCCTGGAAGTTCGCTGGATCTCCGATGGCATGAGCAGGATCTTTGGCGATTCCACCGACTGGATCATTGGCCTGTATACACTCGATAGCGACGAGGACCTGCGCCGGGAATATACCTACCTCGCCCGGGACTTCATCAGTTCCTACGGGTTCGACACCCGCGCGATCTTTGTGCAGCTCGACACCCGCCTGACGGACACGCTGGCACTGGCAACCGGGCTGAGAGCAGAGCGCAGAGACACCACCTATCAGGATTCCAACGCCGTCACCTATGCCCCACGAGAGAACATGTGGGGCGGTCGCATCGCGCTCACCTACAGCCCCGACAGTGGGTCCATGTCCTACATCAGCCTGGCGAGGGGCTACAAGGCCGGTGGCTTCAACACGGATGGCACACTGGATGCGGACCTTCGGGAATTCAGTGACGAATCCCTGGTGGAGGTCGAGGTGGGTGTGAAATCCCGTTCCGCCAGCGGCAGGTTCGAATATCGGGTCGCCGCGTTCTACGATGAACGGACTGATCAGCAGGTGAAGAGTTCACTGGTGAGACAGCGACCTGACGGGACTTCCGAGTTCATCGATTTTACCGGAAACGCGGCCACCGGCACCAACAGTGGCGTCGAGGTCGAACTCGACTGGTTTGCCAGCAAGCACCTGTTGCTGTCGGCCTCCGGGGGGCTGCTGGATGCGAGGTTCAATCGCTTCATCAATGAATTCGGGGAAGACCTTTCCGGTCGCGATCAGGCCCAGGCACCGAACTATACCTGGCATCTTGCTGTACGCTACGAGCGCGGCGGATGGCACTTCGATCTCTCTGCCGAGGGCCGTGATGCGTTCTATTTCTCCGACCGGCATGCCGTTCGCAGCAAGCCCTACAGCCTCATCAATGGGTCGATTGGGTACAAGGCAAATGCCTGGGGAATCCAGCTCTGGGGACGCAACCTGAATGACAAGGACTACTACACACGAGCGTTTGGCAGCTTCAATAACGACCCGCGAGACGGCTACGCGGACCCTGAACCCTACTTCCAGTTTGGTGAGCCACGGGTGTTTGGCGTCACCGTGGACTTCCGACTGAACAGATGAGCGAACTCCTTGTCACAATGGTGGACCAGTTTCGCGCCAACTCCTGGCTCGAACTGACCGCCGTTGTGCTTGCCATCGCCTACCTGCTGCTGGCGGTGCGGGAAAACAGCCTCTGCTGGTACGCCGCGCTGGCTTCCACTGCCATCTTTCTGATGATCTTCTGGCAGGTAAAGCTCTACATGGAATCCGGGCTACAGGTCTACTACCTTATCATGGCCGTCTATGGCTGGTATCAGTGGACCCGCGGCGGCCGGGACCAGGGTGGAGTCCCGATTACCACGTGGTCTGCAAGGACCCATGTCACGGTCATTGGCACCGTGATCGCAGCGGCTCTGCTATCGGGATACCTGCTGTCTACCTTTTCCGATGCCCGCATGCCCTACCTCGATTCACTGACGACCTGGGCCAGTATCGTCACCACCTACATGGTTGCCACCAAAGTGCTGGAAAACTGGATCTACTGGCTGGTGATCGACAGCATTTCGATCTTTCTCTACATTGATCGGGAACTGTACTTCACAGCACTGCTGTTCGCAGCCTATGTGATCATCGTGGTGTTTGGCTGGTTCGCATGGCGCAAGGAGTACCAGAGCCATGGCGACGGCGAGATTCTCAACCGGCAATGAACCGGATCAGATCGTCAATACACTCATCCGTTTTCGGGCCCGGGCCCTGAGCGAAGCCATGGGCCACGCCCGGGTATAGTTTGCAGGTCACATCAGCCCCCGCTTCAATCAGCGCCCCATGAAGCTGCTGGTTGATGAAGACGGGAACATTGAGGTCCAGTTCCGGCTGTACCAGCAGAATGCGGGGCAAATGACTGTGCTCTCCCCGGGCCAGAATGCCTGGAATGCTCGCCTTGTCCATGGCTTCATGGCTGCCAAAATAAGCCAGGGTACTACTCGCAAGGCGGTCCGGTGCAAAATTCGGCCCCCAGGTGTCGCGCCCCTGATGAGCTCTTGCCACCGCATAGTGGTACCGGGCCAGGGGCACCGATACGGGCCACAGACCGACCACAAAGTCGACCTCGGCACTCACGCCCTCTGGCAGCGTGTAGCCGCTGGCAGACTCAATCGCGGTGGTCTGATGCGCCGCATGGTCCGGCAACAGGCCGGTATAGAGTGCCAGATGCCCGCCACTTGAGGACCCCACCAGGCCAATGGAAGAGAAATCGCTCCTCAATCGGGTCCTGGCATAACGAACCGCGGCGGCGATGTCCGCCGGCGCGGCCGGATGCTGAAACTCCGGAGCGTGGCGGAAATTAATGGCCAGCACCGTGATCCCTGCTTCCGCCAGACGTCTGTTGTAAAAACGATCGGACTTGTAGTGACCAGAGGCCCAGGCGCCGCCGTGTACATCGATCACCAGCGGCCCGGGGTCATGCTGGTCGGGGACATAGAGCAGGCCCTCAAGCTCGACCTCCCCGGCCCGTCCATACACCAGCTGCCGTTCGCTAACGGTCACAGGCTCAACAAGTTTGCGAAACTGGCAACAGAGCACGAATCGCTGCCAGAATTCCTGCAACCAGGTTCGCGCTCTGCTCCGGTGTCAGCCATCTGTACGGCGACAATCAGTTCTTGTAGGTGTCCGTACCCTTGTAAGGCCCGTCACGCCAGGCGAGCGCATCCTTCAGGCCACCTTCACGCATGTGATCCTGGAATCCGTAGGAGAATTCCGTGAACTGGCCGGCGGCATCCAGGTCAGTGCTGCTTCGCACCGAGGAATAGATGCCCATGTTTTCGTAGAACCGGTTCATGTTGACCTTGAGGATGCCGAGATGGTCAGCCGATGCGATGGCGAGACGGTCCGCGAAGGCAATGGTTCGATCCTCGAGCTCATCACCTGGCCAGGCATAGTTGATCATCCCAATTTCCTGGGCTTCCACGGCATTGATATTCTCACCGGTGTAGTACAGTTCCTTTGCCTTGCGCATGCCAATCACCAGCGGCCAGATCACACCGGTGCGGCTCGTCCCCAGCCCGCGACAGCCGGGATGGCCGAACTGCGCATCCTCTGCACCCACCACAAGGTCCGCCATCATCGCCAGCTCGCACCCGCCAGCGATCGCATAGCCATGAACCTGGGCGATGGTGACCTTGGACATGTTCCACAGATACATGTGAATGTCGGTGATCTGCTGCATGCCGGTACGAATTCCCATCACCAGTCGTCGGCCCTTGTCGTCCACACTCTTGTGAGAACGCACCACGCCATCTGCGCCGCCGCGGGTTGGCGTCAGATCGTAGCCCGCACTGAATGTGCGGCCTGCTCCCCGCAGAATAATCACTCGTATACCGTGGTCGGCTTCCATGTCGTGCAGCGCGTCATTTAATTCGAACAGCAGCTCCTGAGACAGGGCATTCATCTTTTCCGGGCGGTTCAGGGTGATCCGTCCAATGCGGTCGTCGGTACCCACGCGGTCCGTTTCAATATAGTCATAGCTCATGTCGTTACTCCTTCTCGGTGCTTGGAAACAGGGCTGATTTGCCCTGGTTGATGTAGATTCTGGTTACGATGCAAGGGCTCAGTCCGGCAGCCCCAGTACACGCTTCGCGATGATGTTCATCTGGATCTCATTGGTACCGCCATAGATCGTCACGGCCCGGCTGGACAAAAAGCCGCGATTGGCGCCGATCTCGTGTGGCTCAAAGCCGGGGCCCTCCCAGCCATGCCCCTGGGTACCCATCAGGTAGGTCTGGAACTCCGCGGACTCCCGGGCCATCTGGGCACCGTAGTACTTGAAGATGGAAGTGGTCTCCCCCGGGGTCTGGGCTGATGAGCTTTCTTCTCGTGCCCGCCTGGTGGTGGCCGTAAAACTGGCCTGATCCATGGCGAACCGAACGACCTTGTCGCGAGCCGCCGGTTCGGCAATTCTGCCGCTTTTGTCCTCCCCAAGATAACGCCTGGCAAGGTCCGCCATGCCATTTCGGGGTCGGCCACGACGACGCTGAGGCGCTGCGCCTCGCAGTCCACCAAGCCCCGACCGTTCATGCTGCAGCAGCCTTTTTCCGACCGTCCAGCCACGATTGAGCTCTCCCACGAGTTCGTCCTTCTGGGCGATCGCGTTGTCGAAAAAGGTTTCACAGAAGGGTGACGTACCACTGATCAGCTGGATTGGTTTGACCGTGATCCCCGGCTGATCCATGTCGATCAGGATGAATGAGATCCCATCGTGCTTGGGTGCCTCGGGGTCGGTGCGAACCAGCGTGAATATCCAGTCCGCGAAGTTTGCGCCAGACGTCCAGATCTTCTGACCATTGACCTCGTAGTAGTCACCCTTGTCAACCATGCGGGTCTGTAACCCGGCGAGGTCCGACCCCGCGCCCGGTTCCGAATAACCCTGGCACCAGGACACATCACCCAGCGCGATTTTCGGGATGTGACGTTTTTTCTGTTCCTCAGAACCATACTCAAGCAATGTCGGCCCAATCATTGAGGTGCCCATTCCACCCATGGGCACACGGGCCTTGATCGCCTGCAGCTCCTCGTTCAGCACAGTGATTTCTTCGGGAGACAGCCCGCCTCCGCCATATTCCTTTGGCCAGCTCGGCACGCTCCATCCCCGCCCGCCAAACGCGTGACGCCATGCCAGCAACTCATCGCTGATCGGGCGCTTGGAACCGATGGTCACAGGGCTCCCGGGCCCACGAGCGGCATCAGGGCAATGGTCATGCAGCCAGCCCCTCACCTCTTCTCTGAATGCTTCAATCGTCATGTCGTCACTCTCCTGTCTCAGGGGCTTGCCTTGTTTCATACCCCTCCCCGGCGAGCCGACAGCATAAACCAGGACCTCCAACCGTGACAAACGAGATTGGCGCCTTCGGCTGGCCCATAAAAAAGGGCGACCTTTCCAGTCGCCCTTCTGTCAACACATCTGCCTAAAACACTGGTGCGTAGCGCACCCCAGCCATTACAGCAGCTTGGCTTTCCTGGCCTTCTTTGCAGCGTCCTTGTAGGCCTTATCGACCGACTTCTGGTGGGACTTTTCGAGTTCGGGATAGATTGCCATGGCGGCTGCCAGTGCATTCTCGTAACCAGGCAGCCCCTGAAACTCTGAATGCAGATAGACCGAGTAATCAAACAGGCTGTTGAATGACATGACCGAAGTCTCTCGGATGAAATCCCAGCCACCAATGGCGGTGACCGCACCCAGCTCCTTGGTCTTGCTCTTCACCGCTCCCTTCATGAAACCACCGAAGGGAACCTTGCTCGCCAGCAGATCAGCGGCCTTGTCACCCGCCACCGCGCCGACTTCCGCCCCGGCTTTCGCCTCAAGCGATTTCTCTGCCCAGGCCGTCAGCATGCCCTCGTCGCCAAAAGGCAGCAGGTACTTGCCTGACGCATCACCGATCGGTTCCGCCACATCCAGTTGTACCGTGCCCGCGTTGAGCAGGTCCTGGACTTCCTTGTACTTGTCAACGACCTGGTCTATCTGCCCAAGGACCACCTGCGCCTTGACGATACTACCCATATCAATCGCTGATGCGGCTGATCCAGCCATTGCCAGTGAAAGGGTTAACATTAGACTAGCAAGTCGCTTCATGGTCTGTTCCAGTTGAAATTGAAGGGCTGACTCTAGAGCGTAAATCGTCCATATAATACCCCGCAAACGAGGGGATTATCAGTTCTGATCACCCTGGGGTAACATCACTGTCTTGTCGTCTTCGACAGTCCCGGAATAGTCTGGATTCAGCACGTAAATCACCTCACCATCCTTTCTGTCGCGGCTGATAAATTTCATCAGCACGATCTGTTCAAGGCGGTAATACAACTCACGATCAGGAATGAATGAAAACTTCTCCTGTAACTGGGTAATGGTGGATTCCTTCCTGGATTCCATAAACTGCAGAATCTGCAACTGGGTTCCTGTCAGGGTTTTGCGAACGTCCCACCAGGGTGTCTCCGACGACTCCGCCACGGCGGCCACCGGGGAGCTTGCCCTGCGCGTGACCACCGCGATGATGTATCCGATCACCGCCCCAACCACAATACCGATACCGATACCGACAAGATCCATCTGACCATCCCCTTTATTCAGACTGATGCTCGACATCATAACACCGCGGGCGGCGGCGTCAGCGCCTAATCAGGTTCCCGGCAGGTCGATCCCATCCAGCCGGACGAGCCCGGCATCTGACAGATCGGACCAGAGTGCGTCAGGCAGTGATTGCTGCAGCAGTTCAAGGTTGGTGTGAACCTCATCAACATGCCACATGCCCGGGATCACTGCCGCTACCGCCGGATGCATCAACGGATACCGGAGCGCGGCGGCGCGCATGTCGACATCGTGGTTCTCACAGATGCGGCGGATGCTCTGTGCCTTATCCCAGCGGGCGTCGTCCACAGGCTTGTAGTCATAGGTTGCCCGCCGGCGCTCCGCATTCGCCAGCAATCCTGAATTGAACGGGCCGCCAATGATGATCGACACGTTGCGCTCCACGCAGCGAGGCAGAAACACATCGAGCGGCGCCTGTTCGAGCAATGTGAAGCGGCCCGCCAGCAGGAAACAATCCACGTCGAACTCGTCCAGGATCTGATTGCACACCTGCCATTCATTGACGCCGAGACCGAACGCACGAATGACACCTTCGCGTTTCAAGTCCGATAATGCCCGCAGGATTCCCTCTCTTGCGGTCTTCAGGATCTCCGGCTGTTTGTCTTCGCCGTGGGTCCAGATGTCGATGTCATGACAAAGCAGGATATCCACCCGGTCCAGTCCAAGGCGCTCGAAACTTGCCTCCAGTGATCTTCGGGCACCATCGTAGGAGTAGTCATAGCGAATGCTAAAGGGCTCCTGATCGAGCATCTTGTCAAACCGCTCGCCCTCATCCTCTGGCACCAGCAAACGCCCCACTTTCGATGACAGGGCAAACTCATCCCTCGGCCGCTGGGACAGGAATCTGCCCACGCGACGCTCCGACAGACCATGTCCGTAGAGCGGCGCCGTATCAAAATAGCGAATGCCGATGTCCCATGCCGCATTCAGGATCTCCGTGACCTGTTCCTCGGTGACGCGGGGACCGACGCTGCCGATGGGAGCCCCGCCAAAGCCTAATTCAGTGACTTTGACACCACTGCTTCCCAGGGTGTTGATCTTTAATGCCATGTCGATGTCTTCCCAAGTCTTGCGTCGACCGCTTGAATCCGCAGTCTGCAGATTCTAATGTAACGCTGTTTCATTGTTTCTGTATCTTCCAGCAGGTCATGCCTTGACCTACCAGCTTTCGACCGCTCGCTCGATTTCACCAGCATACTGGGCAATGGCCTCAGCCTTCCGGTTCGGCAGGGCATAGTCAGGAAAAAGCTGATCGGTACCTTCATAGTCCCGCAACACCTGCCTTGCCACCGTGACTTTGTGCACCTCGGTAGGGCCGTCAGCAATTCCCATAACATACGAGCTGAGCAGCATACCCGTTAGCGGCAGCTCGTTGGATACGCCCAGCGCCCCGTGGACCTGGATACAGCGAGACACAACATCGTGATACACCTTCGGCATCGCGGCCTTGATGGCAGCAATGTCCTTTCTCACCTTCAGGTAGTCGTTGTACTGATCTATCCGCCAGGCGGTACGCAGCACCAGCAGCCTGAATGCTTCCATTTCGATCCAGGAGTCCGCGATCTTCTCCTGTACCAGTTGCTTGTCTGCGAGCCGTTCCCCCTTTGTGGTCCGGGACAGTGCGCGCTCACACATCATGTCAAAAGCACGGCGAATCTGACCGATGGTGCGCATGGCGTGATGGATTCGTCCGCCACCCAGTCGGGTCTGTGCCACCGCGAACCCCTGGCCCCGGTCACCCAGCATGTTGCTCTTCGGAATACGAACATCCGCGTAGCGAAGATAGCCATGAGAGCCCTCACCCGGCGACTCGTCTCCCACACCGACATTGCGGATGATCTCGACCCCGGGGCTGTCCGTGGGAACGACGAACATCGTCGCTCGTTGATGGGCCGGAGCGTCGGGGTCAGTCACCGCCATGCAGATCAGAAAGCTGGAGTAACGGGCGTTAGACGAGAACCATTTTTCGCCATTGATCACGTACTCATCACCGTCTTCAACGGCCATGCACTTGAAGCTCGTCGGGTCGGCACCACCGGTCGGTTCTGTCATGGAGTAACAGGAAGCGATTTCGCCGTTCAGCAATGGTTGCAGGTACTTGTCTTTCAATTCCTTGCTACCGTAATGGGCCAGGATCTCGGCATTGCCGGTATCAGGCGCCTGACAGCCAAATACCACCGGGGCAAACCGTGAACTACCGAGGATTTCATTCAACAGTGCCAGTTTGAGCTGACCAAACCCGAGCCCGCCAAGCTCCGGGCCAAGGTGACATGCCCAGAGGCCCATATTCTTGACTTCCTTCTGTAACGGGCGCACATGGCGAATGAAGTCCGGGTCCTGATATTCCATCGCGGGGCCCAGCACCATATCCAGGGGCTCTACTTTCTTGCGGACGAAGTCGGCCGCCCAGTCCAGTAACGTCTGATATTCCTTGTCGGTCTCGAAATCCCAGCTCATGACTCTCTCCTTTCCGGTTCTGGTTGGTATGACCCGGTGGATTCACGATCAATCCACCCTGGATCGGCTGGCAATTGTTCTGGATTGCCCGATTGGTCCCCGATCATGCTGATGCCGACATCCACAGTCAACCGCTGCATGAACAGCGGCCAACTGTGCCAGAATACGACCATGACCGAATTGATCGTCTGCATCAATCTCAGACCCTTTGCCGGCCAGCCCTCCTGTGCCGCGCGTGGCAGTCGGGATCTGGCTGATTATCTGGAACAGGCCATTGCCTGCAGGAAGCTGGATACAAAAGTGCAACGGGTGGTTT
Source organism: Pseudomonadota bacterium (assembly GCA_027624035.1). GTDB lineage: Bacteria > Pseudomonadota > Gammaproteobacteria > Pseudomonadales > Azotimanducaceae > UBA7455. The sequence continues at coordinate 43,316 of JAQBUI010000006.1, read as the reverse complement.
GCCTGGGGCACTGCCAACGGGGCCCTAACGTCCGAATCGCGGGTGGGTTCTTCATCCATGAGGCCAACACCGCCAGACTGGATGCACTGCTCGATGCCCTGGAAACCGGCGATGCTTTCACGGACGTTCCCTGAAACGAGGTGCCAGCATGAGCACTTTCTCGCGCGACCATTGCGTGCTTGCCATTGCCCCAACCATTCTCTGACGATTGAAAGCTGCGTGAATCAGCTACACTTGTGATCCAATGTGTGGAGGACAGATATGAAACTCAACAACAGGGTCGCGCTGGTCACTGGTGGGTCTGGCAGCATTGGTGGAGCCATCGCCAGAAGACTGGGCGCCGAGGGCGCCGTCGTCGCCGTCAGCTACGTGGGGTTCCGTGAAGGCGCGGAACAAACACTCTCAGACATCAAGGCCGCAGGCGGTCGGGGAGATCTGGTGGAACTCGATCAGCGGGACCCCGATTCCATCGAGAACTGTATCCGTGTGATCAGTGATCGCCACGGCACGCTCGATATTCTGATCAACAACGCAGCCTGGAACATCGGGATTCCATTTCCGGATCTGGATGCCCTCACGCCAGAGGTCTGGGATCGGGTCCTTGAAACCAACCTTCGCGGGCCCTTTCTGCTCGCCAGAGCCGCTGCTTCATTGCTCAAATCCTCCGGTTGCGGGCAGATCGTCAATATCTCGTCGGCCGGTGGGATTTCGCCAGGCTCCAGCAGCATCGCGTATTCGTCCAGCAAGGCGGGCCTGAACCATCTGACCCGCTGTCTCGCGGTGGCAATGGCCCCGGAGGTTTCCGTGAATTGCATCGCCCCGGGACTGGTCGAGGGCACCAGAATGGCTGGCAACCTGCCGGAACGGGCAGCCGAGGGCGCGCGGCGTCAGGCGGTACTGGGCCGCGTCGGACAACTTGAAGACATCGCCCAGCAGGTGGTGACGTTCTGCACCGCCACCTCGGTGACCGGTCAGACGATCGTTATCGACGGCGGAATGCCAGGAGCCATGCGCTAACCAGCCTACGGCTGCACAAACACGATGGTTGTATCGGTCGCAATATCATCGAAGCGGCTACGGGTCAGCGAGGCATCCGGCCACCGAATCTCCACCGCTGTCACAGAATCTTCTGATCCCAACCCGAAATGCAGGGTTGTTGGTCCCTGGGAGAGATACCAGGTGCCCAGTTGAACCTCCTGGAGCTGGGTGCCTGAGGCCAGTTCGACGGTCACCCGTGCACCAATTGCATCCTGATTCCCCGGACGCCCCACCAAACGAACCTGAAGATAGTGATGGTCGTTGACTGTTCTGTTCTGGTACACAGTGGGTGCCCGGCCGTTATTGGCGATCATGATGTCCACTCTGCCATCGCCATCGTAATCAGCACAGACAATGCCGCGACCCTGAGCCGTATGACTGATCCCTGATCTTGCAGCCCTTTCGAAGAACGTTCCGTCGCCATTGGACATGAACAGCCGGGAGGGATCATTGGCATAGCGATCGCCCGATTCAGGCATTCCATTGGTGAGAAACAGGTCCACAAATCCGTCGTTATCGAAATCCGCAAAACAGCTGCCCCAGCCCCAGTCACCATCCCGTACACCGGCCTGATCGGTCACATCAACAAAATTACCCAGTCCATCTTCATTGCGATACAGACGATTACCCGTGTCCGTCCCCTCGCCGGTCCCGTCCAGGTCATGAATACTGGACACGAACCAGTCGAGGTCTCCATCACGGTCGTAATCCGCTACTGTCCCGCCCATCCCGTTTCGGTCGGAAATCACGTCTGTGGTGGCGTCGACGAATGAATGCCCGCCTGTATTTCTGAGCACCTGACTGTTCCCTCCGTCACTTGCCAGCAGGATATCCGGATACCCATCATCATCGATGTCTGCAAACGAAGGCGTATAGGAAAACTCGATCACCCGGTTCTGAACGCCATCAGCGGGTGCCGCCCGGATCATCACCCGATCGCTGACATCCGTCAGGTGGCCCGCGTCGTTCTGCCACAGGTACTCCGTCAGGGACTCGCCCACGATATGAAGCCCCCTCCAGTGGGAAAAGAACAGATCAACATCACCGTCGAGGTCATAATCTGCGGCGGCCATCGAGTAGGTGGAACGCTGGTTGTTCAGATTTGTCACCGAGGTCGCCTCAATGAACTGACCCTCACGGTCGCTCAGGAACACCTCTACCAATTGCTCCTGAACAGAAATGAAGTCTTTCCAGCCATCGGCATCAAGGTCGATGAAATAGCCGGCGCGATCAATGTGAGTTGGCGTAATCCCCAGATTATCGGGTTCCGGATTGAAGCGTTCGCCGTCATACGAAAACAGGCGACCCCGTTCTGTCCGACCGTGCGCCACGAACAGTTCGTACAGTCCATCGTTGTCGATGTCGACCAGGGCGAGGCCACCACTCGCCGCCACTGCATCACCTACGCCGGTTGACCCTCCATCCTCGATGAAGTAGTCCAGCCCCAGGGCACTGGTCTGATCGACAAACTGTACGCCGCTTGCAACAGGCGTTGCCCCGGCCCGTTGACCCTCGCCGGACCCTGCCGGCGAGGGGCTCGCGCCGCTGCCACCACCACAGGCAACCAGCCCCACGGCACCGGCCATGATGCAGGCCACGGTGCGCAGGATAGTCAGGGAAAATGAGGGGCAACTGGGCATGGTTCTGATCATACAATGTCAACCGATTCCAGAGACAGTACCGGGCCGAAGCCGCTACACTGAGGGCAGCAACGGCAATGAGGCAAAGAACTGTGTCAAACGAAGCACAGATCGAATTCTGGAATGGCGAAGGTGGCAACAAGTGGGCCGCTAATCAACGGCGCCTGGACCATGCGCTGGCGCCCCTGGGAATCACGGGCATGGAGACCCTCGCCATGGCGCCCGGCCATCAGGTCCTTGACGTGGGATGTGGTTGCGGTGCCACCAGCATTGAACTTGCGGCCCGCGGAGGCAACGTGACAGGGGTCGACATCTCCGGGCCGATGCTGGACATCGCCCGTGCCCGTGCTGCGACCCTGCCAGATTCGACAGTCCGGTTCCTGAAGCAGGATGCCGCAGCCGTTCGCTACGAGCAGTCATTCGATCGGGTTTTTTCACGCTTCGGCGTCATGTTCTTCGATGATCCGGTTGCCGCGTTCACCCGGATTCACAGTGCCGTCAATGTCGATGGTCGCATGACCTTCGTCTGCTGGCGTCGGCCCGCCGAGAACCCCTGGGTGGCCGAACCCATGGGTATCGTGCACAGATATGTTCCGCCCACCGCGCCACCTGGCGACCCCCATGCGCCCGGCCCTTTTGCTTTTGCCGACAAGCAAAGAATCATCGATATCCTGCGACAGTCCGGGTTCAGGAACGTCAACGTAGAGGCTCACGATGCCGGCATCGTCATCGGTGAACGCACCGTTGCCGACGCCGTGGATTTCATTCGTGAGATTGGGCCGACCTCACAGTTATTCAACGCTCTCGACCCGGGCGTGGCTGCTTCCCTGAAAGCTGAACTGAATGATCTTTTCGCAAAACACCTGGGCCCCGCCGGAGTCGTCATGGGCGCCGCCTGCTGGATTGTCACGGCTGCACCGTAGTCGTTCGAGAGCGGCAACAAGAATCGCTTCACGACCCCTGTAGCGTCATGACATAAGCAGCCACAGCGTCGACTTCAGCGTCGGTCAGCCCGGTACCGGCACGGGGCATCATGGGTGCGGGATGCTTGACGGGTTTTGGTACCCCCTTCTTGATCAGATCGGCCACGCTGGCCTGGTTCACCGGAGGCTCTATATTGATCCACTCGGCATCGGTCAGGTTTGGCCCCAGCGCTGTGCCCTTACCCTCGGCACCATGGCAGGTAAAGCAGATGCCCTTCTTCTTGAAGATAGTGCCGCCATCGCCGCTATTCGCGGCAGCCATCGGCGTTTCACTCATTTCTTCCTGGCCCATGTTGCCGTTGTCCATTTCTGTTACCGGCGCCTCCACCGCCGCCTGGGAAGCCGGGACACTGCTCGCAGCCGGTTGGGTATCAGTGCCGCAGCCTGTGAGGAGGACGACCAGCATTGCCGCCACTGCGCGACCCGGTCCCGATGTCAATATTGAATCGTTCATGATGGGATCCTCTATTTCATGTCCGGCATGACCTTAGACCGGATCAATCGATCCGTCAAAGTCTGTCTCGAGCTAAATCAGACCTGGCTGCGGAGCGTCAACTCGTAAGTCACGCCACCCCGACGATCGCCATCCGGGCCCTTCTGGGAACTGAAGTAGAGACGAGAAGCATCGGGCGAATACGCGGGCCCGGCGATCTCGGACCCGGCCTGATGATGCAGCATCAGGAGCGGCACAGCACGGTAATCGCTGTCCAGCGTCACGATCTGCATGTCGCCACCGTCTTCGGCGACCAGCAGTTCGCCATTGGGGCTGATCTCCAGGTTATCGACACCGGTCAGCACCGGAATCCGGTGCATGGTTGCATCGTAGATGACTCGCAGGTGCATCCGATCCAGGTTCAGCGACCACACCCTGTTGTCTTTCTTGGTGGTGAAGAACACATGGCCCTCGCCGTCTTTGATGCCGAACACGATGCCCTCACCGCCATGGAAACGGGTGGCACCCTTCACCTGATCCCGCAGCGGGCCGAGGCCCCCGGTTGGGTCTGGAATCGTCTCCCAGGAAACTGACATGTCGGTGGTGACGGCGACTTCAAGCGCACCGGCCGAGAGATCGTGTCCTGTCGCGGGGGTGAATCGGTACAGGCAGCCGTTGTCCAGGTCTTCGGTGAGATAGATCTGGTTGGATCGTGGGTCCACCGCGGCCGCCTCGTGATTGAAGCTGCCCATGGCCGGGCGAACCACGCCGGGCTGGCGTCCCATCGGGTCACATTCATAGACCTGACCCTGGTCACCATTTTCTTCGCAGGACAGCCAGGTCTGCCAGGGCGTCTTGCCTCCCGCGCAATTCTTGCTGGTGCCCTGAAGAATCGGATAGGCATCGACGATCTCACCAGCGGCACTGAATCGGATCGCGCCCACCCCGCCAGTATGGCTGATCTCACTGTTCGAGACATACACCCAGCCGCCATCGGGCGTCGCAAAGCAGCCGCCTCCATCAGGCAATACGTGCCAGACGTAATCGGAATTCGCGACCTTCTCGCCTGTCCTGGCCACAATTCGCAATGAACTGCCGTGGGGGATCGTCGCATCAAGGGCCGCATCGTAATCACCGGCGACCCCCGCTTCCAGACGTCCAGGGGAGGTGGCATCGAGGGAACAGCCGCTCAGTCCTCCCAGCATCGGGGCCGTACCCAGCGACAGCAGGACATTTCGGGTAAAAGCTCTACGGGTCAACATATTTCAAGCATAGCGGATGAATGTGAGTTTGGTATTAAGATCCGCATCTGATTTGATCCCGGACAAAAAAACCGCCATCGACTGACCTCACCATGCTCCTTGCTGCTGAGCGCGCTGCCAGAGCAGCTTGCCATCGTCCGGATTCCGGGCAAGAACACACCGGACTTCTGTCCGGCGATCAGGACCTCACGGCCGTTGTCCAACCCCATCACACACCAGAGAGGCCACCGGCAGGCAGACCATCTGAGGCGTGGTAGCGCCATGGCATGAGAAGATTTGCATTTGATATGATCCACCCCTGAGTCTGGTCGAGCGCATTGTAGACCTTCAACCGGGGCAAGTTCGACCAGACCCCGACAATTGACCGTGGAGGGCAACAACCATGCAGGACTACAACCCCGGGCACGCCACAAGCATCGGCATCGGACCAGACATTACGCTTCCACAATCGGCAACGCTGTATGAAGACCCCGCCTGGGTCAATGGCGAAAGCGCCCTGTCGATTCACGAAATCAAGCACTTCAAGCAACATGGATTTGTCATCAAGCGGCGCCTGATTGACGATCCGACTACGTTTGCGCGGGCACTGGACCTCGCATGGGCTCAGGTTCCGCGGGGCATCATCGCCCGCGACGATCCAGACTCCTGGCTAAAAAAGCCGCACGAGAAGTGGACCGAGGAAGACGCGGCTCGGGTTGGCCTGCTGGCAAGAGGCAACTGGAAGATCCGCTCCCGCGGAGAGCGCGGCATCGGTACAGAGCCGGTCCTGGTGAACCGGATCGCCAGGAATCCCAATCTGACTCGTGTGGTGCATCAGTTCCTCGGAGCGCCGGTGATGCCAGCCCGCAGGGTGCGGGGCATCTACTTCATCCTGCCCAAGCCGCCCGGCCAGCCAGGTGGCTATGGCGTTCACGCCGACTATTCTGCGGCCCATCTTTCCGTGATGGTTCTGATCGATTCCGTGCCGCCCGGGTCAGGCGGCTTTACAGTCTGGCCCGGATCCCATGTTCGCCTGCATGAACACTGGGACACTGTCCACGGAGGGAATATCAGCGATGATCGACGGGAAGGGTTCCGGCTTGCCAGGGATGAAATCCTTCGAGACACAACGCCGGTCGAACTGACCGGCGGCCCCGGAGACGTGGTGTTCTGGCACCCGCGAATCCTTCATTCTGCAGGCATCAATCATTCCGCCGAATGGGCCAGACCGCTGGTCAGGGCGATCGTCCCCTGCGACTTTCAGGTCGATGGCCGGGATTACTATGACGACCTGCAGTACGGGCCCGGACCGGACGTTCAGTACTGGGTCGACACCCGCAACTTCCGAAGCGACATTGCGCCAACGCCAGACAACATCTGGGACGACTGGGGCATCTGAGCCAGCGCCATGGCGTCCTTTCTCGATGCGAGCTCAGGTTGCGTACTCAAAGTACGCGTTTGAGACCACCACCTTGTCACCTACCCTGCCTTCAAAAATCACTCGGCCGGGACCATCGCGCCATGCTCGAATCTGCAAGGTATCGTTCAGAAAGACCGGTGACGAGAAGCGCACCTTGATCTTTTTGAAGCGGCTGGCATCGCCATCACACAGCGCCTGCAACAGCATCTGGGCACTGTGCCCGAAAGTGCACAGGCCATGCAGGATCGGTTCGTCAAAACCGCCGAACCTGGCGGCCTCCGGGTCAATGTGCAGTGAATTATAGTCTCCGGACAACCGATAGATGTGTGCCTGATTGTCCGGGATGAGCACTGCGGTCTCAATGTCCGGAGCCGTCCCCGGGACTTCAATCTTCTGGGAGAAGGTTTGTCCGACGCCTTCAAACGGTTCAATGTCACCCAGCTGCTTGATGCCACGACGGAACGACCCGTTGACCAGTTTGACACAGGGCTCGCCATGGCTGTCCCTGACCAGGCTTTCGAACTCCAGAAAACCATTGCCCTTGCCCCTCGGATGGGCGGCGATGAAGCGGGACTGAACCGTGACCTCACCGGAGGTCGGCAAGGGCTTGATCACCTCAAGATAACGTTCCGCATCGATGTTCAGGGGCCCAGGTGAGGCGGGGATGAGTGCTGTGTCCAACGGCACGCCAGCCCCACCCCAACGGATTGAGAACGTCGGAAAGACGGCAAACTGTGGATTACCCTCATACACATAGCGCAGGTCCCGCAGGCCGATGCCTACCGCATACAGCAAGACATCACGCTGGTCATATCGAATCGTGACCGGGTCCCCCCAGGGGCCAGGCTCACCATTTGGCAGGGCTGCGATCGCGTTGTAGGTCGGCATATTGGTTCCTCAATTGCTACTGGTGGCTGGATGATGGTAAGCCAGCCTGCCCTGTGTCAAGCACTCCGGCAAACCCGTCAAGCTAACCCGCTTGCGACTCTCGGACGCAAAGCGTTATAACTGATGCGACATCTAGCGGCGGAACCATCATGGCGATCGGCAATGTAGAAGATAACCCCGAGGGATATCGGGTCGAAGCGGTGCAGGACTGGGTCAGGGCGAATGTCCCCGAACTGTCACCGCCCTTCGAGTGGACCCGGCTTCTGGGCGGACACTCTAACCTGACCTACCGCATCGAGGACAGGCGCGGCCACAGGGCCGTCATTCGAAGGCCACCCCAGGGGCAACTGCTTCCGAAAGCGCACGACATGTCCCGGGAGTGGGCGCTGATTTCAGCGCTCGCGCCCACGGGCGTCCCGGTACCGCGGCCCTACGGCTTCTGTGAGTCCCCGGACGTCACCGGGGCCTGGGACTACATCATGGGTTGCGTGGACGGCGAGCCACTCTATGACAACGAGGATACCGAGCGTCTGGTACCCGAGGGCCGTCGTCGGGAACTCGCCGAGTCGTTCATCCATACCCTCGCCGCCCTGCACCATGTCGACCCGGATGCGGTCGGCCTGGGCCAGCTGGGTAAGAAGGAAAACTACGTTGGTCGGCAATTGAAGACGTGGTATCGGTCCTGGACATCGTCAGTAGAACCGGCCCAGTACGACGATCCCAGAGCGCACGAATTGCAGGTCTTCTTCCTGGAGAACATGCCCGACCAGGGCCCGGCCCGGGTCGTCCATGGAGATTATGGGCTGCACAATACACTGGTGGGAGCAGACCATCGGGTCGCCGCGGTCGTCGACTGGGAGATCTCCACCCTCGGTGATCCACTCGCTGACCTCGCCTATGCGCTCAACATGTTTCCGTCACCCACGGACTCCCAGCCCCAGTCAGCGCAGTCTCCAACTTCGCCGCCGGGATTTCCGGAACGCATGCAACTCGCCGCGCTCTATGGCGAACTCACCGGCAGGGACCTGTCACGCCTGGATTACTATCTGGGCTTCAACCGTTGGAAGAGCGCGGCGATTGTTCACGGCGTCTATGCGCGCTATATGGAGGGGAAAAAGAGCTCAGAAGGGATTGATCTCGACGAACTTCGTGACCGGATTGACCGATCACTGACTGCTGCAGAAGAAGCCATCAACCGTCTGCCATAGAGTCCAGGCGACGATGACGTCGCCCGGACTGATGACACTTGCGTGATCGTCCTGGGTCAGTGGATCTCGGCCATTCCCGCCCAGGCTTTTTTCATCTTCTCCATGTTGAAGCCAGGCTCCCGCGCGGCGTTGATCAGAATGCGTTCGCGCTTCATGATGCGATCCGCTTCCGTAACGACATCCGCCGCATTGGCGATGGGAATCACGCAGGCGCCATGCATATCAGCGTGAACCAGGTCACCGTCATCGCATTCCATACCATGAACATTGACCGTCATCCCCCAGTCCACCACATGAACCCAGGCATGAGATGGATTGATCATCCCCGCAAGCATCTGGAAGTTCTCTGCCGAGTCGGGAATGTCCCGTACACTGCCGTTGGTCACGAGACCCTTACAGCCCAGCCCGTAATGAACATTGGTGTTGACCTCTCCCCAGAGCGCCCCGTAGCCCGGCGTCTCGTCCAGGTCCTGAATCACTGCGATGCTGGGCAGCGGCCCGCCTTCGGCAATGTAAGTATAGTAACCCACACTGTCCTGAGGCTTTGCCGGCCGGTGCTGGGCACGAATGCGCGCCGTTCTTGCAAACGCCACCACAGGCGGCAAGGCAGGACGGGCGCAGACCAGAGGTTTGATGTTGAACCCCCGGGCACGACGATTCGGGTCGACCACTTCAAGCGCATTACACACTGTGGGGGTATCCAGCGCGCCCAGGGCCCTGGCCAGTTCTTCTGATAATTCACTCATCTGCTTCTCCGCTACGGAATTTTTTGAGGGCTGATTATCTGGCCATTGGGTGCGGGGAATCAAGGCTGCTGAACAGATGCTGACCGCAAAGGCCCGCTGACCGTTGTGTCGAGGTGACGCGGGCGTGCCGCGGAGAACGCCGGAAAATGCAAGCGGGTACAGCCGATAGTTGCACGATGCATGGCGATTCCTTATTGTCGTGCCTCAACTTTTGCAGTGTGTGAAGAATTTATGGTTAAGACGGACTTATTCGATCTGACAGGCAAGATCGCCCTGTTGACTGGTGCCAGCAAGGGCATGGGCAAGTCGATGGCCGAGGGCCTGGCCGAACATGGCGCCCGGGTGGTTATTTCCAGCCGAAAGCTGGATCAGTGCGAACAGACCGCGGCTGAAATCAACGACAAGTGTGGGGCCGGCAGCGCCATCGCAGTGGCCTGCAACATCGGTTACAAAGAGCAGTTGCAGGAACTGGTGGACGAAACCCACAAGCGACTGGGGCCCATCGACATCCTGATTGGAAATGCGGGCGTCAACCCGTTTTATGGACCAATGTCAGAGATCCCGGATTCTGCCTTCGACAAGATCATGGCGAGCAATGTGAAATCCAACCACTGGCTGTGCCAGATGGTGGCACCGGACATGATCGCGAGCGGCTCGGGTTCCATGATGATCACCGCAAGCACCGGCGCCTTCGGCCCGTCCGAAGTACTCGGCACCTATAACATCTCCAAGCTTGCCGATATTGCACTGGTACGGAACCTTGCGGCTGAACTGGGCCCAAAGGGCATTCGTGTCAACGCCATCTGCCCCGGGCTGATCAAGACCGATTTTGCGGCCGCATTGTGGGACAACCCCGAGGGCGAACGACGGGCGAACGAGGCAACACCGCTGCGTCGACTGGGAGAAGCCGACGACCTGAAAGGGCTGGCCGTGTTCCTGGCGTCTGACGCAGCCAGTGGCTATATCACCGGCCAGGCGATGACCGTCTGCGGCGGAACCAACATGTGGCGCTAGGGAGGATTCCCTCGCCACATTCGATCAATATCAATCAAGAGGACCAGAGCCATGCCAGAATTTTGTAAAGTAGAAAAGCGGGATGATCACATCATGATCGTCACCATCAACCGTCCGGATCGCCTGAACGCACTGCATCCCCCGGGAAATGCCGAACTCGGGCAAGTCTTTGATGACTTTGCGGCAGACGATGACATGTGGGTTGCCATCATCACCGGTGAGGGCCGTGGCTTCAGCGCGGGCAACGACCTGCGCTATCAGGCCGAGGGCGGTGAACGTATGGCCACGCCAAAAGGCTTCGGTGGCCTTTCATCCCGCTGGGATCTCCAGAAACCCGTGATTGCTGCGGTCAATGGCGTCGCCATGGGTGGCGGTTTCGAAATCGCGCTGTCCTGTGACCTGATCATTGCCTCTGACCAGGCCAGGTTTGCGCTGCCGGAACCGAAGGTGGGTCTTGCTGCCCTCGCGGGAGGCCTGAATCGTCTGCCCCGCCAGATCGGTGCCAAGCGCGCCCTGGGAATGATCCTGACCGGTCGCCATGTTCCGGCTGAAGAAGGCAAGGAACTCGGCTTCGTCAATGACGTCGTACCCCATGATGAACTGATGGAGCGTACCATCGAGTGGGCTCATATGATTACCGCCTGTGCGCCACTGTCTATTCGGGCAAGCAAGGATGTGGTGTATCGCAGTCTGGACTCCGCCTCACTTCGCGAATCCATGGAAGCCCATTACGACTCAGTTCGCGCCATGACCACCAGCGAAGACTTCATTGAGGGCCCGAAGGCCTTCTCTGAAAAGCGGCCCCCCAACTGGAAAGGCAAGTAACCTCCGGGTCAGGCCGATCCCTGTCCAGGGGTGATCGATTCATCATCATCGATTGCCCCTGGCCACCGCCAAAGTCGTCCTGCCTCCCATGAATAGCGCCGACAGAGCCGGTCAACTGCTTTACCAACAGCATCAAAATGGTGAGGTGTTCTCGGTGATGACCAGCCAGTATGCGCCTGTCACACTGGATGACGCCTACGCTGTCCAGGATGTCTATACCCGGCTGCTGGCCGGCAGTGAAAGCGCCTTCGGCGGATACAAGATTGCCTACACGACCCCGGTCATGCAGCAACGCCTCGGCGCCAGCGAACCTGCCTTCGGTCGAATGCTGTCCCGGCAAATTCTGGCGTCGCCGACAACGCTTCGTGCTTCCGACCATCCGGGCCTGGAAGTCGAATGTGAGGTCGCACTCCGCATTGGCCACGATCTGCCACCGGGTGATCTGACCGAGCAAGCCGTCTTTGACGCGGTCAGCAACATCATGATTGCCTTTGAACTGGTCAACCGGCGCCCCTTTGACGGGCCCCGAAGCCTGGTTCAGTCCATCGCCATGAACGTGAGCAATGCCGGCGCGGTCATCGGGTCAGCCATCAGCGAGTGGCGGGCCCTTGACCTTCCGGGCAGCCGCGCAGTACTGCAGATCAACGGAACCACAGTGGGTGAAGGACACGGTCGGGACGTGGCCGGACATCCAGTCCGGCCCCTGGTCTGGCTCGCAAAAGCGCTGTCGAAACGAGGCCACAAACTGACCAGAGGAGACATCGTCATCACAGGCAGCATGATCCCACCGACTCCCGTCACCGCCGGTGACCTGGTGGTGCTCAGCATGGACCATCTTGGTCAGGTCGAACTCCAGTTAGGGTAGAGAACCTCTGTTCCAATGGTGACCAGGTCCGAAGGTCGTCGAGTCGCCCGGGCACCGAGGTGACGGGGTTCGCCGCAACTGTCAGCGGCCGCAGCGGTCGACGCGCGCCGTCATGGGCCATATGATGAGCGCCGCGGGGGGATGCCACCATGTACCTTTTCCTACAGATATTGATGCTGCTGTGCTGTGTCACGACGGTGTTTGCCGATGACCAGGCAGCCATCGACGTCCCCTATTTTCCTGAGGCAGAGATCGACATCAAGATCGATGGTGCGATCAGGGAAGCCATCTGGAATCGAGCGCCCTTCCATGGCGGACTTGCCTCGACATTTCCCGATTCCGGCGAACCGGGCCGCTGGCAGACCCGGGTGCGCTTCATCCAGTCCGAACAGGGGCTCTACGTGGCGTTCTGGAACGAACAGCCAGCCGATTCCCTGTTGGCCAGAATCACCTCCAGAGACAGTTTCGCCAGCCGCGACGGCGTCGAACTGGTTATCGACAGCTCCGGCGAGGGGCTCTACGGCTACTGGTTCGGAGTCAGCCTCGGTGACGCGCTTGGAGATGGCATCGCATTGCCCGAACGCTGGTTCGAGAAGAACTGGGATGGTCCATGGCAGGGGGCAACCCAGGTGGTGGCGGATGGCTGGACGGCTGAAATGTTCCTCCCCTGGTCGATGATGAGCATGCCGAAGTCGGCTGATGGCGTTCGTCAGATGGGCATTTCGATTCACCGCTATCTGGGCAAGGCAAATGAAGTATGGAGCATGCCCTACCTGCCCCCCACGCAGCCGAGGTACATGTCGGCGCTGCGCACTATCAAACTGACCGGCGTTAATCCGACCCAGCAATACAGCGTCTACCCGTATCTCGCCGCGACCTACGATGCCGAGGCCGCCACATCGGACACGAACGCTGGCGTCGATCTGTTCTGGCGTCCTGCCACGTCACTGCAGCTGAGTGCGACCCTGAACCCGGACTTCGGACACGTGGAATCCGACAACATCGTGGTCAACTTCACGGCTTTCGAGACGTTCTTTCCGGAAAAGCGCCTGTTCTTCCTGGAGAATCAGGATTTATTTCGTTGGGGGGTCGGCAATACGTCACCACTGTTGCATACCAGACGCATTGGCAGCAGCATATCCTCCCGCAGAGGGGCACCTGATGACCGGCCCGGGGTGTCTTTTGAAGCAGGCAGTGTCGGCGCGCCAGTCGACCTGCTGGGCGCCGTCAAGGTAGCTGGCCAGAGTGGACCATGGCGCTACGGGGTCCTTGCCGCAGCCGAGGGCGACACCGATGTGAAGCTCTCAGGTGGCGGCAAAGTGATCTTGCCTGGCCGTGAGTTCGTGGCCGTGCGCGTCGCAAGAGATCAATCCGGTGGTGATGCGCGGCGCTCGATTGGCTGGCTCGGCACCATCACGGACCACCCGAACCGACGTGCGCTGACCCAGGGATACGACGCCACCTATCAGAGTCCGGACGGCAAGCTGAGGGTCACGGGGTTGCTGGCACTCAGCCACATCAATGAAGATGCACAGAGCCCGGACCAGCACAATGAAACTGGGATTGGAGGCTCAGTGCACTTCAACATTGCTCCCAGGCAAGGGAGCCGCCACGGCCTCAGCATCGGCCAGACTGACCGCCATCTGGACACCAATGACCTTGGCTTTCTCAATCGCAACGACCTCATTCATGCCTTCTACAGCTACTCGCACAACGCCAACCGGGAAGCGGGACGCTTTCGCCAGGTCAATACCAGCCTGAACCTGAACGGCAACTGGAACAATGACGAGCGCATGATTGGTGCCGGCCTCGGTGTGTCGCGAGGCTGGGTCTTTCGCAATAACACCAGCATCAACGCCAGCTTCAGCTTCAATCCAGGCGCGTGGGATGACCGCAATGCCTTCGGCGACGGATCGTTTCGGCGCGAGCCAAAAGTCGGAATAAGGCTGAATTGGGCAGGCGACTGGGGCCGGCCGCTGGTTTTCGCGGCCAGCGCCAACCTCAGTCAGGATCGCCGGTTTGGTCTGTCAGAGGGCGTTTCGGGGCAGCTCGTCTGGCGTCCCAATGACTACATCAATCTCAATCTGCAGCTTGACTACAATGCCCAGGATGAATGGCTCCTGTACAGTGGCGATGACAGGTTTACCAGCTACGAATATCGCCAGCTGCGACCCCGCCTGCGGTTTGACTCGTTCCTCTCCGCCCGCCAACAACTGTCGCTTGAACTGCAGTGGGTGGGCCTGAAGGCCGTTGAGTTTGAGTACTGGAAGCTGCTCGCCGATGGCGGGCTCAGCCGGCTGGGCCGCGCACCTGCACAGCCCCGGGAAGGCTTTGCCATCAGCAGCCTCACCATGCAGGTTCGTTACCGCTGGCAGATCGCCCCATTGTCGGACTTGTGGGTGGTCTACAGCCACGGGGGCGACGCTGATGCCCCCTCCATAGATGATGGCTACGCCGCCCTGTTCAGCGAAGCGCTGCGCGACCCGGACCAGCGCATCCTGGTCGCCAAACTTCGATATCGGCTGGGGTCATGAGAATCGGGAAGCACCACCGGGCGGAGCCCGAGAACGGACTCCGCCGAAAGTGCGCGAGCAGCCTACCAGAGGCCGTACTTCTGGACCTCGGCGCGGCCGACCACCATGTGATGGACCTCATCAGGGCCATCTGCCAGACGCAGAGTACGCTGTCCGGTATACATGCCCGCAAGGGGCGTCCACTGCGAAACGCCGGTGGCACCGTGCATCTGAATCGCCTGGTCGATGATCCTGCAGGTAATTTCCGGCACCATCGCCTTGACACCACTGACATACACCCGGGCTTCCTTGTTCCCCAGTACGTCCATAGCCTTGGCGGCACGCAGCACCATCAGGCGACAGGCGTCGATGTCGATTCGAGCCCGTGACACGACTTCCAGGTTCTTGCCCAGTTTGACGATGGGCTTGCCGAAGGCCTCCCGACTGGCGGCTCGTTTGACCATCAGTTCCAGAGCCTTTTCCGCCTGGCCGATAGACCGCATGCAGTGATGAATTCGCCCGGGGCCAAGCCGCACCTGGCTGATCTCAAAACCACGACCCTCACCGAGCAGGATGTTTTCCTTGGGGACCCGCACATTGTCGAACTTGATGTGCATATGCCCATGGGGCGCATCGTCCGCGCCGAACACATGCATCGGACCAAGGATCTTCACGCCCGGGGCGTCCGTTGGCACAAGAATCTGCGATTGCTGCCGGCTGGGCGGCGCATCCGGGCTGGTCTTGACCATGGTAATCATGATCTTGCAGCGGGGATCGCCGGCCCCGGATATGTAATATTTCTCGCCGTTGATCACCCAGTCATCGCCATCGAGCTCGGCACGGGTGCTGATGTTCTTCGCATCTGACGAAGGCAGGGCGGGCTCGGTCATGGCAAACGCAGAGCGAATTTCACCGTTGAGCAGGGGTTTCAGCCACTTTTCTTTCTGTTCCGGCGTACCCACCCGCTCCAGCACTTCCATGTTGCCGGTGTCGGGCGCGCTGCAGTTTAACGTCTCCGAGGCCAGGGGATAACGGCCCAGTTCGGCAGCAATGTAGGCATAGTCCAGGTTCTTCAGGCCCTCGCCCGTTTCCGCGTCCGGCAGAAAGAAGTTCCACAGCCCACTCTCCTTGGCTTTCTGCTTGGCACCGTCGAGCAGTTCGAGCTGTCGGGGATGCCAGGTCCATGGATCATCCTTCTCCGCATTGAGCCCATAGAACTCGTCCACAATGGGCTCGACATTCTCGTCGATGTGCTTCTTGACCCGATCGAGCAGAGGCTGTGCTGCCTCCGACATCACCAGGTTGTTAAGATCGTTTGCCAAATCTGGCATTTCCATTCCTCCTCGGTAGTTTTCCTAATTCAGGCCGCGCCATGATCGTCACTTCCGGCGCCAGCGTCAACGTCCGCATTCCGGTCATCACCCAGTCTTGTGCCCGGGTCTCACCCTCACTGATAGACCAATCCCGCCGGGTAGTGCGCTTGCGCCCGAACTCCAAAGATGGTTTATTCCGCCCTCGAAAATTCTGAACGCACAAGAAATGGAGACTATCTGATGAGTGTTGAGGGCAAAGTTGCCATCGTAACTGGCGCCGGTGGCGGCCTGGGCAAAGAGCATGCGCTGCTGCTGGCAAAGCATGGTGCGAAAGTCGTTGTGAACGATCTCGGCGGCAGCGTCGATGGTTCCGGCAAGAGTGATATGGCCGATCAGGTCGTCGAGGAAATCAAGGATTCAGGCGGGGAGGCAGTCGCGAACAAAGCATCTGTCTCAGATCGGGCGGGCGCAAAAAGCATCGTCGAAACGGCCGTCAATACCTATGGAACCGTTGATATTCTGGTGAACAATGCGGGCATTCTGCGAGATAAGTCCTTCAAGAAAATGACCCTCGATGAATGGGACCTCGTGATCAACGTGCACCTGAATGGCAGTGCCTATGTCACCTGGCACGCCTGGCCTATCATGTATGAAAAGAACTACGGCCGGGTCATCTTTACGTCTTCCGTATCAGGGATTCTGGGCAGCTTCGGGCAATCGAACTACGGTGCGGCGAAGATGGGCATGGTCGGAATGATGAATAACCTGGCTCGCGAAGGTGCATCGCACAATATCCGGGTGAACTGCCTGTCACCCGGCGCAGCAACCCGCATGACTGCCAGCGTCCCGGGCAGCACCATTGATGCAGACAACCCGGACCCCACCAATCATCCAAAGCTGGTGGCTTCTGCGGTGTTGTTCATGGCCTCGGAAGATGCGCCCACCGGGCGGATCATTCAGGCTGCCGGCGGTCGATTCGCGTCCGACGCGGTGTTCGCCAACCGGGGGGTCAAGCTTGGTACCGACTTCAGCGAGCGGGATGTGCTGGACAACGCCGAGGCGATCCTCGATATGTCCGATGCCGCAATGAAGACCACATTCTGGCGAGACTAGGAAACTTCCCTGGCCGGAACTTTCCTGGCGGGATTCCTGGCCGGAGCTTACGGGTGGCCATCCTGGCCACCCGGTAACATCTTCAGGTTGACGACAATGACCCAGGCTTTTCATGGCGTCCGGATTCTGGACTTCTCCCAGGTGTTCTCAGGCCCGTTTGGCGTAATGCAACTTGCGCTGCTCGGTGCCGATGTGATCAAGATTGAACAACCTGGCGGCGGCGATCAGACCCGGCGGCTGATGAATGAAGGCCCCGACCGGGACATGTCACCGCCCTTTCTTGGCATGAACGTCAACAAGCGTAGCCTGACGCTGAATCTGAAGCAGCCCGAAGCCCGTGACATCGTGCATCGGCTGATGCCCACCACCGACGTCATCGTCGAGAATTTCCGTTCCGGCACCATGGCGCGACATGGCCTCGACTACGAGCGCCTCAAGGCCATCAAGCCGGACCTGATCTATTGTTCCATCACCGGCTACGGCCAGGCTGGCCCAAGGGCTTCAGACGCCGCCTACGACGCCGCGATTCAGGCGGCATCAGGGATGATGTCAGTCACCGGGCATGAAGCAAGCGGCCCAACCCGGGCCGGATTCATGGCAGTAGACATGTCGACGGCGATCAATGCCGCATTTGCCATTTCTGCATCGTTGTATCGCAAGGCGACCACGGGCGAAGGACAGAGGCTGGACGTTGCCATGCTGGATACCGCGATCCTGATGCAGGCGGCCCAGTTCGACAATTACCTGGTTCAGGGCCAGCAGCCACGATTGATCGGCAACGGTTCGCCTACCGGGCAGCCCACGGCCGGCGTCTTCCCCACCGCGGACGGACACATTCAGATCACCGTCATCCAGCAGAAGCAGGCGGAACAGCTGTTCAGTGCCCTGGGGACAAGCCACCTCCTTAGTGAACCCGATTTTCGGTCCAACGAATCCAGGCGGGCAGCCCCCGACCTCGTGCGCCAAGCGATTTGTGACGCGCTCCGCCATCAGACGACTGCCCAGTGGATGAAACAACTTGCAGCGACTGGAATACCCGTTGCGGAAATCCGAACCGTACCCGAAGTGGCAGGCGACCCGGCCGTTCACGACCGCGGGGTGTTTCGAACCATGGCGTCGCCCATCGATCCAGGTGAATCCGTCACGGTCGCTGTCGCTGGCCACGTCGCAGACAGTGACGGCCCTGCCGTCAGGTCCGCCGCCCCTCTGCTCGGCCAGCATACCGACGAGATTCTGACCGAACTTGGCTATTCCGCCAGCGAACGCGGCCGTCTGCGGTCCGACGGGACCGTATAGTCAGGATATCCCGGCTCGTTCGTTCCCGCCGACGATTTCCTCCTGATATCGCAGCAGGACTTTTTTGATCATCATGACAGATGCCAGCGGCCACGGGCAGGTAACTCTCTTGCTCTTGGCCAGGGACCGTGCAATCTTGCTTGAAGGAATTAAAATACAAGGCCAATTGAGGAGACAGCATGTCATCAGTCGAGTCGGATCGGTCAACCAGCGGCGCACCCCCACCGGGCACGGCCGGTACAATCAATTTCTACCAGATCACCGACCAGATCGGGACGTCCGGGCAGCCCGACCGGAACCAGCTTGTGGCCATCGCGAACGAGGGCTATGAAACCGTGATCAACCTTGCGGTGCACGACGCGCCCAGCGCGATTCCCGAGGAAGGTTCGATCTGTGCATCACTCGGCATGAACTACATCAATATTCCGGTGCCCTTCAGTGCACCGACGCTGAACCATCTCCAGCAGTTCTGCGGCATCATGCAGGGGCTGGCGGGCCGACGCATCTGGGTACACTGCGAAGTCAACGCCCGGGTCTCGGCGTTCATGTATCAATACCTGACCCTTGTCCAGGGCGTTTCGCCCGACGCAGCGACCACACCCTTGCTGACCCAGTGGCGCCATCAGATGGACCCGGTCTGGACGGCATTCCTCGAGCTCAGGTTGTAGCTCGCCCTGCATGGAAGTTCACTGATGCCAGGTGAACACCGTCTTGCACGACTACGGGTGCCTGAGGCGGGCACGCTCAAGACTGCTGCTATCCCCAGCTGTAGGCTTCAGGCGCCTCGCCGCCAGGGCCAGGAAAGAGCTTGTCCAACCGCCCCATGGTCTCGTCATCAAGCGTGATGTCGAGCGCGCCGTGGGCGCTCTCCAGGTGCGCCATGGTGCGGGGACCAATGATTGGTGAAGTCACATCGGGGTTCGCAGCGACCCAGGCGATGGCGACGTCAGCAGGGGCATGGCCCAGCTCCTGACAAAGGGCCGTGTAGTCATCCAGCTGCTTCCGGCGCCGATCGGACAGTGCGCCGGCGGGCCCAGCGGTACGAACGCTCTGGTCCTTGCGGCCGGGTCCTGCCAGCAGACCGCCACCTACGGGCGAGTAAGGAATAAAGCCCAGCCCATAGTCACGGCATGCAGGGATCACCTCCAGTTCGACGGTCCGATTGATCAGACTATAGATGCTCTGCTCCGAGACCGGGCCCAGATAGTGTCTGGCCCGGGCGCTTTCGCAGGCTTTCGCCAACTGCCAACCGGCATAATTGCTGGTCCCGGCATAGATGATCTTCCCCTGGCTTACCAGCACCTCATAGGCCTGCCATATTTCCTCGAATGGCGCTTTTCGGTCCACGTGATGCATCTGATATAGATCGATATAATCCGTCTGCAGGCGCTTCAATGACGCGTTACACGCCTCAATGATGTGTTTGGCTGACAGGCCGCGTTGGTTGGGACCAGCCTCTTCACCGGTTCGCTTGGCAGGGTCAGGGTTACCCCAGTCATTCGGCGGTGAATAGCACTTGGTGGCCAGCACCATCCGGTCTCGCTGACCGTGCTTTGCGATGAAATGACCGATGACCGTTTCGGTCTTCCCGGCATTGTAATTGTCTGAAGTATCAATCAGATTCAGACCACGATCCATCGCGGCACTCATGATCTCGAAACTGTCGGTCTCGGTGGTCAGCCAGCCAAAATTGACCGTCCCGACGGCGAGTGGCCCGACCTGTAACGCTGTTCTGCCTAGTCTTCGAAAAGTCATCTGATCTCTTTTCACATGAATTGTGGGCGCAAAATGACACAATCGTTGGGATTGGTAAACCCTGATCCTGGTTTGACTATCGAGCCGAAAATACCTCCGTCCCGGGATGAAACGCATACCACGCAAACCAGTAACTGGTGGTGGCCGGTACCGGGTCGCCGGACTCGTCCGTCACATGGGCCGACCTTGCCTTTCGGTCCCAGTGGACAGTCAGTGTTTTACCGTTCACGACATCCGACCACAAAGCCTCGCGATGGCGGGCAAGTTCCTTGAACGGATAGGCCTTGAAGTGGCCGTCCACCTCAACACCGAGGACCATCTCTTTGGGATGATATTTCGCTGGCGCTTCGTGGGAGACTTTGAAATAGAGCTCCCGGGACCGATCATAGCCGTCATAGGCAGTTCGGTCGTAGTCACGGCTGTGGCCAGTATCGTGGCTCATTACCGTGGTGTCGGGATGCAGGTTGCGCCAGGCTCGCCAGGTCGTGTGGTACGCCGGGATCTTTGGAAGTTCGACACCCTTCAATTTCCCGGTGACGGCCTCGCCCAGCAATTGCGACCAGAGTGACTCCGTATTGTAGTCATACAGCAGCATATCGCTGTTATACAAGAGCCCTGAGACACCGAAGATCAATGCCGACTCGCCAACATTGGATGCGAAAACAACACCACTGCCACACAGCGGACAATAGGTGACGGCGAAGCGCTGCCTGCCGATGTGATCGTTCACAATCTCATGCCAGTCCAGAATCCGTACCGGATAGGCCCTCGCCACACCGCTGACAACCACTCCGAGCACCCGGTCTTTGGCTTTCAGATAGCCGGCTTCTTCTGCCTTGATGAACCGCGGGTCCAACAATGCCGGAATCCCATCCCTGGGTGGACCGCCCTCGACGATCTGCTCAGGCGGGATGCTGGCCTCATTCAGGTCGAATCCATTCAGGGTCAACCCATTAGCAGCCAGCACCCCGGCCGCGAACCCTGCCAGCATGAGTCGGCTGACGGTTGTCGCAAACGTGCTAGTCGCCATAGCTCACGCCCATGCCATCCCGAACATCGTTGTTCACGCCATAGGGGGCAATGGGATATCTCAGGCCATTGTTTGAAAGTGCCTCCAGGCCATTGATGACACCTGGTAGAAACCGGGGTGGAATCGCCATCAGCAGTTCATCTTCCATCACGCCACCATAACGACGCTCCGCAAAACAGGGGATCGAGAGGCTGGGCTCACCGGTGGCGAGAGCCCTGCCCCAGGAATCAGCACAGGCGGATTCACCGACACAGCCCCACTCGAGCTTGCGGTATCCGGTCCACTGCAGTCCGTTGATGAACAGAATCATCTGGGCCGGAGTCGCGTAGATGAGGCAGATATCCGGCGGGTTCAACCGGCCAGAGGCCAACGGGCTGACGGCCATCGCCTCATATCTTCCGAATTCCAGCACATCCATTGCGGCCTGATGCGCGGCAGCGTCCTCATCGGTGCCATACCAGACACCGGACATCCGACTGCCTGACAGCCATTGCTCGTCCCTGGGATGCAGCCCGATCACGGTGCCACACTGGGCTCCGACCAGATCAGACATGGTGACCCCTACCGTCCAGCCGTTTCGGGAAGCCTGGCCCACAATCTGGTCGGTGGCATGGACGTGTTTCGGTCTGCGGATGCGGGGAATCTTCATCATTTCCGCCTCCGTCTCGAACATCTTCATGCCGATGGGTGTGGTGCGAATGCGCAACAACCGGTTCAGATCAGCTACGATCCTCGCGCCATCATAGGCCTGATCGGTGGTGATAGTCTCTGCCATACCTCATCTCCCCTGGGGTTTCCCCAAGAGTACGTGAAAAGTGATGAAGCTGTCAGTACAGCATCAATCCGCCGGATTTGCGACAATGGGCGGCATGGGGCAGTCCAGCACTGCCGCGACTGACCTGATCAACATCGATTCAACAGGGGTGACGGCTCCATCGGCCACAATGGTGGCGACACAGGCCTTCAGCAGCCTGGGCTTGCGCAGCGGCTTGAGCTCAGCGAGGCGACTGACCGCCTCATCCAGGGCAGCAAGGCTGAGGGCCTGTGCTGGCACCAGGCTCATCTCGACCGACAACACCTTCCGACCAGCGTCAAACGCCTGCTCCCGGGACAGCCGATGCTGGCGACCACTGAACACCAGCATGGACAACAGCATCGCACACTCGTCTCTGCAGCCCTCAATGGTCCGATGTGGTTGGCGATGTCGCCTTTGACCGAACATCGGACCAAGGGATGCCGTGACCAGCCTCTGCAGCGACCATTCGCTCATACTGATGTTGCGATTGGCCCGGATCAGGGCATCTATCGCCGCCCTGAACTGATCATACTGGCGGGGCGTCAGCTGCCTGAGGGCGGGTATGGCCATCTCTATCAACATCAGCTTCGACCCGGGCAGAATGGGAAGAGATGCCAGCAGCGGAACCATCGCCTGAGCGGCATCCTGGTCTGAAGCCCTGAGCTCGGCAAGCTGCAGTCCACGGATCCCAGCCTCCTCATCCAGCAGCAACAGGTAGATCACGGACCGGGCAAGGTAAGGGTCATGAACCCCTTGCGCCAACATCCGCGGCAACCCTGCAATCAAACTGCGCGTCTGACCCAGGTCACCGGCCTGGCCAATTGAAGCAAGCACATCAGGTTCGGGTGTTGAAGGCCTCGATGATCCTGTAGACCCTGCAGATCTTGTAGATTCTGCAGATAAAGGCATGGCAGGAGCCAGCATCGTTGCACCTTCTGGCTCCTGTTGGCTGACATTCAGCAGGAATTCACCGTTCCACGCCGGGTCGAGTCGTTTGATTCGCTCTCCCAGCGGCGGGTGCGTTGCCAGCAGCTTCGATTTCAGATACGACAGGCCGATACTCTCGGCGAAAAACGCGTGACTGACCTCAACGCTGCGGGGGTCTTCGACCCTGGCACCCAGTGGATGGCCGCCAATTCGTTTCAGGGCATCCGCGATACCCCGCGGATTGCGGGTGAATTGCGCCGCCGAGGCATCGGCCAGAAACTCCCGCTGCCGACCCAGGGCTGCCTTGATCAAACCGCCCAGCAACTGACCCAGCGACCCTATAATGAACAGCATCGCACCGAGGATGAAGTATCCGCCACTGACCCTCGAGGTGCGTCTTGTTTCGCCGCCCCCGACGATCGTTCGCCCCACCACCGACAACATGTAGATCCCGTACAACAGCCCGATCATGTGCATGTTCAGGCGCATGTCACCGTTGACGATGTGGCTGAACTCGTGGGCCACCACGCCCTGCAACTCGGCACGGCCAAGTTGGTCGAGCGCCCCCTGGGTCACTGCAACCACCGCATCCCCCGGCTCGTATCCCGCCGCAAAGGCATTGATGGCATCATCCGGGATGACATAGACCTGCGGAACCGGGATGCCGGAAGCGATCGACATCTCTTCAACCACATTCAGCAGGCGACGCCGGGACAGGTCCGTCTGGCCGTGCACCACCAGCCTGCCTGCCAGGGATTCTGCGACGGCCGCCCCACCCCGTCGCAATGAGACGATGCGTACCAGGCTGCCGGCACAAATCACCGCCGTGACGAATACGGTGACGTAGACCAGCTTCTCCCAGTTGAATACCCCAAAGCCAAAGAACCCGACCGGGTCTATCAGACTCGCCGCCAGAATCAGCGCCAGGTTGGTCAACGCGGCGATGACCAGCACCGCCAGTGCAAACAACCCGATCAGAACCCGGGTATTGCGGTGTGCATGAGCCTGCGCGGCGAAGAAGTCCATTACGCTGGCAGCATCTTTCATAGAAGCCCTTAGCGTGCCCGGGTCGGCCACGCCGTTGTCGTGCCGGGAAGTTTTCCGGACGGCACAGCGTGCGGCCAGAACTTCCATGAAAGCCTACCGGAACGACGGATCAGCATGGGCAATATCTTGCACATCTGCGGGTGTCTGACACGGGGGCGCTCATGGCGTTCATGTCGGTAATGTTCAATGGCAGGCGGCCAGGGAGACTTACCAGCACAACTTTGGCGTGCCTGATACAGAGGCGCTCATGGTTGTCAGAAGCTGATTCGCGGAGGTTCAGCGATCTGCTGACGATCAGCAAATTCAAGCAGCTCTGCATCGGTCCCGTGGCCCAACCAACCGGCAACGACGATATTGGGAAAGCTCTGGCGATACGTGTTGTAGCGCATGATGCCGTCGTTAAACGCCTGTCGGGCAAACGCTATTCTGTTCTCCGTCGACGTCAGCTCTTCAGTCAGTTGTGCAATGGTCTGGTCGGCCTTGAGGTCAGGGTAATTCTCCACCACCGCATTGAAGCGACCGAGCGCAGTCGTGAGCAGTTGCTCCTTGCCGGCGAGGTCTCGAATGGCTGCGGCATTGCCGGGGTCTCGTGCCGCTGCAACCAGCCCCGCCGCCGCCTGGTCCCGTGCCTGGATCACTGCCTCGAGGGTCTCCCGTTCGTGGGAAAGATATGCCCTGGCCGCTTCCACCAGGTTCGGGATCAGATCGTAGCGTCGCTTCAGCTGCACTTCAATCTGGGCAAAACCGTTCTGGTAACGGTTTCTGAGCGCAACCAGTTGGTTGTAGATCGCGATCAGCCACAACAGCAATGCCGCAATGACGCCAATAAGAATCCAGGTTGAAATGGTCATGGGTCAGCCCTGAGGTCCCACCCCCAACGGGTGGCTTGGGTCTGAAGTTTCAACAAGACGACGGGGGAATGCAACCGGCCGGGTCGACCGGTTGCGGGCGGATCACGCCGCCTCTTGCAGAAAGGGCTGCATCTTTTCGAACGCGCGTGCTTCAATCTGACGAATACGCTCCATCGACACGCCGTATTTTTCGGCCAGCTCTTTGAGGCCCATTTTGGTGTCACCCAACCAGCGGCTGGCAACGATATCCCGGGAACGTGCATCCAGCGCCCCCAAAGCGTTGCTCAATCCGGCTGACTGAATGTCCGTAATCTCCTCGTCAGCCACCACCCAGGCAGGGTCCTCGGTTTCACCCCCGGAGAGATAGCCAGATGGCCCCGGCAAAAAGTCGTCATCATCGTGGTCCACCGGCTCGAAGCTCTCGTCGGTCAGGGTCAGTCGACGTTCCATCTCGATCACTTCATCCGGCTTGACGCCAAGGTCTTCGGCCACAGAGTTAACCTCTTCCGCGTTGAACCATCCCAGCCGCTCCTTGGCTTTTCGCAGATTGAAAAACAGCTTGCGCTGGGCCTTGGTGGTAGCGACCTTGACGATCTTCCAGTTCTTGAGAATAAACTCATGAATTTCTGCCTTGATCCAGTGCACAGCGAATGACACCAGGCGCACTTCGTGATCCAGGCTGAACTTTCTGACGGACTTCATCAGACCGAGGTTACCCTGCTGAATCAGATCTTCCAGCGGCAGACCATAGCCCTGATAACCCCTGGCGATATACACCACGTACCGCAGATGAGACATCACGATCTGACGCACTGCATCCAGATCATTTTGTTCCTGAAAGCGGCGAAACAGCGCGACTTCCTCATCTCGCTCCAGCACTGGAATCCGTTGTACGGAGTCCAGATAGGCCTGCAGGCTCCCGGTGTTGAGTGCCGGCAGATGTTGCGGATAGGCTACTGCTGTCATATTTGCTCCTTTAGAGTAAATCCCCAGGTTACAACCACTTAGACGCCATCGGTGCGCTTTGGTTCCGGTTTCAGTCCCCATATCGGGGCGCCAGCAAAAAATTCAAGTACCGCCACCTTTGACATCCGGAGCGCATCCCAAAGCACCCTCCATGAGACAATTTTGCTACTATCCGGTTCAAATCGCTTTGACACTCGTCATCTATCGATATGCCCGAACTACCTGATCTCACGGTTTATGTCGAAGCCCTGGAGACCCGACTGGTCGATTGCAGCCATGAAAGCCATTGGCGTGCCCGTGTCAGCACGCCGTCGACGCGCCGGGAGTATCCGGACACGCAAAGTGTGGGGCGGTACTAGCATGAAAGATCTGAACGACCTGGGGCTGTTGCTGGATTCCAAAGTGCCCATCCTGGTCATCGAGTCCTACGAAGAACCGCGAGTACTGGAGATGATCACCCGGCTCGCGGTCAACCGTGCCTCGCCCCTGTTTACCTGGTCTGCAACCGAAGGGCTGCATCGGCTCGGGTTTGGTGAAGACGTCGGCGAGGGGGACCACTCAACGGCTCCCGGGACAGTCCTTGAACTCATCAAGCAGGCAAAGCAGCCCGGCATCTACGTCCTGTGTGACTTTCATCCCTACCTCAAGGATGAACCGGTCAACGTGCGCCTGTTGCGCGAAATTGCCATGCGCCATCACACTCTGGGGCACACCGTTATTCTGCTCAGCCATGCACTTGACCTGCCCAGCGAGGTCAAGCGCTACAGTGCCCGCTTCGAGCTGTCGATGCCTTCTGATGAACAATTGATGAACCTGATCCGGGAAGAGGCCAGCAACTGGAGCCGAAGTCAGGGCGGACGTCCGGTTCGCAGCGATAAGGCCACGTTCAACAAACTGGTACAGAATCTGAAGGGGGTGCCGCTGCAGGATGCCACCCAACTGGTGCGAGGCGCGATCTATGATGACGGTGCCATCGACCAGAGCGACCTGCCGGAGCTGAACAAGGCCAAATTCGCACTGATGGATATGGAGGGTGTCCTCAGTTTCGAATACGACACGGCCAGATTCTCCGAGGTAGGGGGCCTGAACAAACTCAAGGACTGGCTCGAAGCCCGCCGCAACAATGTGCTTTCCGGCGACACTGATCTCGACACGCCCAAAGGCATCATGCTGCTCGGCATCCAGGGGAGTGGCAAGAGCCTTGCCGCCAAGGCGGTGGCAGGCATGTGGTCCCTGCCGCTGTTGCGGCTCGACTTTGGCTCCCTGTACAACAAATTCTTCGGTGAGACAGAACGGAACCTGCGTGAGGCGCTCAAGCTGGCAGACATGATGTCACCCTGCGTGCTGTGGCTGGACGAGATCGAAAAAGGCATCAGCATCGATCAGAATGACTCCGGCATTTCCCAAAGGATTCTCGGCACGCTGCTCACCTGGATGTCTGAACGCAAGAGTATGGCCTTCATCGTCGCCACTTCAAACGATATCTCAAAGTTACCACCGGAACTCGTCCGCAAGGGCCGCCTCGACGAGATCTTCTTCGTGGACCTTCCCGATGAAACCGTACGGATGGAAATCTTTGCCATCCACCTTCGAAAACGCAACGTCAACCCGGAGCTGTTCGATCTGGCACGGCTGGCAAGGGCCAGCGAAGGCTTCTCCGGAGCCGAGATCGAACAGACCATCGTCAATGCCCTGTATACGGTGGCAGCCTCCGATGAGGTCATGAACAACACGACCCTTGAGCGCGCCATCCGGAGCACCAATCCATTGTCGGTCATCATGCAGGAGAAGGTCGAGAGCCTGCGGGTCTGGGCCAGGGCGCGGTGTGTCTTTGCAGACTGAAATGCGTATCTCCAGCATTGACTGGCAGCACTGGACCCCTCAGGTCATCGCAACGCTGTTGTTTGTGGTGGACTCCGGGCGCGTCCTGCTGATTCGAAAAAAGCGAGGACTCGGTGCAGGCAAGATCAATGGCCCCGGGGGCAAGCTGGAACCGGACGAAACCCCACTTGCGTGCGCCATCCGGGAAACCCGTGAGGAACTTCTGATCGAGGCGCTCCAGGTCCGGCCGGCAGGCGAACTCTTTTTCCATGCCGAGGACATGCCACGGATTCATGCCCACGTATTCGTGGCCACTGACTACCGCGGCATCCCCTCGGAAACGGCCGAGGCAACCCCCATCTGGTTCTCGTTCGATCAGATTCCCTATGATGAAATGTGGCAGGACGACCGCCTCTGGCTGCCACAGGTGCTCTGCGGACAGCGCATCACCGGCTGGTTCAGCTTCATCGAAGAAACGCTCATCGATCACAAGGTGGTAGTCGAACCGGATTGATCCTAATATTGGCCATCACCAGGCCATGCAGTGAGAAGCCAGTACATGTACGAGATACCCAAAATCGAGGTCCCCGTCGAGATCCTGCTGGTCAACGAGGAGACGATCGACGGCAAGATGTTCGTGACCGAGGACCTGCTCTCTGCGGAAGGCAAACCCCAACTTGAAGAACTGCTGAACGAATCTGACGACAGCTTCTTTCCCTTCGTCAGTCCGGCCGGTGCCTACCGGCTGATCAACAAGAATCACATCATCCTGATCAAATGCGACCAGGATGACTCGGATGTCAGGGCCCGGAGCACGATTGCGCCACGAAACCTCGTTGCTCACTTCACCATCAAGCGAACCGTCTACGGCATGGTCTACCCAACTGTTGCGGAAGAATCACGGGTCTCGGACATCATCAATCAGGACCATGACTTCTTTGTGATCTATCAGAATGGCCAGAAGCTGATCATCAATCGCGATCACATCGTGTACGTGAACGCGAACTGATAACGGGGGAGCAAACATGGACACGCCAATGGCGCTCAGGGAAGGAGAATCAGCTCCTGCACTTGCGCTGTCGGCTTGAACCGTTTCTGCCTGATGTGATCCAGGGCCCATTGGTCATACACATCGTCATCCATACAGTCGTACCCGGCTGATGGCCGCACGCATCGTTCGATGACCCTGATGGCCTCCGCCCGTCCTGCGGCGTCAACGGAGAATGCCACGCGAACCCAGCTTCGGGGCTCTTTCCCCGATTCGGCTGGTCCGCTGGTGCTGGCCCTCTGTCGTGCCAGGATGATCGAATTGAAGTCGGTCATGTCCGATTCCAGCACATCTGTGCCGCTGGTGGCGCTGGTTGCCTCTTTCGCCGTCGTCACAACGGGAGCAGCTGGCCCGACCTCGGTTAACGGCGTGTCCGTGGGAGTACGCAGGCCATAGACCGTGAGAATACCAATTGCGAAGAAGATCATCGCCGCCAATGCCACCTGCGGCCCGTTACCCAGCAACCAGTTCCGTTGCAGCGAATCGAAGGCGTTCTGGTGTGCAACGCCATGAACCAGCCGATCAATATGGTGGGGAACCGGCGGCGGCTCTTCAGCCACCCTGGCATATTTGCTGGAGACGTCGCTGAATTCCCGATCGAGTTCAAGGTCTTCAGCCAGCCAGTTCTTTTTGTCGGTCGGTTTCACAGCTGATGCTCCTGCAGCGCATCGCGCAGCTTGCTGTAGGCATAGCGCAGACGGCTCTTGGCGGCCTCCGGGTCAATGCCCTGTATCTCGGCAATGTCCCTGATGGAGAACCCCTGTTCTTCTCGCAGAAAAAACGCCTGCCGCTGTTCCAGTGGCAGGCAGGTCAATGCCGCCTGCAACGCGTCAGCTGCCTGCCCGCTGTCGTAAGTTCTGTCCGCCGGTACGGTGTCATCATCACCAGTCTCCTGCTCCGCCACGGTCCCGGGACGCCGCTCGGTCTGGCGATAATGATCAACCAGCCGATTGTGGGCCAGGGTGAACAGCCAGGATCTGAATCGCCCCTGGCGTTCAAAACGACGGCTCGATGCAATCACTCTCAGCCAGACGTCCTGAAACAGCTCCCCTGCCTGCTCGGCATCGCCGCAGTGACGAAACAGGTAGCCATATAGCGGCTGACGATAGCGGGTATAGAGCTCATCGAAGGCGCCATGGTCACCCCTCGCATAGGCCGCGATGAGCTGGTCATCTGCCGGTTCGACGGTACCCGCCAGAACATCGGAGGAATCTGTCACTGCCAGGGCCATCGCCTTTCACTCGAGTCACTGGATTATCAGGGTAAACGTTCAACCTCAACAATGGGGTCATGGCATCATATTTCAGCCAGTTCCAAAAACGCATCATCCGTGGTGAAGAACACCTTTCCCTTCATCGCCCGATAAAAGGCCGTTTGCTCCAGACGATCCATGACCGGCCCCTTCACCTCGGCAAGGTGCAGGGTCACGCCGGCCTCCGCAAGGCTGTCCATCATGCCTTCAAGCATCTCGAGGCCGCTGGTGTCGATAAAATTCGTTGCACTGCAGATCAGCAGGACGTGTCTGAGCTCGGGCTTGCGAGCGATCTCCCTGAACAGAA
The DNA here is from genome assembly GCA_027624035.1 of Pseudomonadota bacterium. Classification (GTDB taxonomy): domain Bacteria; phylum Pseudomonadota; class Gammaproteobacteria; order Pseudomonadales; family Azotimanducaceae; genus UBA7455. Next base: position 12,980 of record JAQBUI010000006.1, on the reverse strand, counting down.
ACGACTCGATGTATCGGGTGTTGACGAAGTACAGACTCTCGTCAATCCTGATCGCGAGCAGTTTCGGCGAAGTTCTGACCTGGTGACGCCTGACATTGCGGAAGTGCTCCGTATCACCCACCCTGCCGACCACCGCAATATGTGGCCGGGAACTGCTCCTGATCAGCAGGATGAACGAAATCAGGATACCGATCAGTACCCCCGCTTCAACTCCCAGCACCATCACCAAAACGAAGGTGAACGCAAACACTACTGCGTCTGCAGTATTAAAAGAAAAGATCTTTCTGATGGCGGCCGGGTCAATCAGTTGCATGGCGGAAATCACAATAATCGCCGACAGCACTGCCTTGGGAAGGTAGTAAAACAGGGGTGCAAATGCGACCAGGGTGATCAGCACCAGCCCCGCAGTCACCCATGATGCGAGCTGGGTGCTGGCTCCGGCCGACAGATTGACGATCGATCTGGCAAAACTGCCTGCCACCGGAAACCCGCCGAAGAGCGAGGCTCCCACGTTAGCGGCACCCAGGCCCACCAGTTCCTGGTCCGGGTCTATCTTCTCTCGACGCTTTGCAGCCATGGCGGTGCCGATGGAGGTACTCTCCATGAAGATGACCATGGCGATCAACAGCGCCGACGGCAGCAGATCCTGCACCACCGTGAAGGAAACCGGACCCAGGCCAAAGGACGGCAGCGCAGTCGGAATGTCACCCACCAGTGGTAGCGCAAAGTGCCGGCCGAGGTCCGCCAGCGCCGTCGCGATCACTGCGATCGCCACCGCAAACATCGGTGCGGATCGCGACAGCGCTGCGGCAAGCCATTCGGCGGTACCCATCCGGCGCAGCAGCGGTTCGAGACGGAAGCGACAGAATGCCAGTAACCCCAGCGCAAGAAGGGCCACGATGATAGCGACCAGATTGTACTGGCCACCGTCAAACAGGTGGCTGATGACACCGAATATTCTGGTATCCGTCGCTGATGAGAGACCCAGTATGGCCGGCAACTGGTTACTGATGATGAGGACCGCAGCCGCTGAAATGAAGCCCGTGACCACCGCATGTGACAGGAAACTGGTGACATTGCCGAAGTTCACCAGGCGCAGCAGCAGCAGCACGACTCCTGTAACCAGCGCCAGCTGCAGACACACCAGAGTATAGGCATCAGTGCCGGGCCGGGCGAAATCAGATGCGACTTCGAGGGTCATCATCGCAACGATAGCCGACGGACCTACCGCCAGGGTCCTGCTGCTGCCAAACAGGCCATACAGGCAAAGCGCCGCCAGAGCGGCATAAAGACCGCTCTCTGGTGGCAACCCGGCGAGAAATGCATACGCGATCACCTGGGGCACGGTAATGAACAACACCACGATGCCAGCCGTCAGATCGCCCTGAAGACTGGAACGCTGATAGGCTGGAAGCCAGCGAAAAACAGGAACAAACCGGACCAGCCAGTCCTTCATCAAACCCATTAGCGTGTCCGGGTCACAACTTCCATGAAAACACAGCCCGCCGTCAGGCCGCTCGCTGACCTAAGGGCGAAGACTCAAACAGGCTCGGCAATAAAGACCGGGATCTTTCGTGAGGTCTTCTTTGCATAGTCCTCATAGGGAGGATACGCCGCCACGCCCAGCGCCCAGACCCGGGCGCGCTCCTGCTCGTCGAACACTTCACGGGCCCTCATTTTGAAGACCCGGGCATGGTCCCGAATCTCCACCTCCGGGTTAGCGCGCAGATTGTGGACCCATACAGGGTCTTTGGGAGCCCCTCCCTGGGAACCGATCAGTACATATCCGGACCCATCCCTGACCTGCATCAGCGGTGTCTTGCGCACGGCGCCCGTCTTGTTGCCGACGTGAGTCACAATGATACAGGGCAGCCCCGTATCCATGAGGGTCGTGCCCTCCTTACCGCCGCTCGCCTCGTACTTCTCAACCTGATCACGTACCCATTTGACGGGGGTAGGGATATATTCGGCCATACTATTCTCCTGACTGCTCTGATGAGTACTTGTGTTCGTCCGGCGTACACCCGCCGGATCGTATGCGGCCGATACATTCATGTATCGTTCCAGCAGGCTGCTTTTCAGCGACGTGCCGGGGAACCGCTGCCCTAAATGCCATATAACGCCTTGACGTTGTCCCGGGTAATCTTTGCCTTGTCTGCAGCGGGAATGCCTTCAAAAATCTCATCGATCACCTGCTGCGAACACGGCCAGGTAGAATCAACATGAGGATAGTCAGACCCCCACATCAAACGATCCGTGCCGATGATCTCCCTGGTCAGCAGCGCCGGTCGATCATCCTCAATGGTCGCGTAGAATTGGCGGTTCCAGACATCTGTCGGACGCTCACCGGTGAATTCCTGATTGCTGAAACGCGCCTCCCGTTGCAGGCCCTGGTCGACGCGATTCAGAAAGTACGCGATCCACCCGGCGTTGAATTCACTGACGACCCACTTGCAGTCAGGGAATCGCTGGGCCGGCCCGCGACACATCAATTCCACCAGCGTCCGCTGAATCGTCGCGGCGGTCCCGGCATAGTCCACGACTCCATCACGCACCTCAAGATGCAGGCCGCCCCTTGAGGGCCGAAACGAGTTGGTCCCCACGTGCATCGAGAGCGGAAAGCCAGCCTCTGCTGCCCTGGCCCATATGGGGTCGTATATGGATTCCTGATACGGCTTTTGATAGGGCGAAGTGCATGGAATGCAGCCCCCCTTGAAGCCCATCGCGATCACCCGATCCAATTCAGCGACTGCGGCGTCAGGGTCCTGAACCGGGATGGCCGCCAGCCCGAACAGCCTGCCATTGGAAGCGCTGGCATAGTCATGCAACCAGTCGTTGTAGTTTTTCTGACACGCCACCAGCAGTTCCGTGTTTTCGAAGGCGAACAGACCGAAGAAACCGGGATACAGGAATTCTGCCTCCACCCCATCGATGTCCTGGTCATCACCGCGATACGCGCCGTCCCGGAGCCCCTTGCGCAGGCCGTCGTACCCCTTGTTGAGCAGCGCCTGGGCTTCCTCATCGGTCAACGTATCCACCTCTGGCTTGTGACCCTCTCGACGTTCCACGTCGATCCCCTCACGGGTACGCATTCCTGCCCAGCCCATTCGCTTGCGAATCCCGTGTTTTCCTTTGGAAGGAATAATGATGGCATCATCGATGGTGCCGGCGTTCATGACCCTCGGGGCATCATCGCCGAAACGTTCGACCAGGCCGACGAATACGGCCTCTGACTCTACAACATGGGAATCCGCTGAAATTGGCTGCATGCCTCACCCTCCAGAATGGTTTCACCAGATAATACATCATGCGGATGGTCACACAACCGGACCGAGGCGGTATCGACCGTGCCGGCAAGCGTCCTCAGGATGACCCACACCCCCAATGATGATAGTTTCCGCTTTCGTGGAAGTACTGACCCGCACTTTGGCTCCAGGAAACTTCCGCCACGAACCCGGCGTACCCGATACTGGCACGCTGATGGCCTTCACTCAAAACACGCTGCAATAGAACCTGGGAGTTCAATGAAGGGGTTTGACAACAACTGGCTTCGGCTGGACCACGACAAGATCTGGCATCCATACACATCGATGAGCAATCCTCTGCCGGTCTATCCCGTGGCATCAGCAGAAGGCGTCCGCATACGACTGGCCGACGGCACCGAACTGATTGACGGCATGTCTTCATGGTGGGCTGCCATCCATGGCTATAACCATCCTGAACTGAATGCGGCCGCCAAGGCACAGCTCGATTCGATGGCTCATGTCATGTTCGGTGGTCTGACCCACCAACCTGCGGTCGAACTGGCCGGGGAACTGCTGGCGCTGGCACCACACGCCATTGACCGAATCTTTTTCGCCGACTCGGGGTCAGTCGCTGTCGAGGTCGCCATCAAGATGGCCATTCAGTACTGGCACGCGCTGGGCAAGCCAGGCAAGAGCAAGCTCCTGACGATCCGCTCCGGCTATCATGGCGATACCTTCGGCGCGATGTCAGTATGCGACCCGGTCACCGGGATGCACGAACTGTTTACCGGCGTCCTGCCGAAGCACTTTTTCGCCCCCGCGCCGAAGAGCAAATTCGACGAACCCCTGGCCCCTTCGGACATCGAACCGGTCGCAAGGTTACTCGAGCAACATCACCAGGAGATCGCGGCCATGATCATCGAACCCGTGGTCCAGGGCGCGGGCGGCATGCGAATCTACTCACCACAGTTCGTCACCGAGGCCCGCCGACTCTGCGATGAACACGGCGTGCTGCTGATCCTCGATGAAATCGCGACCGCATTCGGGCGCACGGGCAGGATGTTCGCAAGCGAACATGCGGGCATTGAGCCGGACATCGTCTGCGTGGGCAAAGCCCTGACCGGAGGTTACCTGACCCTGGCCGCCACCATGACAACACCAAAGGTCGCCGACGTGATTTCCTCCGGCAACCCAGGCGTATTCATGCACGGCCCCACCTTCATGGCGAATCCGCTCGCCTGTGCGATTGCGCTCGCCAGTCTGCGAGTGCTCAACGGCAGCGACTGGAAAACCCGGGTCAGCCAGATTGAGGCGCAGATGAAACGGGAACTGGCACACTGCAGGGATCTGGCGGGCGTGGTAGATGTTCGGGCGCTGGGAGCCATCGGCGTCGTGGAGATGGCTGAACCAGTCGACGTGGGAACCCTGCAGAGGGCCTTCGTTGAACGCGGCGTCTGGGTCAGGCCTTTCGGGACACAGGTCTACATCATGCCACCCTACATCATTGACCGCGAGGATCTGACCCGGCTGACCGGGGCCATCCATGACGTACTGGCAAACGATTCGTGAGCAAATTCGATTTTGTCGACCAGGAAATGCGTCGGCGCGAGACCGCCCATCTGACCCGGCGCCTGCGGCGGGTCACCCCCCTGGCTGACATGCTGGTCGAGGTCGACGGTCAGGCCATGGTCAATTTCTGCTCCAATGACTACCTGGGAATCTCGAAACATCCATTGCTGGCCGAAGGCGCCAGTCGTTTCGGTGCCCGCTATGGTACCGGGTCGACGGCCTCACGGCTCATCTGTGGCTCACTGGCCTGTTTCGATGAGGTCGAGGCCCGGCTGGCGACCCTGAAACAGGTCGAAAGCGCACTGATCTTTAACTCGGGATTTCAGGCCAATGTGTCCATCATCCCCGCACTTGCCGACAACGATTCGATCATCTTCTCCGACGAACTCAATCACAACAGCATCATCCAGGGCGTGACCCTTGCGCGCTGCGCCAAACAGCTGTTTGCACACAATGACCTTGATCATCTTGAGTCACTGCTTGAATCATCAAAGTCCGGGGCCTGGTCACGTCGCGTCATCATCACGGAATCCGTGTTCAGTATGGATGGCGATCGGGCGGATATCGATCGGCTGGTGTCCCTCGCCCGGGATTTCGATGCGATCCTCGTCGTCGATGAGGCACACGCGACAGGCGTCCTGGGTGAAGCCGGCATGGGGCTGACGGTCGGCAGGGCTGTCGACATCACCATGGGCACCTTCGGCAAGGCACTGGGCTGTTTCGGTGCCTACATCGCAAGTTCCAACCAACTCCGCGACTACCTCATCAACTGCTGTGGGGGGTTCATCTATTCGACTGCCCTGCCGCCCACGACGCTCGGCGCAGTAGATGCCGCCCTCACTCTGGTGCCGCAAATGGACGTCGACCGCAAGCGTCTTCTGGATCATGCACAGTTGCTGCGGCACTCGCTGGGCCAGCTTGGTTATGCCACGGGGAACTCGTCGACCCAGATCATTCCCGTCCTGCTGGGCGATGAGGACGAAACCCTGCGTATGGGGGCAAAGCTCGAGAGGGCCGGTTTCCTGGCGACGCCAATCCGGCCGCCCACCGTACCCGCTGGCACCTCACGAATTCGAATCGCACTGTCCTCAGCCCATACCCGGGAGCAGATTGAATCATTGATAGAGGTCTTCAAATGAACCGGCCCAATGCAATCTTTGTCAGTGGCACCAACACTGACATAGGCAAGACCGTGGTATCAGGAATCATCGTCGCGGGACTCAATGCCCATTACTGGAAGCCGGTGCAGACAGGACTTGCCGATGGCACCGACACGGACTGGATTCGTAGCCACACAGGAATCAGCGAATCCCGCGTTCATCCGGAAACTTATCGCCTGCTCGAACCGCTTTCTCCGCACGCTGCAGCCGCCATCGAAGAGGTTGAGATTTCGCTGGATCATTTCGAATTACCACCGATTCCAGACGATGAAACGCTGGTGATAGAAGGTGCTGGCGGCATCCTGGTGCCTCTCAATGACCAGCACTACATGCTGGACCTGATCGTCCGTCTGGGAGTGCCGGTGCTGCTCGTAGTCAGTAGCGAGCTCGGCACCATCAACCACACGCTTCTGACACTTCGGGTTCTGAGGGAGCACCGCGTTCCGATTCTGGGCGTGGTGATGAACGGGCCGTCAAATCCAGGCAATCGTAGCGCCATTGAACACTTCGGAGAGATCAATGTGATCGCGGAGGTCGAGCCGCTCACCACTCTGTCCCGGGCATCGCTCGCAGCCGCGTTCCGCCCGTTTGTCTGGCCGGCCCTTCCCACAGCCCCTATTGGTCGTTAGACGCCCAGCCCATATGGGGCGCCAGGAACTCATCGACGAGCCGGTACAGTTCGGTTCGTCCTTCCTGACCAGCGAAACCATGAGACTGCAATGTGTCAGTGTGCCATCCGACCTCCTTGCCAGCCGCCTCCAGCGCGGCACGCATGCGGTTGGCATGGGCTATCGGCGCACGGCGGTCCTGCCCACCGTGGATCAGCAGGACGTCGGCCTTGATCCGGCCTGCAAGATTCACAGGAGAACTGGCAGCCAGTGCCTCGTCATCATCGCCAATGGTTCGGCGAATGAAGGATTCGCCGGCCTCGTTGCTGCGAACATCGCCCTTTGAATCCATGATGGTGAGGTCGTAGACGCCCGCAACGCCAATGGCACACCGATACAGATCAGGTTCCCTGGCTGCACCCATCATCGCCGCGTAGGCACCATAGCTGCCACCGTAGATGCAGATTCGATCCGGGTCGGCAATCTTGTTCTGAATGGCCCACAGGGTCGCATCCGTGACGTCGTCCTGCATCGCCGCACCCCACTGACGATAGCCGGCGACCCTGAAGTCCAGGCCGTAACCCCCGGAGCCCCTGAAGTTCACCGACAACACGTGCGCGCCCCGACTTGCCAGCAACTGTGCCTCCGGATTGTAGCCCCAGGTATCTCGGACACCGAACGGGCCACCGTGAACCACGACGATCGTTGGCCCCGGTGTGGGCATCCCATCGGGGCTGGTGACATAGCCATTAATGGTCGTGCCATCCCGGGCCTGCAGCCTGAAAGGATTCATCGGTGCCAGCATATCAGGGGTCAACTGCGCCTTTCTTGAAAACAGCACCTCGGCGCTTTTTGCCTTGAGATCAACCAGTACGAACCGGCCTGGGTTCCGGTCCCCGGACACCAACGCGACCACCTGCAGGTTGTCTCTGGTCGAACTGGTAAAAGTGACCGTATCGTTCGGGAACGAGTTCTTGAGGTTGCGTCTGATTCTGGCGAGGGGGTGGTCCGGGTCCAGATCATAGATGGCCGGAAAATGCGGGTCTGTCCTGACGCCATAGACCCGATAGTCGTGATCACGAAAAATACTCGAGACGTCCACCTCGGCAAACCGAATCAGCATCTTGTGTTCGCCGCTATTGATGTCATACAGCCCGAGCCCCCGGGTACCAGTGGCGCCCCGGGTGTCCCAGGTCAGGAAGGTTCCCGGCGCCGGACCGTCGGAGAAGGGCTGCCAACCCTGCTCATCCTGTCGAAAGCTCGTGACCGGTTCCCATTTCTGACCGGTCTTGCGTTCAACCACCGTATGATTCTCGGCATTGGTGCCGACGCTGAACACAATATCGCCGTCTGCGCTGGCAACAAAAAAGCCTCTGGGAATGGGGCTTCGAGTGATCCGGCGATAGTTGCCGTTCACAATGTCCACAAGGTGGGCTTCGTTGTACTGATCCCTCGACCCCGAGACAATGATGTGGCGAGGATCATCCGGCAGGGTATGAACAAGCCGGCCACCACAGTAAGGGCAATCCTTGGCAGCCAGGCGCCGAATCTTGTTTCGTTTGGCATCCACTGCCATCAGCTCACCCGTCGGGAACTTCACGTCGCCAAACACCCTGCGGGCGGGGGCAATCAGCAGATGGTCATCACTGACCCAGAGCATCTGGTCCACCTCGGTCTTTTCCCCGAGGTTGGAACTGAAGGTCGTCTTTCGCTCCGGCATCTTGAAGATCTGAAACCTGCCTTCGCCGTCAGCGACCCGCGTGACAGCCAGGTACTTGCCAGTCGGTGATATCCGTACATCATCATAGTCATAATCAGAAATGATCTGCTGATGGCTTGGCCTGGCGCCGGATGCACCCGACATGGCAGTGAACAGCACGATCAATAGAGCGACGGCGACTGAGATCTTCATGGGCTCCCCCCTCCCCATTGGTTGATTTGACTTTAAACACGGCGGGACGATTTGTCCAAATCGAAACGCGATCAGGCACTTTCAAGCGGACGCATGCAACGAAACGACTTGCCGGGGAACGCTCAGAACATCTGGCGGCGCCTTCATCGCCAGAATGAACTCCATCAGGTCAGGGGGGCTGACCTTCTGACCATCAAGGTCACTTCCTGAGTCATCACCGTCTCGCCACTGTCCCTGACGACCTCGTCCGCCAGTACGATCACGCCGCGGTCCGGTCTGGTTGCTGATGGAGTATTGGCAATGCACTCAGTCCGATAAATCAGCTGGTCCCATGCCCTTGCCGGCTGGTGCAGACGAATCTTGTCCTTGCCGAGCATGGCCATCACGGCAATCTGATCCTCATGGTCAAAAAACAACCTGGTACAGATGGCAAAAATATGCAGCGAAGATGCCACCAGCTCACCAAACACCGATTCGGCGGCAGCATCAGCATCCACATGAAACGGCTGCGGGTCCCACGCCCGTGCGAACGCGATCACGTCGTCGGGGTTCAGCTGCCAGGTCCCGATCACCGATCGATAGCCGACCGGGATCTGCTCATGGAACAGCATCGGGGGTCAGCCCGCGTGTGCCGTAATGCCCAGTGTCTTGAACAGCGCACGGTCTGCATCCTGTTCCGGATTCGCCGTGGTCAGAAGCTTGTCACCACCGAAAATGGAATTGGCACCGGCAAAAAAGCAGAGGCTCTGTGCCTCACGGCTCATCTCGGTTCTGCCTGCCGACAGCCTGACCCAGGATGCCGGCATCATGATCCGCGCGACCGCGATCGTACGGATGAACTCAAAAATGTCGAGATCCTCTACCTCGTCAAGTGGTGTGCCCTCCACTCTGACCAGCATGTTGATTGGAACCGATTGTGGATGCTGGGGCATGTTGGCAAGTTCAGTGAGCATGCCGGCCCGGTCTGCGCGTGACTCGCCCATACCAACGATGCCACCGGAACAGACGTTGATACCCGCGTCGCGAACATGGTGCAGCGTGTCCAGACGATCTTCGAAGGTCCGGGTGCTGATAATCTGCGAGTAATACTCAGGTGAGGTATCCAGGTTGTGGTTGTAATAGTCGAGCCCGGCCTCCGCCAGACGACTGGCCTGCTTGTCGGACAACATTCCCAGAGTGACACAGGTCTCAAGACCCAAACTGCCGACCCCCTCGATGATGGGTACCATCTGCTCAATCTGCCGCTCCGTTGGGCTTCGCCACGCGGCCCCCATACAGAATCGGCTGGCCCCCTGGTCCTTGGCGGCTCTGGCGGCCTCCATCACGTCTTCGATCTTCATGAGCGCATGAGGCTCGACTCCGGCCTCGTAGTGAACACTCTGCGGACAATACTTGCAGTCCTCCGGACAGCCACCGGTCTTGATGGACAGCAGCGTTGCGATCTGAACCTGGTTTGGTTCGTGATACGCACGGTGCACGCCATGGGCCTCGAACAGCAGGTCGTTGAATGACATCCCGTAGAGATCAAGCACATCCTGGCGCGTCCAGTCATGGCGCAGGGATGTCTTGGTTCCAGCTTCACTGGCAATCTGCAAAGTCACGTAGTTTAGCTCCTGTGTGCCGGAATCCGGCTATCAAACCATGGTCTTGGTGCGACAGGCGACAAGCCTGGCCGCAAATATGCCGCGATTGTAACCATTTACAGGAAACATCGCACACAGCACGATCCTGCACGACAAGGAAGCTGAGCAAATCCGCGAGTGCCACCATCTCACAGGCAGCGAGATGCCTCAGTTGCGCTGAATAGCCTGAGGGATGAGACCGATCTCATCCGCCGCGCGGTCTGGCCCGGGCGAGTGGTTGCGCACCGGCATCGTCATGCTGGTGCAGCATTTCGGCAGTGCCCTGAATTTGAACATTCACCTGCGTTTGCTCGTTCTCGACGGTGTTTACACTGCAGGCGAATCCGGCCGGCCAAGATTCCATCCAGTTTCGGTGCCGCATCAGGCGCAGCTGCACGCCTTGCTCCATCGGCTGATCCAGCGCGTGGTTCGTCGGCTCGAACGGGAACTGCCTGCTCATTGCCGATGCCGAACAACCTTGGCTTGATTTTTGACTCCGATGAACCAATGGATTCGATCAGTGCTGCATCAACGCGTTGTCGTATCGCGATAGGCCCTCATTCCGGTCGCCGCACCCTGACCCTGCATGATCCCGTATTCGTCAGGTCAGATACACCCGCCAAAATCCTGACTGCCGATCGCAGCGGCTTCTCACTGAAACGCCGCCGTTGCCTGCCAACCCTGGCACCCTGGCAGCGGGACCGCCTCGATCACCTGTGCCGCTATGTGACCCGCCCGGCAATTTGCCTGGAGCCGCTCACGGAGAGAACGGATGGCCAGATTGAACTGGACGCAACCGACGCTAATCCAGAAGCAGATCCAGTGATCGTTCAACCAATGCAGCCATTATCCAGGCGACCGGTGGGATAAGCGTATAGAAAAGGAGCCTTTGCCAGTGCTGCTGTATGGGCCACTCCCAGATTCGACTGATTCGATCCTCGTAATACATGAGGTCGGGAAGTGTGAAGTCGTCAGCCGCTTCACCCAGTTCAGAGCACGACAGGACGCTTCGATCACCTGCAATGGCCCGCCTGACCAGTGACAGCTCACCCTGCTTCAGCTTTCGGATTCGACTTCGCAGAATCAGAACCGGTTGGACAAACAGTGGGATTGCCAGAAACATCAGCAGTGCGGTCGGAATGAAGATAACGTTGACCAGCGTGTTCCGAATATCGACTTCAACAAACTGGATCAGCAACATTTCCATGACTCCGATGAGTACTGCCAGCAGTGCGAATCGCAGACTGGGATTCGCAATTGTCTGGGCTTCCTGGAGTTGCGAAAGTCGCAGCGTCATTGTCGAAGCGACCCGGAGGTAAACGCGGTGTTGCCTCAACAGAAAACCGATCATATGTGTGCCAGTGACGGCTGCCCATACGATCATTGACCAGAACAGGCCGTTGAAGAGCAATTCAAGGTAAACATGGCTGAAGGGAAGTTGGCGAAGATCGATGACTGTCCAGATGATACCAACCCCGATCACGGTTCCGGTAAGCGTTTCGACCCACGCAGTTATCCGCCCCGGCGCAAGCGTGGCCAGTTCGTCGTATCCCATCTCTGACAGGTCGTGCTGAGCCCCCTGGGCCAAGATGACCCAGGCTGAAGTCCAGGCCATGCCCGCCGAAAATGCCAGCAATACGGCCATCACTGCCAGCAGATTGTGTGTAAGAAGGAAACCGATGGCAACAACCGCACCTACGAAGAGAAAGACCAGAGGGAGGCGTGTAACCGCCGGCAACGCCAGTATCCAGTCGGTCCAACGATAGGCAGGTAGGGTCGCCAGTGCTTTGGTGCGTTTGTCATGATCGGTGAACGAGGTCATGGGTCGTACCGCCGGTCCGGTGTTTGAAAAGGAACGGGGGCCGGGTAGCCGTCTCTGAACCCAGCTGTTTTCTCGGCGAATCCCGCCGTCACCGAGTTAACGCTGACCGTAGTGGCTTTTCGGTTCTCAAAGAACCAGCCGTGTGTGCCCGCCAAGGGGGCTACACAGGTTCCCGCGTTCCTGCTTGCGCGAAGTGCCAGCATCGATTCTGCATACCCCTTTGGGTCAGCGCCAGGGTCGGCATGAATATCAGAAACCATTTCACCTGTGGAATTCCATTCGTAGACGAGACCGGATGTTGGCGAAAGTTGATACTTGATCTCAACGCAATCGAATGGTGCAAGCTCAATTTCACGTTGATAGCGGGCGTTTCCTTCGGCGATGGTGTGCCCAGGAGCGGGCTCGACCGCTACAAGACAAATCAGTGCCAATACCCAGCCATCACCTTCTACAGGTTCTTCAATCTTGAGCACCTCTGCACCCCGGTCCGCCAGCAGGGTTGCCCCACTGGTCCAGCTATCTGCATTAAGTACCTTCAAGCATCAAACAACAATACATCACCACTTATACGATTATTACATTTCCCTGGTCAAACCACGCCTCAACCTCACCGAACTGTGATGAGGTAATCTTCACATGCTCGACTTCTGCCAAAGGCAGGGGCGGGCCGAGTGCACCGGTGAGAATCATATCGCCCGCCGACAAGGTTATGCCTATGGACGAGAGTTTTGTCACCAGCCAACCGACACTTTTCAGAATGTCTCCTGGCCAGGCAGGCATCAACTTCGCGCTCATCCAGATAGACGGCCAGGTCCGTCGTACACTCACCCATTAGCGGTACACTCTCTCCCCTGTCACACCTGCATGAATAGCGTTGTTGGCGATCAGTTCATGCCCTTGTGGCGGCTCACTGTGAAACACAACATTATGCAGTTCGATGACCGAAAAGACTTCTGTCATTGATTGCGCAAGGTCATCCATGGTTATCCCCTGCATGAGGTCACGACCCAGGCTGACTGCAAAATCCCCCTCGATGCCAACA
>JAQBUI010000147.1 GCA_027624035.1 Pseudomonadota bacterium | reverse complement strand
CGCTTTAGACTCATTTCATATTGGAATCACGGGCCCTCGTCCAGACTCATTTCATATTGGAAAAGGCTCTGAATCGAAAGTCACGCAACTTCAGGATATGCTTGGGTGCAATTGCAAACGGGGGCATGAACATGGGCAACGCCGAGATCAGCATCATCGGGCAACGGCCGGTCCGGCCGGATGGGGTCGATAAAGTCACCGGCCAGGCTAATTTCGGGGCTGACTTTACCCTGCCTCGCATGCTTCATGGCCAGGTGCTGAGAAGTGACTGTGCGCACGCCAGGATCATCAGTATCGACACCACCGGAGCAGAGCGAATCGATGGTGTCAAAGCGGTGGTGACCGGCCAGGACTTTGCCCACCTGGACTATGGCGGGGTGGGCGATCTGGCGCGGGACAACCTCGCCATCGAGAAGATCCTGTTTCACGGCCACGCGGTGGCTGCGGTCGCGGCGACTTCCCGGGCCATCGCAGGCGAGGCGTTGCGGGCCATCAAGGTGCACTACGAGGCGTTGCCGCCCGTCATGACCATCGACGATGCCATGAAGGAAGATGCCGTCATCCTGCATGAACACAATCTTGTCGATGGCAAGCCGTCCAACATCTTCCAGCAGGTGCAGCGCAGCAACGGGGATATCGAAAAAGGTTTTTCCGAGGCCGACGAGATCGTAGAACTGGAGTTCACCACCCCGACGGTTCACCAGGGCTATATCGAGCCGCCAGTCTGCCTGGCAAACTATCGTGAGCAGGGGCAGTCCACCTTGTGGAGTGCGAGCCAGGGTCATTTCCCGCTGCGGGATACTGTCGCGAGGATGATGCAGATGTCACAGGCGGACCTGCGCGTGACCCCGGCTGAAGTCGGCGGTGCCTTTGGCGGCAAGACTGCGGCGTATCAGGAAGCCATTGCCATGATGCTGTCCAAAAAGTCCGGTCGTCCGGTACAGATGCGGATGACCCGGGAAGACGTCTTCAGGGCAGGTGGCCCCGGTGCGGCGTCCAAGACGAAGGTCAAGGTAGGTGCCAGGGCCGATGGCAGCATCACCGCGGCGAAGGTGTGGCTCGCGTTTGACTCCGGCGCCTTTCCTGGTGCGCCCCTGGGCGGCGCGATGGGTTCCGTGCTGACCGCCTACGACATACCCAATGTGCTGGTGCAGGGCTGCGCCGTGTACGTCAATAAACCCAAGGTTCGTGCCTACCGTGGTCCGGGTGCGCCACAGGCCACCTTTGCCGCAGAAAGTGTGCTGGATGAACTCGCGCAAAGACTGGCGATGGACCCGATCGAGTTCAGGCTGAAGAATGCGGTCCGGGACGGAACCGATTCCCACCGGGGCAGGTTCCGCCGCATCGGCCTGATTGACTGTCTGAAAGCAGCGAAGGCCTCCGCGCACTATCAGGCATCGCTCAAGGCTAACGAGGGCCGTGCAGTGGCGGCCGGTTACTGGCACAACGGCGCAGGGGTTTCCAGCGCCTCCATCCACATGAATTCAGACGGGACCGCGGCGCTCGCCACCGGGTCCGTTGACCTTTCGGGCACCCGCATCGCGCTCGCCATGATGGCGGCGGAAGAACTCGGCATTCCCGTGACTCAGGTTTCGTCTGTGGTGGCGGATACCGAATCCGTCGGGTATTCCAACAACAGTGCCGGCAGCCGCACGATCAATGCCACCGGGCAGGCGGTGGTAGAAGCAACCCGGGACGTCATTGATCAGATGAAGCAGCGGGCGGCGTCCGGCTGGAATGTGGCACCGGATCAGGTGTCCTGGCAGGACGGTGCTGCGGTGAATCCCGTTTCCGGAGAAAGACTCACCGTGGCTGAGATCTGCCGGGACGCCAATGCTACCGGCGGCCCGATTGGCGGGCGGTACTCTCACAACGCCGTGCCGGGACTTGGGCCCAGCTTTGCCGTACACCTCTGTGACGTGGCGGTTGACCCGGACACCGGCAAAGTCTCCCTCGTGCGGTATACCACCATTCAGGATGTGGGCAGGGCGATTCATCGCGATGCTGTGGAAGGACAGATGCAGGGCGGTGCCGTCCAGGGTATCGGCTGGGCCCTGAACGAGGAATTCGTCTACAGCGATGCGGGGGTGCTGGAAAACCCTGGCTTCCTGGATTATCGAATCCCGCTGGCGTCAGATTTGCCCATGATTGATACCATCGTGGTGGAAGTCCCCAACGAGCTGCATCCGTATGGCGTCCGGGGGGCCGGGGAAGCGCCGATCATTCCGCCGCTTGCAGCCGTCGCCTGCGCCGTCAGCAATGCGATTGGCGTTCGGATCACCGAGCTGCCGTGCTCGCCGCCCCGGGTGCTGGCGGCGATGCAACAGGCGCAACCTGACAAGGTCAATCAGTAAACCTGCCCCGCGCCGTCACCGAACGAGGCTGACGGCGTTGGGCACCACAAAGACATCAGATCGGGACAGTTCAACCACCGACTCGGCGGTATTCCCGATCAGCAGCCCGGCCGCACCGGACCTTGAGACAGTGCCGATCACGACGGCGCTGGCGCGAATCAGATGGGCATAGTCCGTGATGACCTCGGCGGCACTTCCGGCGACATATCCCACATGCTCCACCTCCACTTCCAATCGGCCGATGTGATGCACTTTGGTCATCACCGGGCTGTTGTGTGGTGCCATCAGAGGCTGGCTCGAGCCAACCGCCATTGATTCCGTCGGCGGCAGCGCATGAGCATAGACATATCGCACTTCGGAGCGCAGCACGCTTGACAGGAGTTCAGCCTGTTCGATCACTCGCTGATTGAGTTGCTGATGGGCGGGGTCCTGGCGGGAAAGATCCAGCGCCGCGACCACGGGTTGATGTCGCACCCGCTGTTGCCGCCCGACAAGCAACATGGGCACGCGACTATGTCGAATCAGGCGCGCGTCTGTCGGTGGAATCAGGGCTCGCTGCAGGCTGTGATGCTGACGATAGGGTTTGAACACAGCGTCGGCACCGAACTCCCCGGCGGTCTGCAGGATAGATTCATACAGTTTCGAAAAGCCGGTTACTTCGGTGGTGATGCAGTAGCCCCGGTCCTGGAGCGGTTTGACCAGTTCAGCAAGCCACTGTTTTCTGATGCCAAACCGCGATCGGGCCTGGCCAGCATTGCTCGCCATTGAGGGGCCGTCAATGAATAGCGCGACATGGAAATCGACGTCTGCCCCAGGGTCAATTTCTGTAATGCGGTCCAGTGCCGTATGCTTTTCTGCATCCGGGTCCAGTACTACCAGTACTTTTGTCATATTCTCCTCCGTCCTGCGATAGGCCGACTGCTGACTGTGCCAGCTTAGGCTGATCCACAATCTGGTCGATGACCTGGGTCAAACTCGGGCAGTGTTCCGGAATTGAATCGTCGATTTACCCTGGGCTATCATCGATTTATCTCTTTCATCGTCAGGCGACGTGCTATGACCAAACCCCGGCTTCAGGATCTTGACGGCATCTCCAGAGAAAACCATCTCGTGAAACGAATGTTGGATGAAGACGTCGCCTTTACGCGCGAACAATACATTGCGCTTTTCTATGGTGATGCGCAGCCGGATGTCTGGACCGAGCGCCACGAATCCCTGCTGCCGCCCGTATTCCGGCACGAGGAGGACAACGCCCGCGCCCATGAAGCGATTGAAAAGCTGGGTGAGGCCATCGGGGTGGTTTACACTGGGCGCATTCCGAGATAGCACCAGGGAACCTCTGATCAATGTCTCTTTCCGCGATAGCTGCGTTGGAGTCGTCCTCGAAACATCGCGAAATTGAAGCGTTTTCGCGATTTTCTGCGGGCGCCTCCGCCTTGCTCTCACGAAAAAATCCAATTGATCAGAGCTTCCCTTGAACGTATCAGGCACGGCGTCGTTGTGCGGGTCAGTTGCGCATTGGGCACGCCGTCGTTGTGCAACAAAGTCTTACGCTGGCACCGCGTATCAGTGAACTTCCGTGAAAGTGTCGCGGGTCCCTCGAATCAAACAAATCCACAGGAGCTAACCCATGCAGATCGGCGCAATGATCTTTTCGACCGACTACACCATCAGGACCGATGAACTGGCCAAAGAACTGGAGACCAGGGGCTATGAGTCCCTGTTTGTGCCGGAGCATACTCACATCCCCGCCTCGCGCACCTCAGCGTGGCCGGGTGGCGCGGAGTTACCGCGAGATTACTGGCATACCTATGATCCCTTTGTGGCTCTGTCGTTTGCGGCTGCAGTCACGACCACTCTGAAGCTGGGTACAGGCATCTGTCTGCTGCCCCAGCGGGACGCGATTGTCACGGCCAAATCTGTTGCCAGCCTGGACCATATGTCTGGCGGGCGATTCATCTTTGGAATCGGGGGTGGCTGGAACAAGGAAGAGATGGCGCACCATGGTACTGCCTACGAGATTCGGTTTGCCCGCATGAAAGAGCAGGTGCTGGCAATGAAATCACTCTGGACTGAAGAAGAGGCCCAATTCCACGGCCAGCATGTCAGTTTCGATGCGAGCTGGGCGCACCCCAAGCCGGTTCAGAACCCCCATCCACCCATATTGCTGGGTGGTGAAACGGATTACACGCTGCGCCGCATCGTGGACTACTGCGACGGCTGGCTGCCAAGAGCCCGGCACGGATTTGATGCCGCAGAAAATATGGCACGCCTCCGGGGATTCGCACAGGAGGCAGGCCGCGACATGTCATCGCTGTCGGTCAGTGTATTCGGCGCGCCGGCCGATGCGGGCGTGCTCGAAAGCTACCGGGAAGCCGGAGTAGATCGTGCCCTGCTGTCTTTGCCGGCCGCAGGCAGGGACGAAGTGCTCAGGATTCTGGAACGCTACCAGCCACTGCTGTAATGGTTCTCGCCGCCTGTTAGCTGCTGGCGGCCCCCTGAGAATGGCTGGAAGCTTGCGGACGCCATTCATTATTGTAGGATGCCTTACTGTCGTCACTCGGGATTACCCAATGGAAGAAGTCTATATCGTCGAAGCCTGTCGCAGTCCCATAGGCAAACGGGGCAAGGGCCTGGCGGGTTTGAAGCCAGCGGACCTGCTCGGCAAGGTGCAGAAAGCTGCGCTGGACCGAAGCGGCATTGCGCCAGAAAAGATCGATCAGGTTGTCGGCGGCTGTGTTTCCCAGGTGGGGGAGCAGTCATTCAATATTGCCAGGATCGCCTGGCTGTCCCAGGGGCTGCCACTGGAAGTCCCCTCCACGACCGTCGATTCCCAGTGCGGCTCCAGTCAGCAGGCGACTTCCATGGCCGCCTCCATGATCGGTGCAGGTATCGAAGAAGTGGTGATGAGCTGCGGGGTCGAGATGATGAGCAGAGTCCCGCTCGGCTCGAACATGAAGGATGGCTCGCCCATGGGGGAAAGCTATGCCAGTCATTATCAGCCCACGTCCCAGTTCATGGGTGCGGCGATGATTGCCGAGGAGTATCAGATTACTCGCCAGCACACCGAACAGTTCGGCCTGGAGAGCCAGAACAAG
>JAQBUI010000051.1 GCA_027624035.1 Pseudomonadota bacterium | reverse complement strand
CGGAACTCTGACGCAGTGAAAGTTGCGCAGCAATCTTCCACAACCCCTTCCAGCAACCAAGTAGCGGCAGCGATTTCGTAGAAATTGCGAGAGCGCCCATCTCCGTGCGAAAACCCCTCCAAACCAGGCTCATCAACCACCTCAAGGCGCTGTGGTGTGGGGGACCACCCGACGGGGCGTTGCTGGCAGGGATGCCAGCAAAGAGCCTACAGGGATGTCGCGAAAGATTGCTTCGCAATCTTTCGCAAGCCCTTCCAGTACCAAAGTAGCGGCAGCGATTTCAACGAAATCGCGAAAGCGCCCAACTCCGTGCCAAACCCCCGAACTCCCGAATCCCCTGCACAGCACGTCCCCGCGGCAAGATCCGACCACCAGCGCGCCCATCAATCTCGTAGGTGCCAATCCAGACCGGGATACAGAAACACAAAGAAAAAGGGGCCCCGAAGGACCCCTTGCTAGACTACGCTTGTGGGGATTTAGCAGGCTTCGAAGAGACCCGCTGCACCCATGCCGCCACCGATACACATGCTGACGATGCCAAGCTTCTTGTTGCGACGCTGCAGTTCGCGAACAAGATGGCCCGTCAGACGCGAACCGGTCATACCAAACGGATGGCCAATAGCGATGGCACCACCGTTGACATTGTATTTCTCGGGGTCGATTTCAAGCTTGTCCCGGGAATACAGACACTGAGACGCAAAAGCCTCATTGAGTTCTACCAGGTCAATGTCGTCGATGGACAGACCCTTGTTCTTCAGAAGCTTGGGAATGGCGAAGACCGGACCAATACCCATTTCATCCGGCTCGCAACCAGCGACAAACCAGCCGCGGAAGTAAGCCTTCGGCGTCAGATTCAATTGCTGTGCACGCTCTGCACTCATGACCAGGGTCATGGATGCGCCGTCGGACAACTGGGAGGCATTACCCGCTGTCACGGTGCCGTTCTCTTCGAATGCCGGTGGCAGCTTGCCGAGGCCTTCGAGGGTGGTGTCTGGTCGGTTGCATTCGTCGCCGGAGACGACACCGTCAACGATTTCTGTTTCCTTGGTTTCCTTGTTGACGATCTTGCGCCATTTCACTTTCATCGGCACGATTTCGTCATCAAACAAGCCTGCCTGCTGGGCCGCAGCACAACGCCGCTGGCTTTCGTAGGCGAACTCGTCCTGATATTCACGGGACATATTGTAACGCCGCGCCACGACTTCTGCCGTGTTGCCCATGGCCATAAAGATGTCTGGTGAAATATCACGAATTGTCGGATGTACTTCTGACTTGCCAGGTGTACCCCGGGCGCCGGCCGAGATGGACTCTACGCCACCTGCAATCATGATTTCCGAGCAGCCGCTTGCGATCTGGTTGGCAGCGAATGCAATGGAATTCAGGCCCGATGAGCAGGCCCGGCTGATCGTGGAACCAGAGGTGGTAATGGGCAGCTTGGACAGAATCACTGCCAGGCGAGCAAGATTTCCGCCGTGTTCACCCGTTTGATTGGCACATCCAACAATCACATCTTCTACTTCAGCGGGGTCGATGTTGGAATTCCTGTCCAGCAACGCATTGATACAATGCGCAACCATGTCGTCTGGTCGAGTCAAGTTAAATGTACCGCGATGGGACTTTGCTAGCCCCGTCCTTACACTGTCTACTACCACAACGTCGCGCATTCTGTTCTCTCCGTTCTAGAAAATTGTTTGTGTAAACGTTCCAAAGGGGGCGACATTGTGCACCTTTTGGGCAAATAGATAAAGTCGACAGCGATGGAGGTTGTATTGAGAAAAATCGGCCATCAGCGCTGCAGTGCCGCACTGCTGCGGTGCAGGTGAGCCAGGCTCTCGTCGAGCCCGCTCGGTCGGTTGCGTGTCAGCCACAGGTTGCGATGACGATCAATAATACGGTCAAGGGCCCTGGCCATGAGTCGGTGGCGGCGGTGTACGCCCCGGTACAAAGCCAGCCGGTCCAGACCATGGCTTGCCATGGCAACGGCGTTGTTCATCTCTTCACGGTAGGTGCCGCCAGGCAGCGCCCGTATCGTCTCAGACAGGCAGGAGAATCGTTCCTGGCAGGCCTCGAGGCCGGTGTCGTCGAGTTCACGGGCCGCGACGGGCTCGTCCGTCATCGGCCAGAACAGTAGCTGATTGAACAGGGTTGCATTGCGAACCGGCGGGACTGCTTCGGCCATACGCCCAAGGTCCAGCAGGCAGGGGACTGCACAGGCGGGAATATCCTGACCGAAAGTCCGGCTGATTGCGTCCACAAGGTCCAGGGATCGGCAGCCGTCATGGTGCCAGGCCGCGCAGGCACCCAGGGTGAAACCCGGATAGCTGAAAGGCAGGTACTGGTGGTGGCCGTGGTCGCCCCAATCGGTGATGAGGTAGCCCCTCGCGTTGAACTTGATGCCCTCGCGGGCCGCTGCAATAAGGTTTCGCGATGCGTTGTTGAGCCTCCCGGTCAACGCGTTCCAACTCGAAGTCCCCGGGCAGACATAGTACGGAATCCGCCTGGTGGCGACCTGTTCGCATTCTTGTGCAAATGGATGGTCGGCCTCATAGCCCCAGTTCAGGGCAATGATCTGCTGTGGCAGTGAATCGAGTGCTTCCGGATACTTCAGCACGATGTCACTCCAGAACATCGTTTCGCGTCCCCGCTTTTGTACCAGTTGATTGATCTTTGCCATGAAGTCGACGTAGACCTCACCAGTGCCCTTTCGGCGGCACTTTTCCGCACTCCATCCCTGGCCAAGTTCCCAGGGCTCGTCGCCACCAACATTGAAATATCGGCTGTCGAACAAGGGTAGATATTCATCGTAGAGCCCCTGAAGGAACCGGAGGCTCTCCCGTCCGGGCTTCAAGGTGCTTCCGTGTGATGATATGACGCCACTGAGCGGATGGCGAAATCCGTCCGGACACTCTGCAAGGTGTCGGTATTCCCTGTGTCGCAGCCACCGTTCGAAGTGGCCGAACGAATTGAGATTGGGAACCAGATCAATGAATCGGTCTGCGCAATAGTCCCTGAGTTCAAGAATCTCTTCTGCCGTGAGGGGCGATGCGTCCTGCCACACCGTCTCGTGGCGTGAGAATGCGAACGTGTGCTCGATGTAGAGCTGCAGCTGATTGATCTTGAGCATGGAGAATCGGTCGATCAAGCTGAGCAGGGTGGCCATGGTGGGCACTTTGCAGCGGGATACATCCAGCATGATTCCGCGATCCGGGAAATCCGGTGCGTCCATGATCGTCAGGCGAGGTAGTGTGTCCGGATACTGGGCCATGATCTGCTGGAGCGTACCAAGACCATAATACAGCCCCGCGTCATCGGCTGCGGTGATCGACACAGGCTGCTTCTGGATGTTGAGTTCGTAGGCCTGATCAGGCTCCGGGCCGCGGCGGCGCGTCGAAGGGCGTGACAGGGCCAGGAAGACCTCTGCTTCGTCCGGCTGCCCGAACGTCAGGCGAAGTCCATGCAGTCTGCAGAAGCGGCGAGCCGCAGAGATCAGCCGTGCAGAGGTGCCCTGCCCCGGCAGGGTGACATAGACGCCGGCCCGGGAGATACGGGCCCGGGATCTGGAGATATTCTTTGGTACCGGATACAGGTGCATGGAAGGGAATGAGAATGGACTTCAAGGCATAATAGCCATCAACGCGGCCACCCGGAACCGATATGGCACACTTATTGGCAATTGATCAGGGAACGACCAGTTCTCGCGCCATCATCTTCAATGAACAAAGTGAAATACTGTCGATGGCACAACAGGAGATTACCCAGTACTTTCCGGATGACGGATGGGTGGAGCATGATCCGGAGGAGATCTGGACATCCACCTGTACAGTGGTAGAGCAGGCGCTCGCAAAGGGAAACCTTACGGCGTCGGACATCAGTGCGATCGGGATTACGAACCAGCGTGAAACGGTCATCGTCTGGGAGCGCGACACCGGCAAGCCGGTAGCCAGAGCCATTGTCTGGCAGGATCGACGCACATCGGGTTACTGCCAGGACTTGCGTGAGGCGGGCTATGAGCCTGCTGTGACGGCCAGAACCGGCCTGTTGCTGGATCCCTACTTCTCCGGCACCAAGGTGAAGTGGCTGCTCGACCAGTTGCCGGGAGGCAGGGCCAGAGCTGCCCGTGGTGACCTCTTGTTTGGCACTGTCGACACGTTTCTGATCTGGCGCCTGACCGGGGGCGAGTCACACGTCACGGATGCCACCAATGCGTCTCGAACCTTGCTGTTCAACATTCATGAGCAGTGCTGGGACAGTGAGTTACTGGACCGCTTTGGCATTCCCAGGGAGATGCTGCCCGAGGTGAAGGATAGCAGCGACGATTTCGGCGTGACCTCGACTTTTGGCGGGACCATACCGATCCACGGCGTGGCCGGTGATCAGCAGGCCGCAACGGTGGGGCAGTGTTGTTTCACGAGGGGCATGCTCAAGAGCACCTATGGCACGGGTTGCTTTGCCATCCTCAATACCGGGTCGGAGCCGCTTGTGTCCCGGAACAAGCTGTTGACCACGGTGGCGTACCGATTGAATGGCAAGGTGACCTACGGGCTTGAGGGCAGCATCTTCGTTGCGGGTGCCGCTGTGCAGTGGCTGAGAGATGGCCTCCACGTCATCGGCAATGCGGCTGAGACCGGGGCAATTGCAGCACGCAACCCAGACCCTCACGGTGTCTATCTGGTGCCGGCCTTTACCGGGCTGGGGGCACCGTATTGGGATTCGCAGGCCCGTGGTGCGATTCTCGGGCTGACCCGGGACACCAGTGCAGATGATCTCGTGACGGCTGCGTTGCAGTCCGTATGCTTTCAAACCCGTGATCTGATATCCGCCATGGTCAATGACGGTACCGAACCGACGGTGATGCGGGTGGATGGCGGCATGGTAGTCAACGACTTCCTTGTTCAGCAATTGAGTGATCTGGTACAGATCCCCGTAGACCGGCCCCGCCTGATCGAAACCACAGCGCTGGGCGCTGCATCTCTGGCGGGTTTGCGATCCGGCGTGTTCTCATCTCTCGACGATCTGACCGCCGCATGGCAACTGGACCGACGCTTCGAAGTGGAGATGTCCGGTGCCGATAGCGACCATCGCTACGACGGTTGGACCAGGGCCGTCGGCCGTGTTCTGACGTAACTGATCCGGGCGGTCGTTTCCGGCCATTGCGTTCCTTCCATTTGCCGGCAAGTCTCTGTTTTTGTGATCGAAATATGCCTGTTCCTGTACACCTGTATCGATACAAAGATACAAAGGAATTACATCTTTGTGGTTCGCCTTACACCAGGTGGAATGAACTGGGGCTAAAACCCTGTTCTGGATGTTTGGAAGACCCAAAAAGTGATGGAAGAATCTGTACGTGCGCAGCACGCCAGGCTGTACCGGATCGGGACACTGGGTGCCGCTGTCGGCATTCACCTGGTCACCTGCTGGATGGTGCTCTCGATTGGAGGCATGTCTATCTCCACGGTGGGTTTTCTGGCTCTGGTATCGCTGGCTGCATCGGGTTTTCTGCTGCTGGGTGTGGCGGTCCTGCTGGAGTGGAATCTGGCCCTTGAGGACCCCGGTCTGTCTCTGCCTCAGATGCTCTGGGCGATCAGCGTGGTCGTGGTTTCCGCCCATTTCGTGACGACGTTGAAGCCGGTGGTACTGTTGCTGGGCGCAGCGTTGATCCTGATCGGTGCCAATCGGCTTGATCGTCGTGATCAGGTGATTTTTGCCACCTTTGGTTTGTTGCTCTATCTGGGTTCTCTGATTCAGTTGGATCAGTACAGCTGGATGGCCGAGATCGTGTTGTTGATTGCCTTCGCGCTGGTGCTGGTGTTCGGACCCGTTCTGTATCAGTTTGAGATGTCCATGATGGAAACGGTGCTGCTCAATAAGAATCGTGAGCTCCGCACAGCCCTGGACAGGATAAAGGATCTTGCGGTGACCGATGAGTTGACCGGCGTCTTCAACCGTCGCCACCTGATGGAGTATCTTGCCCAGCAAAAGGCGCTGGCGGACCGCAGGCCTGATTATCGCTTCAGCCTTTGCTACATTGATCTCGACTTTTTCAAGCGTGTCAATGACCGGTTCGGCCATGCGGGCGGCGATGAGGTACTGAAACAGGTCGCGAACATTGGAAAGTCAATTCTGCGTGAGGTGGACTGTGTGGCCCGGGTGGGCGGTGAGGAGTTCGTCATGGTTCTGGCGGGTACTGCTCAGGATGACGCCATCACGGTGGCCAACCGGCTGGCTGCACGCCTCAAGGCCCTCACCGTCAGTCCGCTGGAGCCCCAGTATCGCATTACGGCTTCGATCGGCGTGACCGAATATCGCGGCGAGGACATTCAGCAGACCATTGATCGGGCTGATCGAGCCCTGTATCAGGCCAAGCGCACTGGTCGCAACAAACTGGTGGTGGCAAACCAGGAAGCTCCGACAAGGGCTTTGACTTCAGGATAGCGTCGCTAGCGTGATGTTTGGTAGTATTCTGATAGCGAGCAGGTTTTCATCAGCTGCGGGACGACAGCCCTATGGCGTGAGCCTGCATATCCTTCCACCAGTATTTGGTATACGAAGAAGACATTGGCGACAAGCGACATCGACAAGCGCAAGAGTACGCGATACGCGGTCAAGCTGAACGCGCTGGTGCATCCTAATGTCGGCAGGTCCTGGTTGTGTACGATTCAGGATTTTTGCGGCGGGGGAATGTTGCTCACCGAACAGGATTCTTCCAGAACCAGGCGGGCGATGCCCGGCATCAAGCCGGGCGAGAAAGTCGGGATTCACTTCAGTGTTCCTGGCGACAAGGAGCGTCATTTTCGCCTTGAGGGCAAGATTGTCCGGGTGATGGAGTCGGGTGTGGGAATCAATTTCCCGAGCGGCATGGATGAAGACGCGATGGATGCGTTGATGGATCATTCCGGTGGGGAGTTGGCAAAGCCACGTCCCAAACCCGCCGCGACAAACCAGGGTCCTCGTCGCGGGCTCTCCGGTGCCGCAAGGGCGACGGGCAGTAAACTCAATATCAGCAATACTGCTGCCGGCAACAGGAGCGTGGGTCGACCGACTGCCGCCGCAACGCCGGCGCGTCCCGGCGCAAGGGACGCGGGCGGCGCGCCAGCCGCTGAATCATCCTCCGGGACCGCGGCCAAGTCAGCCGAGGCGCCTGCGGCACCTCAAACCTCGAGCGATGCCTTCCTGTCAGGTGAGATGAATCTTGCCGATTCCAAGCGCATGGTCGCCGCACTGAGACGGGAAATACTGAAGATCCTGCCTGAAATGAATGCAGCCTTCTTCAAGTACATGGATTCGGAACTGCTGGAATTGGCAAAGAATGCGAAGTCCAACGCCGAACAGAGCGAATTTTTTGCCGCAATGTCGAACCTGGAGAAAGCCAAAAAGCAGGTCGGTCAGGATTTCATGAAGGAGGTGATCGACCAGGTTGACAACCCTCGCGACCTGGAAACACTGCTCGAAGAGCGACGCAAGGCCAACGAAGAACGAAAAGCTGCCTCTGCCAACAAGCGAGTGAAGCTGAGCCTGGTCAATACCGACGAATTCGAAGACTGGCTGGCCGTCGCCAATATCGTCTCCCGCAGCGAGCGTGTGTACGAAAAGTATCTCGATGAACTTCAGACCAGAATGGGTCATATGGTAGACGCCTGGGCACATAACGAGGCGAACCCGCTGGGTGTTTCGGTCTTCAGCCATGCCTTCGATGATGCAATCAGGTCGGTGGAGCTGTCCAAGGATGTCCGTCAGAAGGTGTACTCGGGATACGAGAGCAAGGTCATCCCTTTGTTTCGCAAGCTATACATCACGACCACCAAGCTGCTTGAGGATTCGGGCCTGTTTCCTGACCTCGACGAGGATTATGTCTCGCCGGCCAAGCAGGCGGCACCGGCAGAGGTGCCTGAACCGGTGGAGGAAGAAGAGGAGATCATCGAGCAACCGGAGCCTGAGGCTACGATCCCGGAGCCGGACGATGACCCGGAGGACACAGATGATGAGGTCGAAGAACTCATTGACCTGCAGGACCTGCTGAAAGACGAACTCCAGTCACGTCGTGAAGAACAAAAGACCAAGGCTCCCCAACGTGCCCCGGAGAGAGAACAAGCCAGGGAAGAGGATACAACGCAAAGCCGGCCGCAGCACCCCCCAAGGCCACGCAGCATTCGCGAGATGCCCAAACGTCCCCAACCGAGGGACATGGGCGAGGCGATCAGCAATCTCTACGGTACCGTTCGCCAGTTGATGGATGATTTCGACGGTTACGATGACGATGGTGATCAGGATTATGTAGAGCTCGATGAAGTAGAACACATGCTCCAGGAGCTACAGTCCTACAAGAGAGAATCCGGCATGCGCTTGCCGATCAGGCAACGTCTGATGGACGGCGCGGTCGCAGATGGTCGACAGCGCCGCCTCTCACCCCAGGCCGCAGAAGGCATTGAAGTAGTAGAGAGCCTGGTGGACAACATTGAACAGGATGAATTGCTCTCAGAGGGTGTCAAGGACTGGGTTCGTCAGTTGGAACTGACCCTCGACAAGGTTGCCACTACGAGGTCTGACTTCCTGTCGAAAACCAATCCCCACCGGTCTGTTGAAGTGATCAATCAACTCGCGAGGCTGGGTGGTGCGGAAACAGGATCGGTCAAACGGCATGTTGACCAGATCATTCAGGGCATCAATGAGAACTATGATCAGGACCCCTCGGTATTTGACGATGCCTATGAACAACTGCAGCCTCTGATCGACCGGCAGTCCCGGGCGTTCACCGGAAACGTTCAGCGGGCCGTGAAGGCCAGCGAGGGTCAGCAGACGCTTCGGAACGCCCAAAAGGCGGTCGTCACCGAACTGGACAAGCGTCTTGCAGGCAAGCAAGTCCCTGAAGTGCTGATGAAGCTGCTCATGCCCGGTTGGCGCAACCTGATGGTCAATACCCATCTACGGCAGGGGCAGGAGAGTACAGACTGGCGCAAGCACCTGCAGGCTCTGGAACAACTGTTCCAGTACACGGAGGAGGGTGCTGACCCCAGTCAGTCTCCGGACTATATGCCGCCCGAGGAGCTGATGGAGCACATTTCAGCCGGGTTGGACTCCATCTCCTACGAGCCGGGCCAGCGGATACCGCTGCTCAACTCTCTGCGCAAAATGCTGACCAGTGATGATCGTGGAGCATCCCTGCCAAAGGTCGCTATTGAGGAATCGATTGCAGACACGCTCGGTTTTACTGATGTTGGCGAGCGTGATGCCATTCGTCAGAAAATCATCGAGGAAATGTCCGGTGATGAGAAATGGGAGCGAGCCAGAGAGCGCGCGGGCCTCATGCATGTCGGTGAGTGGGTGGAATTCCTGAAGCAGCAGGAAGAGCCTGAAATCGCCATCGTGGCCTGGATATCCGAGGATCAGTCCCGACTGGTGTTCGTCAACCGTCGCGGCGCCAATTCCCATGACCTCGCAGTGGAAGAACTCGCCACAATGATGATCGAGGGCCAGGTTCGGATTCTTGAGGAGGCGGACATCCCCCTGACCGACCGGGCGAGCCACAGAATGTTGCAGGACATGCACAATCAGCTTACTCATCAGGCAACCCATGATGAGTTGACCGGTCTGGTCAACCGTAAGGAATTTGAACGGGAGCTGGAAAGGGCGCTGGGTGTCAGCAAGCGGGACAAGAAGACCCATGTGGTGGCTTACTTCGATCTCGACCAGTTCAAGGTCGTGAACAACACAGGGGGCCATGAAGCGGGCGACCAGCTACTGATGGAAATCGGCGGGGAGATGCGACGTGTCGTTGATGATGGCGTCATTCTTGCCCGGCTGGGTGGGGATGAATATGGCGTGCTGATCGAGAATTCAGAGAAAGAGCATGGTCTGGCGGTACTCAAGAAGATTGGCGACGTGGTTAAGGCGCACCGGTTTAAATGGCGCGCTGAACAGTTCTCCCTGACCACCAGCTGTGGCTGGGTTTTCGTCGACGAGTCGACCAAGTCGGTTTCTGAAATCCTGCAGGGTGCGGATGCGGCCTGCATTGCGGCCAAGGAGGCCGGGCGGGACCGGCTCCAGGAATACACAGCCGAAGATTCGGATATGGGTCACCGGCGGGGCGTCATGGAGTTCGTCTCGCAAATTGACAAGGCCCTTGAGGAGGATCGTTTCGTCCTGAACTGTCAGAAGATTGCACCGCTGGATGAGAAGGGCAAGGAACATGCACATTACGAGGTGTTGCTGACAGTCCTTGATGACAAGGGTGAGCCGATGCCGCCTCAGGACTTCATCATCGCGGCCGAGACGTACAATCGCATGGGTGCTATTGATCGATGGGTGATCAAGAATGCTTTTGAATTCATCGCCAGCAACATTCTCAAGCTCGACGATCTCGGCGCTTTCTCCATCAACGTTTCTGGTAACAGTTTGACTGAGCCGGATTTTATGGAATTTGTCCTCGAACAGTTTAACCAAACCCGGCTACCGACCTCACGAATCTGTTTCGAAATCACAGAGACCTCGGCGATTGGAAATCTCGATGATGTGGTGGAGTTCATGGACAAGCTCAAGATCATCGGAGTGCAGTTCTCCCTGGACGACTTTGGCACCGGGTTGTCCTCCTATAGCTACCTGCGCAACCTGCCTGTTGATTTCCTGAAGATCGACGGTATTTTTGTCAAGGACATCAAGTCAAACCCAAGCGACTACGCGGTGGTGAAGTCCATCAACGAGATCGGACACTTCATGGGCAAGAAGACCATTGCGGAGTACGTGGAGGATGACGAGGTCATGGATATTCTGCGTGAGATTGGCGTCGACTTCGCCCAGGGCTACGGCGTCGAGAAAAAGCGTCCGATTGTGGAATTGCTCAGCCCTTCCAGATAGCCTGTCCATCCAGCCCATCGAATTGGCTCATCGAAAGCCCATCAGAATAGCCTGAGGGAACGCCCGGTGTGAGCCCCCTGAAGTCTTCTTGTGGTGGTGTCCGTGCACCAATCGTGGGATACACTATGACCTCGCACCGACCAGAGATGTACCCCGTTGGACCCCGTTGCCCTATCCATCTTCATCAAGCGAGTAGAAGGCATTTGCCAGGAGATGGGTTTGATCCTCCGTCAGGCGGCATTGTCGCCCAACATCAAGGATCGTCTGGATTTTTCCTGTGCACTGTTCGACAGTCAGGGTGAACTGTTTGCCCAGGCGGCCCATATACCCGTTCATCTGGGCAGTATGGCCTTTGCCATGCGCAGCATTGTGGAGTCGGTCGAGTGGGGCAATGGCGATGTGCTCGCTTTGAATGATCCTTTCCTGGGCGGGACTCATCTGCCGGACGTGACCCTGATTTCGCCCTTCTTCATGGGGACAGAACGGGTTGGTTTCGTCGTCAACCGGGCTCATCACGCAAACATTGGTGCGATCACGCCGGGGTCCATGCCTGTTTCGACCACACTGGAGGAAGAGGGCGTTGTCATTCCGCCGACTCTACTCGTGCGGGGCGGACGAGTTGACGAAGCCGCGCTTGGCAAGCTGTCTGATATCGGCGGGGCCGAGGTGAGCGGCGATTTCGCCGCCCAGCGCAGCGCCAACCGTACTGGAATCAATCGCTTGAATGAACTGGTTGCCACCCTGGGGGGCGATTCATCGGGGCTGGATCAGTTCAGGGAAGGTGTCCGCGCCATCAACGATTACGGTCGAAAGATCGCACTGGCAGCACTGGCAGAACTTCCTCGCGGTCGATATTCGTTCTCGGACTGTCTCGATGACGATGGCTGTGGGACCAGGGACATTGCGGTGGCGTGCTGCATTGAGGTGACCGATGATGGGGTCCACGTGGATTTTGAAGGTACCTCGGCGCAGGTCCGGGGTAACGTGAACTGTCCTTTGTCGGTGGCCGCTGCCGCTGTGTTTTACGTGTTTCGATGTCTGTTACCGGACTATACGCCAGCCTGTGCCGGGACGTTCTCCTGTGTCCGGGTGTCGGCCCCCGAGGGAAGCCTTGTCAATGCTCGTCGCCCAGCCGCCGTGGCTGCAGGTAATGTCGAGACATCAATGCGAATCGCCGATGTGGTGCTCGGTGCCCTCGCGCTGGCGGTACCGGGCCGCATTCCGGCAGCCAGTCAGGGGACCATGAACAATGTTGCAATGGGTAACCATCAAGTGCAGCCACCCTGGGACTACTACGAGACCCTCGGCGGGGGCACCGGTGCGATGCCGTATGCCGCCGGCGCCAGCGCAGTTCAGAGTCACATGACCAATACCTTGAATACGCCCATAGAGAGTCTGGAGATGCACTTTCCATTGCGGATCCGCCGCTACGCACTGCGGCAGGCATCTGGCGGGCAGGGTCGCTTTCCGGGTGGAGATGGTCTGATTCGGGAGTTCGAATTTCTGGCGCCGGCAGAGGTCACCCTGCTGACGGAGCGTCGCCTTCACGCTCCATGGGGTATTCGAGGCGGAGGCGATGGTCAGCGGGGTCGGAATTTCCTGGATGGCAAGCCTGTTCCGGGAAAGTGTCAGTTGAGTGTTCAGACGGGTCAGGTGCTGCGGATAGAGACGCCTGGCGGTGGCGGGTCCAACTGATCCGCAGCAATTCTCGTGCAGATTGGGTAGAATTGTCTGTTGTCAAACTTAATGGAGAGGCCGCAATGGAAATTCTGGAAGTCATCAAGCAGCAGGTCGAGAGCAACCCCGTTCTGCTCTATATGAAGGGGTCACCGGACCAGCCGCAGTGCGGGTTTTCCGCGCAGGCATCACAGGCCCTGATGGCCTGCGGGGAACGCTTCGCCTATATCGACATTCTGGCAAACCCCGACATCCGGGCAAACCTGCCCCAGTATTCTGACTGGCCCACATTTCCCCAGTTGTTCATCGGCGGTGAGCTGATTGGCGGCTGTGACATCATTATCGAGATGTACCAGAGTGGCGAGCTAATGCCCCTGGTCAAGGAAGCTGCGGTCGAGGAAGGCCAGCAGGAACAGGCCTAGTCCCGGACCCCGTCAGAAACCTTTGCCCTACACCTTTTGGCGGCGGCGAGCGTTGGTTATACTCTCGCAACGAACGTTTAACTCACCTATTACGAGGCACAGACATGGATTTGAAAGGCAGTAAAACAGAACAGAATCTCAAAGATGCATTCGCCGGCGAAAGCCAGGCAAATCGTCGTTATCTCTACTTTGCTGCAAAGGCAGACGTAGAAGGATACAACGATGTTTCCGCCGTGTTCCGTTCCACCGCCGAAGGTGAAACGGGCCATGCTCACGGGCACCTTGAGTATCTGGAAGAAACCGGCGACCCTGCTACCGGCCTACCTATTGGTGCGACCTCTGACAACCTCGCCGCAGCCGTTGCAGGTGAGACCCATGAGTACACCGATATGTATCCAGGCATGGCCAAGACGGCTCGTGATGAAGGATTTGACGAGATTGCTGACTGGATGGAAACACTTGCTAAAGCCGAGCGTTCTCATGCCAACAGATTCCAGAAAGCGTTGGACGGTCTGGACGGCTGAAGTTGCCTCTGTGCCCGACACGGGCACAGAGCTTCATCCACGCCTTTAGAAAGAAAGCCCGCCAGTTGGCGGGCTTTTCATTTCTGTGAATTGGCCGTCAAGGTTTGAATATCAGCGCTCTGCCTCCTGCAGAGCCTGCCATCGGTTCATGATGTGGCAGAATATCTCGGCCGTCTTGTCGCAATCATAGTTGGCACTATGGGCTTCGTCCGCGCTGAATTCGATGCCAGCGCTTGCACAGGCGCGCGCCAGTACGGTCTGCCCGAACGCCAGAGCGGCGAGGGAAACGGTGTCCAGGGTAGAGAACGGATGAAAGGGGTTTCGCTTCAGGTTGTTTCTGTCGGCGGTGGCATTCACGAAGCCCAGATCAAAGGCCGCATTGTGCGCGACCAGGATGGCCCTGTGGCAACCGGTGTGGCGCAGTTCTGCGCGGATCTCCCGAAACGTCTCCGCGAGGGCTTCCTTTTCATCCACGGCGCCACGAAGCGGATTCTGTGGATCTATCCCGGTGAAATCCAGTGAAGCCTGTTCGATATTGGCTCCCTCGAACGGTTCCACGTTGTAGAAAATCTGTTTTCCTGGCGCCAGCCTGCCGTCATCCTCCATATGGATGATGACCGCGGCGAGTTCCAGCAGAGCATCGGTCCGGGCATTGAAGCCGCCTGTTTCCAGATCCACAACGACCGGCAGGTATCCCCGGAATCGGTGCGCTATTGGTGACTTTTCTCCGTTCAAGAGAACATCCTGGGTTTAGACTTCAGCTTAGACTTCAGTTTAGACTTCAGTTTAGACAAGGTCGACACTCCAGTGTATCGAATCGTCCGCACGAATAGGGACCAGTTCGTCGGTGCCAAACGACAGTAACGGTGGTACTTTCCAGGATTGTTCCTGAAGCGTGATCGTTTCCTGGTTTCTGGGCAGCCGGTAGAAATCAGGACCGAAATGGCTTGCGAATGCTTCGAGCGCGTCCAGCGCGCCCTGCTCATCGAAGATCTCGGCATAGAGCTCAATGGCTGCGTGGGCTGTATAGGCGCCCGCCGCACAGCCGCAGGCGTTCTCCTTGGCGGACCTTGGATGAGGCGCAGAATCGGTCCCCAGAAAGAAACTCGGATCGCCCGAAACGGCCGCGTCGATCAATGCGCGCTGATGGATGTCGCGCTTGAGGACCGGAAGGCAATAGTAGATCGGCTTCATGCCACCGGAAAGCAGGTGGTTGCGATTATACAGAAGGTGGTGTGCCGTAATGGTGGCGCCAACATGGTTCGAGGTCTGTCGTACGAAATCCACGGCATCACGGGTGGTGATGTGCTCGAACACGATTCGCAGGTACGGAAAGCGTTCGTGGATGCCACGAAGGTGCCGGTCGATAAAAACGGCCTCACGGTCAAAGATGTCTACTGACTCGTCTGCCACCTCACCGTGTACGGCAAGCACCATACCGGACTCTGACATGGCTTCAAACACAGGATAGAGCGCCTCAAGTGAGTTGACGCCTGCGGCCGAGTTAGTTGTCACGCCTGCCGGATATAGCTTCATGGCGTGGATGAGCCCTGACGCACTGGCGTCGAGCACCATCTGAGGTGTCGTATCATCGGTCAGGTACAGCGTCATCAGTGGCGAGAAAACACTGCCCTCGGGAATCACCGACCTGATCCGTTGCTGGTACTCGCTGGCGAGTTCGACATTGGTGATGGCCGGTACCAGATTGGGCATCACGACGGCCCGGCCAAAATAGCGAGCGACGTCGCGGACGGTGTCCTTCAGGTAGGGGCCATCACGCAGGTGGACGTGCCAATCGTCAGGCCGGGTTATGGTGATCGAGCGCATTGGGTGGTCTGGGATGTTGAACCGGAATTGTACCACGGCTGAGGTGACTGCTTGTCGCTGACTCGGGACGAACGCCCATGGTCACTCATACGTGCATGTGTTGCGAATCAGGGTGGACGCGTTACCATAGCGCCTCTTTTTCAGGTGTTGGTGAACATGAGCAAGATCGAGAAGGCAGTTCTGGCGTATTCGGGTGGTCTGGATACGTCGGTGATTCTGAAGTGGCTGCAGGAAACCTATGGGTGTGAAGTGGTCACCTATACCGCTGACCTGGGCCAGGGCGAGGAACTGGCCCCTGCGCGGGAGAAGGCCCAGAGCATGGGGGTCCGGGAAATCTTCATCGATGATGTGCGTGAGGAATTCGTTCGTGATTTCGTATTTCCGATGTTTCGCTGCAATACGATCTATGAGGGCGAGTATCTTCTGGGCACCTCCATTGCGCGTCCGCTCATTGCCAAGCGTCTGGTCGAGGTCGCCAATGAGACCGGCGCAGATTCCATTGCCCATGGCGCGACCGGCAAGGGGAATGATCAGGTTCGCTTTGAACTGGGCGTCTATGCCCTCAAGCCCGATGTTCATGTGATTGCGCCCTGGCGGGAGTGGGACCTCAACTCCAGAGAGTCGCTGATGGCCTTCTGTGAAATGCATCAAATCAAGGTGGAGCAGAAGCGCGAAGGTGAAAAATCGCCCTACTCCATGGATGCCAACCTGCTGCACATTTCCTATGAAGGCGGGATCCTGGAGGACCCTGCGGCCGAGCCCGAGGAGGGCATGTGGCTATGGAGTGTGTCTCCCGAAGCCGCGCCGGATCAGCCCACCTATCTGGAACTGACCTATGAAAATGGCGATGTGGTGGCCGTGGATGGCAAGGCCATGTCTGCGGCCGAAACGCTGGCCCACCTGAATGCCGTGGGAGGCAGCAACGGCGTTGGTCGGGTTGATATCGTGGAAAACCGTTACGTCGGTATGAAGGCCCGTGGCTGTTACGAGACCCCCGGCGGCACCATCCTGCTGAAGGCACATCGTGCCATCGAATCCATCACCCTGGACCGGGAACTGGCGCATCTGAAGGATGACCTGATGCCGCGTTACGCCAGTCTGATCTATAACGGTTTTTGGTGGTCCCCCGAGCGACTGGCCCTGCAGGCCCTGATCGACCAGTCCCAGCGTTACGTGAACGGGCGGGTGATGCTGAAGCTCTACAAGGGCAATGTCATGGTCGTGGGCCGGGAGTCGGTGTCCGACAGCCTGTACGACAGCCACGTCGTGACCTTTGAAGATGATGCGGGTGCCTATAAACAGTCTGACGCCGAGGGCTTCATCAAGCTGAACGCGCTGCGCTTGAAGACTGCCAGCAAGATGGGTCGCAATCTGCTGGGTGACTGATCGCGCGGGCTATTCAAGGTCCTTTTGCTTGCCCTTGAATTCACAGATGTCATAGACGACACAGGCGGCGCACTTCGGTTTACGGGCGGTACAGATGTATCGGCCGTGCAGGATCAGCCAGTGGTGGGCATCCAGGATGAATTCGTCCGGAATGACTTTCATCAGCTTGTCTTCCACCTGCCGGACGGTCTTGCCGGGGGCGAATCGGGTCCGGTTGGATACCCGAAAGATGTGGGTATCCACTGCCATCGTGGGCTGCCCGAAGGCCGTATTCAGCACCACATTGGCAGTCTTGCGACCCACACCGGGCAGCGCTTCCAGTTCCTTTCGGTTATCCGGCACAACGCAGTCGTGCTCGTCGATGAGGGCCTGGCAGGTCTTGATGATGTTCTTTGCCTTGCTGTTAAAGAGCCCAATCGTCTTGATGTAGCCTTTCAACCCATCCTCACCCAGGGCCAGGATCGCTCGGGGGGTGTTTGCAACCCGGTAGAGCTTCTCGGTGGCCTTGTTAACGCTGACATCGGTCGCCTGGGCTGACAGGATGACCGAAATCAGCAGTTCGAACGTCGAAGTGTACTTCAACTCCGTTCTGGGAGTGGGGTTCTCCTGGCGAAGGGCCGTCAGAAACTGAAAGCGTTTGTCCCGGTTCATCTGCGCTCCTGTGGAAACAGCATGTTTTTGAGGGCAATGATACAACCCAGGGTCAGGAATGCACCGGGGGGCAGTACTGCCAGCAGGAACCCATCCTCATTGATCTGCAGGGACATTGATTGCGCCCATGGCCCCAGCAGCAGGTCAAACCGGGCAAACAGCGTGCCGCGACCAATCACTTCCCGCACGGCACCCATGGCGAGAAGCACCCACAAAAACCCGAGCCCCATCATCAGTCCATCCAGCGCCGCAGCGGCAACAGGCTGGCGGCTGGCAAAGGTTTCCGCTCGCCCGAGGAGCGTGCAGTTGGTCACGATCAATGCCACAAACAACCCGATTCGCTGATGCAGTTCGAAGTACCAGGCTTGCAGGATGAGGTCCGCCAGCGAGACAAAGGTGGCGATGATGAGGATCTGGCTGGGGAGTCGGGTGGCAGGGTGTAGCGCGCCCCGGGTGGCAGAGACCACAACATTCGAGGCGGTCAGAACCACCAGTGTGGTAACGCCCAGCGCCAGCGCGGTGACAAGGGATTGGGTGACCGCGAGCATCGGACAGAGCCCAAGCATCTGGACCAGTGCCGGATTGTCCCGCCAGAGGCCATTGACCATCAGGCGGCGATATTCATTCATTGGCTGCCTCTTCAGTTGCCCGGTCGTTTCCCTGTTCATTTCCCTGTTCCTGGGCAGTGGCGAGGCCCCTCAAGACTGCACGCGTCACCGCCCGGGTGGTGATGGTGGCGCCGGTCACATGGTCGAACTCGCCGCCATCAATGCGGAGCTGCCAGCCAACCGACCCCGGGTTGACCCCGGAACGGTCGATGAACTGATCCAGCCAGCTTGATACCCGGTGGTCGATGATGTCGCCGATGCCCGGGGTCTCACGGTGTTCGCGGACCCGGATACCGCGGATGTTGCGGCGGTCGTCCAGCGCCAGCCACAACACGATGCGACCGTTGTATCCGTCATTGGTGTCGATGGTGTAGATGTGTCCGCCCCGGTCGTCAATGATCCGGTAACGATCGCCGACGCGGTTGCTGGCACTGTTTAGGTCGGCCATCTCGGCCAGGTCGGCGTCCGGGTTTCCACTGACCTCCCGAAGTGCGTTCATGGCGTACTCATGCTGATTGTTTTCAATCCGTTCACGGGTAACCACGAACAGGCCGCTCATCAGCGTGCCACAGATCATGCACATGGCCATCAGCGACCCTGATCTGGCCCCCAGGGATTTCACGCCCGTCCACACAGGTCCATTCATCGCCTGTAGTCCAGGTAGTTGATCAGTGGCGTCGCGGCATTCATCAACAGGACTGCGAAGGCAAAGCCTTCAGGATAGGCGCCCCAGGACCGTATGATGAAGGTGAGCATCCCCACGCCCACCCCAACCAGCAGTTCACCTCTGGGGCTTTCCGGTGACGTCACGGGGTCCGTCAGGATAAAGAAGGCGCCCAGCATGGTGGCACCACTAAAGAGGTGCAGCAGGGGCGAGCCCAGGGAATCAGAACTGCCGCTGTCATAGAACAGAATCGACAGCAAAGACAGGGTTGCGATCATCGAGACAGGCCCGTGCCAGCGGCAGATTCGTGATGTGAGCAGGTAAACGCCACCGGCCAGAAACGCCATGTTGATGGCGAGCCATGGTTGCCATCGTGCGCTGGTGGATATTGTCCAGTACTCATCGGTCGTCATCGCGCCCCTGAATCTGAACTGGTCCAGCGGTGTTGCCATCGTGAACCCGTCGGGAACGGTCATGCCGGTCTTGATGGCCAGCAATATGGAAAGATCTGGCAGCATTTCGGGGCTCGGCCAGCGTGCCATGGCCATTGGGAACGACACGATCAATACCGCATAGCCCACCATCGCGGGGTTGAAGAGGTTGTTTCCCATGCCACCATAAGCATGCTTCGCGATGAGGATGGCAAAGCCTGTGCCGACCACGACCAGGCCAAGGGGCAGCAGCGGCGACAGGGTCAGGCCGATCAGGGCACCGGTAATGACGGCACTGCCGTCAAGTAGAGCATTCGCCCGTTGCCTCCTGAGCCGGAGCGCCACGTATTCGAAACAAAGTGCTGCGGTGATGGCCGTGATGAGGTTGAGCAAAATGCCTGGCCCGAAATACCAGGTCATGGTCAGCGCCCCGGGAATCATGGCGAGCAGGCAACCGAGCATCAGGCCAGAGACCTTGCGGATGGGTCTTGCAATGGCCATCACGGGTTTCTCAATGTGGCGAGCAGGTCGGCGGGGTCTGGTGGATGGCTGAGTACCTCGTCAGCCCTGCTGTACCGCTGCTCATGACGCGACACCCGGACCGCCACGGCCTGGTCGATTGCCGCGCGGCCGACTCGACGGTTCCGGTCCGCCCTGGCCTGCCGGAACGTTGCGGTCAGCGGAATATCTGCCGGGCATGCCTTGTCGCATCGCGAGCATTCGATGCAGTCGGAAATGCGAAGCGTTTCCAGGACATCCGGTCGGTCCTGTTGCAGGTACAGTTGCTGCGGGGCGAGATCTCTTGGGCAGGCGGGCACACAGTTGCCGCAGTGAATACAGGGAGGCCGGGGGATCGGATGATCGAGTTGGATGTCCTGGGTGAGTTCGATCATGTCGATGCAGTCCACAGGACAGGGGTCGACGCACAAAGCACACCCCGTACAGACCTCGTCCAGCACGACGTGTAGTTGCTGCGGCGCGCCAATGATG
The DNA here is from genome assembly GCA_027624035.1 of Pseudomonadota bacterium. Taxonomy (GTDB): domain Bacteria; phylum Pseudomonadota; class Gammaproteobacteria; order Pseudomonadales; family Azotimanducaceae; genus UBA7455. Next base: position 12,675 of record JAQBUI010000051.1, on the reverse strand, counting down.
GCATCGACCGGGCAGGGGGCAAGGCACAGACCACAGCCAATGCAGTCTTCGGCCCGGATAGCGGCCAGTCGGGGTATGCCATCCCCGTGGCTGGTGTCGAGCGGCGACTCTGGTCGTCCGAGCAGGTTCGCAAGGGCAGTGACGGTGTCTTCTCCGCCTGGCGGGCAACGGTTGATGGCCTCTCCTGCAGCGATCGCCTCGGCATAGGGGCGACAACCCGGATATCCGCACTGGGCACACTGGGTCTGTGGCAGTAGTTCCAGAATCTTTACCACTGCCTCATCGTCCCGTGCCGGGAGTCGCCGCGCGGTGATGATCAACAGGCCGCTGGCGATAAGGCCAACGATCATCAGGGTCAATGGTCCGATCACGATATCCATCAGCCCATCCCCGCAAAACCCATGAATGCCAGGGAAAGCAGCCCGGCCGTGATCATATTGATCGCCGTGCCACGAAACGCGCCGGGGATCCTGTCTTCAATCTGTTGTTCACGGATCGCGGAGAAGACAATCAGCAGCAGTGAAAACCCGATGGCAGCGCCCAGCCCATAGACAATCGCACCCGCGAAGCTCTGTGCGACGCGTACGTTCATGAGTGCCACGCCGAGTACTGCACAGTTGGTGGTAATGAGCGGGATGAACACGCCCAGTATGCTGTGCATGAGTGGTTGGGTGGCCCGGATGACCACTTCTGCGAACTGTACCAGCGAGGCAACGATCACGATGAACATGATGATCCGAAGATATCCCAGCCCGAAGGGTACCAGCAGGTAGACGTCAATCAGGTAGCTGACGCCGGCGGAGAGGGTCAGTACAAAGGTTGTCGCTGCCGCCATGCCGAGCGCGCTGTCGAGCTTGCTGCTCGCCCCCATGAAGGGGCACAGCCCCAGAAACTGGACCATGACGACGTTATTCGCAAATATGGTTGCGAGCAGTATGAGCAGTGCATCAGACATGGGTTCGCCCGGGGCACCTCGGAATCAGGTGACCTTCATGCCGGGGCTGGCACCGGCATGCGGCTCCAGCAGATAGATGTCGCTGCCACCAGGACCGGCGGCGAGCACCATTCCCTCCGAGGTGCCGAAGCGCATCTTGCGGGGGGCCAGATTCGCCACCATGACCGTCATCCTGCCGATCAGTTCGGATGGCTCATAGGCCGCCTTGATGCCAGCAAACACCGTTCGCTGCTCCGAGCCAATGTCGAGGGTCAACTGGAGCAGTTTGTCCGCCCCGTCCACCGTCTGGGCGTCGACGATGCGTGCCACCCGCAGGTCGACTTTTGCAAAGTCATCAAACTCGATGGTCTGGCCCGGTGGCGAGTCTTCGGTTGATGGCTGGGCGGCTGCCGGGGGTTTGTCTGTCGGGGGCGGTGCTTCCCGGCCGGCGTCTATCATGGCCTCGACATCGGGACCCTCGATGCGGGTCATCAGTGGCGTAAAAGCGTTGATCCTATGGTCGGTCAGGGCCGTGGGGAGCTGTGCCCAGTCGAGGCTGGAAACGTTCAGAAACCGTGCGGACTTCTCCGCGAGGACTGGCAGGATGGGTGCCAGGAAGGTGGCGATGACCCGAAACAGATTCAGGCCGTCGGAGCACACCTGCTGCACGCGATCGCGCTGGTCCTGCTGTTTGATCATGAGCCAGGGCTTGTGTTCGTCAATATACTGATTGGCTTGATCTGCCATCGCCATGATGTCGCGGACCGCCTTGCTGTAGTCTCCCTGTTCATAGTGCGCCGCGATGGTGTCAGCCCTGGCCACCAGTTCATCGTGCAGCCCGGTACTGACCTGTGCAGCGAGTTGACCGTCGAACTGACGATGGATAAACCCGGCGCAGCGGCTTGCGATATTCACCACCTTGCCCACGAGGTCTGAGTTAACCCTCTGAACGAAGTCGTCCAGGTTGATGTCCAGGTCATCCACGCCACCGCCCAGCTTGGCGGCAAAGTAGTAACGCAGATACTCAGGATCGAGATGGTCCAGATACGTGCGGGCATTGATGAACGTTCCCCGTGACTTGGACATCTTGAGTCCATCGACTGTTACGAAGCCGTGTGCGTGGACTCGCGTCGGGGTGCGAAAACCAGCGGCGCTCAGCATGGCAGGCCAGAACAGCGCGTGGAAGTTGACGATGTCCTTGCCGATGAAATGGTGTACCTCGGCAGTCGAATCGGGCCGCCAGAATGTATCAAAGTCGACGCCACCCTGTTGGGGGTCAGGCCCGTCCCCGGCACTTCGCTGCGCCCCGACCCTGTCACAGTAGTTTCGAAAGCTCGCCAGGTAACCAATGGGGGCGTCCAGCCAGACATAGAAGAACTTGCCGGTCTCACCGGGGATCTCGAAGCCAAAGTAGGGCGCGTCCCGGCTGATGTCCCAGTCCTGCAGGCCCTGTTCCAACCACTCTGACAGCTTGTTGGCAACCGCATCCTGCAGGGTGCCGCTGCGGGTCCAGGTGCGAAGGAAGCCCGTAAATTCGGAAAGACCAAAGAAGAAATGTTCAGACTCTCTCAGCACCGGGACGCCACCGGACAGCTTTGAAACGGGCTCAATCAGTTCCGTGGCATCGTAGGTCGCACCGCAGGCTTCACAGTTGTCTCCGTACTGGCCCTCGGCCTTGCAGCGGGGACAGCCACCGACAATGAACCGGTCCGCAAGGAACAGGGACTTCTGCTCGTCATACAACTGGTTGACCGACTTGACCTTGATGTGACCTGCGGCCTTCAGTCGATTGTAGATCAAGGTGGCGTATTCACGGTTCTCGTCAGAATGGGTTGAATAGTAATTGTCGTGACTGATCAGAAAGTCACGAAAGTCCGCCTCGTGCTCGTCCTTGATCCCGGCTATCAGGGTCTCCGGGTCCATTCCCTGCTCTGCCGCCTTGAGCATGATGGCGGTCCCATGGGTGTCGTCAGCGCATACATAGATGCACTGATGCCCTCGCATCCGCTGAAAGCGCACCCAGATGTCAGTTTGAATGTGCTCCATCAAATGGCCGAGATGGATTGAACCATTGGCATTCGGGAGTGCGCTGGTCACCAGAATCTTGCGTGTTTCCATGGGACGTAGGGGGGTCGGGTGGTTACGTTTGGGGGCGTAACTATACCCCGTCGACGTTGGCTACCCAAGAGGGACGCAGAACGTGTACGCTATTGCCTCTGACAGCACTTTTGGAGAACGAACATCAGCGCGACGATGGAAAAGATGGTTCTGCCGGGCGTAAAGCACGTGGTGGCAGTTGCCTCGGGAAAGGGCGGTGTCGGCAAATCCACCGTCGCGGTAAACCTGGCGGCGGCGCTGGGCCAGGAAGGCTATCGGGTCGGAATCCTGGACGCGGACATCTATGGACCCAGCCTCGGCACCCTGATGGGGGTCGCGGACGCCAGGCCGGAAGTGGTTGATCAGTCACTGCGCCCGGTCAAGGCACACGGGATTGCCTGTATGTCCATGAGCTTCATGACCTCTGCCAAAACACCCATGGTGTGGCGCGGGCCCATGGCGAGCGGAACCCTGCAGCAACTGCTGGCCCAGACCCTGTGGGATGACCTCGATGTGTTGATTGTGGACATGCCTCCGGGGACGGGGGATATCCAGCTGACGCTCGCCCAGAAGGTGCCCGTATCCGGTGCCGTGATTGTGACCACGCCACAGGATATTGCTTTGCTCGACGCCGTCAAAGGCATTGAAATGTTTACCCAGGTGCGAATCCCGGTGCTTGGCATCATCGAAAATATGAGTACGCACATTTGTTCCAACTGTGGTCACGAGGAAGCCATCTTTGGCAGCGGTGGCGGAGAGAGAATCGCCCGCGACTACGGGGTTTCTCTCATTGGCCAGTTGCCGCTGGCAATGGCTGTCAGGACGCAGTCTGATCGCGGCACACCCATTGTGATCGCAGAACCTGAAGGCAGTATGGCGTTGACCATGCGATCGGCCGCGCGCCACGTCATGGAACAGATCCAGCAGGCAGACCAGAAGGCGCCGGTCATCAACATCATGGATGATTGAGTAAGCGTTGGCTGGTTTCAAAGCTAACATCTTTTAGATGTCGCGCCAGGTCAGGTTGAAATCATGACTTTTCGGGCGAAAACTGGTTATGATCCGTGGCTGCGAAAAACGGCCACAGGGCCCGGGAAACACCATGAGCATTAAATCGGATCGCTGGATTCGCCGAATGGCACACGAACAGGGCATGATCGAGCCGTTTGAATCGGATCAGGTTCGCGATGTGGATGGTCGGCGTGTCATCTCGTACGGGACGTCGAGCTATGGCTACGACGTGCGCTGCTCGGATCAGTTCAAGGTGTTCACGAACATCCACTCCGCCACTGTCGACCCGAAAGCTTTCGACGAGAAGAGCTTTGTCGATCTGCAAAGCGATGTTTGTGTTATTCCACCCAATTCCTTCGCGCTGGCGAGCACCGTCGAGTATTTCCGGATTCCTCGGAGCGTACTGACGATCTGCCTTGGCAAGTCCACGTATGCACGCTGCGGCATCATCGTCAATGTCACGCCCCTTGAGCCGGAATGGGAGGGCCACGTCACCCTTGAGTTTTCAAATACCACGACGCTGCCGGCGAGGATCTACGCGAACGAAGGCGTGGCCCAGATGTTGTTTTTTGAGTCGGACGAGATCTGTGAAACGTCCTACGCGGACCGGGGAGGCAAGTACCAGGGGCAGCGGGGCGTCACATTACCGAAAGCCTGACCTGGACCGGTCGGCACAGCCCTGACGGCTACTGACGGTTGGAGCCGCGAACGGGCCTGCCGTCAAACTCGGCCTGCTTGAGCAGCAGTGAGAACACCTTGCCGTTGGCTTCGGTCTGCTCGAATTGGATCAACATGAACTCGTACTCGGGCGCCATCCAGAAGGTGGTCGTTCTGTCGTCATCCTGACGTACCCGGGTGGCCTCGATGGTCTTGAACCGACCGACCGGAGTATCGACCTCTGATTCACCGACCACAGCGAAGTCGTACTGGCGAAGCTGCCCCCTGTCGGCCACTTCATAGTGCATGTCGGGCCATTGTGACCCGCTTTGATATGCCTGTAGCAGATCAGCGCGCATCCTGATCTGGTAGCTGAGCTTGTCCAGCGTGCCTGGTCCGATCACATGGTTCTGATCCCGATAGGTTGCCACGAGCGCCGGGTGATCGAAGGCGATGAGATCCTGTCGGTTCTTGCCAATACCCTTGCGAATGTACTCGTAGTGGACTGGTACGGGGCCGCCCTCCCATTCGAACAGCGTCGTTTCGGAGACCGAGGCAAACAGCGACCGGGCCGTTGAGGAAAAGTGGTAGCGCCCTTCAGGCATCGACCTCAGTTCACGTATGCCGGTCGCACTGACGGGCAGTCCCTTGAAGTTGGCTCGATACTCTGCCTTGAACGGCGTCAGCCCTGCCGGTGCAGCAGAACTCGCCAGCGGCATGACGACCAGGGCCAGCATCCAAAAACATGCCCGAGCCAGCCACGCCGTCGTCGCGCCGGGAGGTATTCCGGACGGCAAAGTGTGGGATCGGAAATACCATGACAGCCATGAGCGTGCCCGAGCCAGCCACTCCGCCGTCGAGCCGGGAGGTATTCCGGACGGCAAAGTGTGGGGTCGGAAATACCATGACAGCCATGAGCGTGCCCGAGCCAGCCACGCCGTCGTCGCGCCGGGAGGTATTCCGGACGGCAAAGTGTGGGGTCGGAAATACCATGACAGCCCGATTATCATTCGGTTTAGTGATTTCATCTTGTAAATGTCAGATCAGTTTATGACAATCCCACGTCTGTGGTCCCCGGGGCAGCTTGCACCGGGTTTCCGCTGGCGGGTATGGGTTGGGCATTGTCGCTTCATCTTAAAGGGATACAAACTATCAGAATAAGTTCCCAAATCCTGGGATTTTGTCTTCTGTGGTTCAGCTTCGGGTCAGCTGCATTGCCGGTGGAAGATCTGTACGTTGCCGAAGTGCTGGTCACTGATGAGAGCGCGAGGCAGCTCAATGAAGGCGCGCGTGCGGGGCTGCTGCAGGTCCTGATCCGGGTTTCAGGGACTCCGGGCGTGGAGGAAAGCAGCCTCGTCGCAGGTTCGCTGCGCAATCCACAGGCCTACTACAACCAGTACACGTATGAATCAACAGATCGGGTGCTGCAGCTTGATGGCGCAGCGGTGCCTGTCAGGATTCTTCGTATCCATTTTGATCCCAATGCGGTGGCAAGGCTGCTGCGAGGCGCCGGTTTTCCGGTGTGGGGCAGCAATCGTCCTGGAGTACTGCTCTGGATTGCCGTCAGCGATGAGCGTGGCCGACGGATTCTGGGAGAGCACGACGGTGGACCACTGGTGGCTGCCTTGCAGGATGAGGCCCGGCTGCGCGGCATTCCGCTGTTGTTTCCATTGCTTGACCTTGAGGATGCGGCGTTGTCCACGGCTGAGGTGTGGGGATCTTTTCTGGAACGGATCGATACCGCGTCGGCGCGTTACAGCCCCGACGGCGTGCTGACGGGCCGGTTTCAGCGGGATGCCCTTGGGCAATGGACCGCGAACTGGGCGTACCGGATCGAATCGCGCTGGCAGGACGTCACCGCGAGTGCGGTTGACGTGCGGGAACTCGCGCATACCGTGATTGATCGACTGGCCAATGAACTCGCGCTTCTATATGGCCTGGACAGTTCCCGGGAAGTGGTGGTGATTCGGGTGGAGTCTGTTGACAGTGCCAGCGACTATGCGTCTCTCGGGACATACCTCGGTTCCCTGACGCCAGTTCTGGACACTCTGGTGGTCGGGGTCAGGGGTGACGAGGTTGAACTTCATCTGGACATCGAAGGCCAGCGCGACCAGCTTATTGAGATCATTGAACTGGATGATTCTCTGGCCCTGATGTCCCGCAGTCAGGCCGCACTGGTCTATAGGTGGCTGCGTTGACGACCACCCAGAAAACATTCGGGCTGATGCTGATTGTCGTGGTGGCTATTGCCATTTATTACCTGCGTCCGATTCTTACGCCTTTTGTGGCAGGCATGATTCTGGCGTACCTCGGCGACCCACTGGTAGACCGTCTTGAGGCACGACGGGTCAATCGAACAGTGGGCGTCCTGATTGTGTTTGTAGGGTTCGCGTTGCTGCTCGGTGGAGCAGCCTTCATCATGGTTCCCATGTTGGTCAATGAGGTGTCCTCGCTGGTTCGAGACATCCCGCTGTTGATTGCCTGGCTGCAGCAGACCGCCAGCCCATGGTTGGTGGCGACCTTCAATATCGATCCATTCGACATCTCACTCGAGTCCCTGAAGGCCCGGTTGCTGGAGAACTGGCAGCAGGCAGGTGGGCTGGTTGGCCAGGTGGTGCAGAATGTGACTGCATCTGGTGCCATGCTGCTGACCACGGTGACCTCCCTTGCCCTTACTCCTGTGGTTGCGTTCTACCTGATGCGAGACTGGGACATCGTCGTGGCCAGAATCAGAGAGATGATTCCGCGACATCTGGAGTCAGAGACGGTGAGGCTGACGAAGGAGTGTGACGGCGTACTGAGCGAATTCCTGCGGGGCCAGTTGCTCATCATGTTTCTGCTCGGTTGCATCTACGCGCTGGGCCTGTCGCTGATCGGGCTGGACCTGGCGCTGCTGATTGGAATGCTCGCAGGGCTCGCGAGCATCGTACCCTACCTTGGCTTTGCCGTTGGCATTGTAGCGGCCATGTTTGCCGCCTTGTTTCAATTTCAGGATGCCATTCACCTGGTGTATGTGTTGATCGTCTTTTTGATTGGTCAGGGCCTGGAGGGGATGGTCCTGACGCCCTGGCTGGTTGGTGATCGAATTGGTCTGCATCCTGTGGCGGTCATCTTTGCGGTGCTGGCGGGTGGACAATTGTTCGGGTTCATCGGGATTCTGCTGGCGCTGCCGGTAGCGGCGGTCGCGATGGTGTTCATTCGCCATCTGCACATTAACTATCTCAGGAGTGAGCTCTATGGCGACTCGCTCGATGTTCCGGGGGCCGACCCCCCGCAGGGACAGGGGGATCAGCAGGGCGACAGCGGGAAGGCGGAGTCACCTGGTTCGGAATCATGACCATTCAGCTTGCCCTGGACATTCGGCTGCGGGAAGACGCGACGTTCTCCGATTATGTTGGTCCCGCTGCCGCCCGCATGGCGTCGATGACGGGACTGCTCTATCTGTGGGGAAGACCCGAGAGTGGGCGAAGTCACCTGCTGCAGGCCCGATGCCATGAAGCCACTGTTCAGGGCCGGGAGGCGATCTATCTGCCGGCTCCGGCGGCCCACCAACCGGACATTCTGCGGGATCTTGAACTGGTCGGTACAGTCTGCGTGGACGATGTTGATTCGGTACTCGGAGATGACCAGTGGGAAGCGGCGCTGTTTCATCTCATCAACGGGGCCCTTGCCCAGGGTGGATTTCTGTGCCTGTGTGGTGCCTCGCCAGCCTCGCAATTGAAGGTAAATCTACCTGACCTTGCCTCTCGCCTGCGGGGTGCCATGAGTCTCGAAACCAATCCATTGACCGACGACGAAAAGCTTGCGGTCCTGCAGGCCCGGGCACGGGGCAGGGGTTTCGACCTGCCACCGGAGGTTGGCCGGTACATCATGGATCGCAGCCCGCGAGGCATGCAGAACCTGATCTCACTGCTGGAACGACTCGATGAGGCGACCCTGGCTCGGCAGCGCCGCGTGACCATTCCGCTGGCTCGTGAGGCGCTGGAGCTATAGTGAGTGATCCAGTCGCCAGTGCGCCAGCCCCCAGGAGCCCTCAGCGTGCCCGGGTTGGGCACGCCGTTGTCGTGCCGGGAAGTTTTCCGGACGGCACAGCGTGCGGCCAGAACTTCCATGAAAGCCCTTAGCGTGCCCGGGTCGGCGACGCCGTTGTCGTGCCGGGAAGTTTTCCGGACGGCACAGCGTGCGGCCAGAACTTCCATGAAAGCCCATTTGCAGAAGATCTCGGCAACAACGAGCTCATCATTGATGACTGGTACGTCAGGCAGAACCTGGTGATGAAGTTCTGGCGATGAAAATTATCCTGACGGGCGGTGGTACCGCAGGCCATGTCACACCCAATGTTGCGCTGATTGAGGCCCTGCGGGACTCTGGTGCGCAGATCGGCTACGTGGGGTCCTATGATGGCATTGAACGGCAGATCATTGCCCGGCAGAAGGTCCGCTATTGGCCGATCGCCTCAGGCAAGCTGCGCCGTTACTTTTCCTGGCAGAATTTCATTGATCCACTCCTGATCGCGTGGGGCCTTTTACAGAGTCTGGTCATCGTGTTCAGGGAGAAACCCGATGTGGTGTTCTCCAAAGGAGGATTTGTTTCGGTGCCGCTGGTCTATGCTGCCCGCTTCTGGCGAGTTCCGGTCATCTGCCATGAATCCGATGTGACCCCGGGCCTGGCCAATCGCCTGTGTTTCCCGGTGGTGCAGCGGGTCTGCGTTAACTTTGCCGAGACCGGTCAGTACCTCTCTGACAGCGTCAGGGCCAGGATGGTCGTGACGGGTACGCCCGTGCGTCGAAGTCTCGTCAGGGGTGATCCCGTCAGGGGGCTTCAATCGGTTGGTCTGGACGCTGGCAAGCCGTTATTGCTGATCTTTGGTGGAAGCCTGGGTTCCGCCCGTATCAATGGTCAGGTTCGCCGCGTTCTGGATGAATTGCTGAGCCGCTACCATATCGTCCATGTGGTGGGAGCAGGCAACGTGGACGAATCGCTTTCAGGTCGTGCGGGATACCAGCAACGTGATTACCTGGATGCTGAGTTTGGCGACGTGCTGGCAGCCGCTGACGTGGTCATTTCGAGGGCGGGCGCGAATTCCCTGTATGAGTTGCTGGTGACCCGAACGCCCCACATCCTGATTCCTCTGCCATCGCTGGCGAGCCGTGGGGATCAGTTGGACAACGCCAGAACCTTCCTGCGCCTTGGTTACTCCAACGTGCTGGAGGAGTCTGACCTCAATGACCTTAGTCTGGTGAGTCTGATCGATCAGGTCTATGGGAACCGGGCAGAGATCACGGCCAGGCTTGCAGAATTCACGGTCGTTGATAGTGTGGCGGTCATATCGGACATCATTCACGAGGTTGGGGACAAGGCATGAGGCATTGGAAGGCCCTTTCTATCATCGCTGCCATCATGGCAGGCACGTTGCCTGTGGCTGGCGCGCTGGCCACAGGCAGCGGCGGACATGACAATGACGACGACCATTACAGGGAGATGGTCACGGCATACATCGATGAGCGCCGTGACGAAAACGCGTCGCTGGCGATGCAAATCTATGATCTCGCAGAACTGGGTTATCTGGAGAACAAGAGCTCTGCGCTGCTGCAGAAATCGCTGAAGCGAGCCGGTTTCTCGATCCAGGCAGGCACCGCCGAGATCCCAACCGCCTTTGTCGCAAGCTACGGCAGTGGTGAACCGGTCATCGGATTGCTCGCGGAATTTGACGCACTGCCCGGAATATCACAGGCCGCAGTACCCACAAGACAGCGCAGGGAGGGCCAGCCGAACGGCCATGCCTGCGGACATCATCTGTTTGGTACGGGGTCTGTATCGGCTGCCGTGGCGGTCAGGAAGTGGATGGCCGAGAACCGGATTCAGGGTACGCTTCGTGTCTATGGAAGTCCGGCAGAAGAGGGTGGTTCCGGCAAGGTATATATGGTCCGGGCTGGCCTTTTCAACGATGTGGACGCCGTCCTGCACTGGCATGCTGCCGACCGCAACCTTGCCAACCCGGCGACCAGCCTTGCCAACCGGTCTGCAAGATTCACGTATTCCGGTATCTCCGCCCACGCAGCGGCGGCACCTCATCTGGGGCGTTCGGCGCTCGATGGCGTGGAGGCCCTGAACTACATGGTGAACCTGATGCGGGAGCATGTGCCGGAGCAGACTCGAATTCACTACGTGATTACCAAAGGCGGCGAAGCGCCCAATGTGGTCCCTGAACTGGCCCAGGTCTATTACTTTGTTCGCCATCCCGAGGCTGCCACGCTGGAGAAGATATGGGACCGAGTCGTCGCGGCGGCGGAGGCGGCCGGCCAGGGCACCGGGACCAGTGTGGATGTTGAAGTCATGCACGGTAATCACAGCTTGTTGCCCAACGAAACCCTTGCAAGGGCAATGCATCGTAATCTGTCGATCATTGGTGGCTACGAGTACACGCCCACAGAACAGGAGTTTGCAGACAAGATCTCTGCCACGTTCCTGGACGACATTGACTATCGAGGCTTGCACAGCAGGGTTCTGCCGATGGAACTCGAACGAGGCAAAGGCTCTACCGACGTGGGTGACGTCAGCTGGGTGGTTCCCACCACTGGCCTGCGCACGGCAACCTGGGTGCCGGGTACGGCGTCCCATAGCTGGCAGGCGATTGCCGCGGGCGGGACCAGCATCGGTATCAAGGGGATGCAGGTAGCGGCAAAAACCCTGGCGCTGACGCTGATGGACCTGTTGCAGGACCCCACCCTGATCGCTGAAGCAAATGACGAATTTACCCAGCGTCGTGGCAGGGACTTTATCTATACGCCGCTTCTCGGAGACCGCGACCCGCCCCTCGATTATCGCCTTTAGAGAGCCTCTGATTGGGGCCTTTTCCTGTGATCGCTGCGTTGGAGCCCTCAGCGTGCCCGGGTTGGGCACGCCGTTGTCGTGCCGGGAAGTTTTCCGGACGGCACAGCGTGCGGCCAGAACTTCCATGAAAGTCGTCCTCGAAACGTCTCGAAATTGAAGTGTTTTCGCGGTTTTCTGCGGGCGCTTCTGCCTGGCTCTGACGAAGACTTGATCAGAGCTTCCCCGGGCGTTAGCAATACAGTCCTTCTGGCTATCGCTTCAGCATCAGGAACGGTCATGCAGTGCTGTGGATCAGCTGCTGGAGCCCAGGATGTGGGGGCACCGGAACTCGTAATCGGTACCTGTGGAGCCCTCAGCGTGTCCGGGTTGGGCACGCCGTTGTCGTGCCGGGAAGTTTTCCGGACGGCACAGCGTGCGGCCAGAACTTCCATGAAAACCCATGACGTCTGATCCTGGGGGCAAGCCGGGTCAACGGAGAACAAATCGTGTGACAACCGAACGCTCAGCGCAAAGGCTTCGAGTGAGATCAGCCTGTCAGCTCTGCTGAGCCCTGTGGCTTAAGACCTGAATGCTGGAAAGCATCCTGCGTTCAGGCTCTTGTCCAGTTTTTGGTTGCAAGTCAGCGTACTGGTGTTATAGTTATATACAACACTAGATCAATAGAACACCACTTGGCCATTCACTGGAACGACAAGGAACCGATCTACCGGCAACTCCGGGACAGGCTGGTTGCCGAAATTCTCGAAGGCATCTTCGACGATGGCGATGCTTTGCCGTCGGTCCGGCAGATTGCGGCTCAGCATCGGATCAATCCGTTGACAGTATCCCGGGCCTACCAGTTACTGACTGAGCAGGGATTGGTCGAGATGCGCAGGGGCCTCGGCATGTTTGTTGAGGAGGGTGCAAGGGCACGACTGCGCGACGCTGAACGGGCCCGGTTTCTCAATGAGGAGTGGCCGGCGATCGTGGAGAAAATGAGACGCCTGGGAATTACCCGGGCTGACCTTTCATGGAAGTTCACTTGACACGAGGGGCCAGCGTGAAATATTTCCTTACACGACGACGCACGCCTGATCCGGGCACGCTCAAGGCTTTCATGGAGTTCCGACGGCACGCTGTGTCGTCTGGAAACTTCCCGTCAC
>JAQBUI010000050.1 GCA_027624035.1 Pseudomonadota bacterium | reverse complement strand
GTTCCGGCGGCACGCTGGTCGTCTGGAAACTTCCCGTCACGACTACGGCGTACCAGGCACGGGCACGCTCAAGGCTTTCATGGAGTTCCGGCGGCATGCTGTGTTGTCTGGAAAACTTCCCATCACGACTACGGCGTGCCTGGCACGGGCACGCTCAAGGCTGTTAAGGAGAAATTGTCATGACCGTGGTGTCGGCACACAACATGAATAAACGTTTCGGCGATGTCTGGGCCATGCGTGAGGTCAGTTTCGATATCGCTGAGGGATCTGTGGTCGGTCTGATTGGCCCCAATGGGGCAGGTAAGACCACCACCCTGAAAGCGATCCTGGGCCTGACCGGGTTCGACGGACGCCTCGCCGTGATGGGATACGATCCTCGCGTCAGTCGTGATCGCGTCATGGAGCAGGTTTGTTTCATAGCCGACGTCGGGATCCTGCCCCGCTGGCTGAGGGTGTCAGAGGTCATCGAATATGTGGCAGGTGTACACCACCGGTTTGATCGGAAACGTGCGCTGCAACTGTTGGCGGAGACGGATATCAAGCCCCGCCATCGTGTCAGACAGCTTTCAAAGGGGATGGTCACGCAACTGCATCTTGCTGTGGTGATGTCGATCGACGTGGATCTGCTGGTGCTGGACGAACCGACCATCGGGCTCGACATCCTTTACCGAAAGGCATTCTACGACAGGCTCCTTGATGACTACTTTGAGCGCAATATGAGCATCATCATTTCGACCCATCAGGTAGAGGAAGTCGAATCTCTGCTGACCCATCTGCTGTTCATCAATGCGGGCGAGATCGTACTGGACAGCGCCATGGCCAGTCTGGCAGACACCTATACAGAACTGCTGGTCGCGCCGGACCACGTTGACCGTGCAGTTGCCCTGGGACCGATTCATATCCGGGACGTGATTGGCAAGAAGCGGTGTATTTTTGAGGGCGTTGCAAGGGACAGGCTGGTCGGGCTTGGAGAAGTCAGTGTGCCGTCTGTTTCCGATCTGTTTATCGCGAAGCTGGCGGGGAAGTCCCGGACTGCGGGCATCGGGGAGGTATCATGAACCGGTTTCCCATCCTGATCAGACGAGAATTCTGGGAGCATCGCGCAGCATTTGTCACCATGCCCCTTGTGATGATCGTACTTGTGGTGTCGGTTCTGGGGCTGGGCTATCTTGTCCTCGACGCCGGCATGATCAAGGTCGAGGTAGAGAATGACGGCAATCGACTGCAGATCGATGGCTCCGGTGGCGCGGTCATCGTGACGTCATCGCTGATGGAACTCGAGACGATGTCACCGGATGAACGACGGCATCATATTACCAGGGTCTTCTGGTTTGCCAGCGGTCAGTTCTACATTGTGCTCTGTTTTGTGACGTTCTTTTATTTGCTGGACACGCTTTACGAGGACAGAAAGGACCGAAGTGTTCTGTTCTGGAAATCGATGCCGGTTTCCGATGCCCAGACGGTGACGGCCAAGCTGCTGACAGCCGCCTTCGCGCTACCACTCGTCTATGTCGGGGCAGCCATCGTGGTCCAGCTTCTGTTGTTGCTGATGGCGGTGGCCATTGCGGCTGGCCATGACGTACCAGTCTGGGAGACGCTCCTCGTCCCGTCCATGGCATTGCCGGCGGTCTGGTTCTCTATGCTGGTCTACGTGGTCTACATGGCGCTGTGGGCGCTTCCATACTATGGCTGGCTGCTTCTGGTATCCGCCGCAGCCCGTAGCGTACCGTTCATCTGGGCCGTGGGTGTGCCTGTGGTTTTGATCATCCTGGATGGTGTGCTGGTTGCCGATACAGATGTAGCGATCTGGATGGCGGATCATATGGTGCCGATGGCATCGATCTCTACGGCCAGTGCGACGCTGTCCGGAGTCATGGGCCGGTTGTTCAGTGTTGACTTTGCTGTAGCGACATTGCTGGGTGGACTATTTATCTATGGCGCGATTCGATGTCGAGGGACGAGTGATGAAATCTAGGTCCTGCGGCCCCTCGATGGTCGGTCCGCTGTGCTGACCCTGACGGTTGGTTGTGTTCGTGCCTCGGTGGGTGATGGCGGCGTCCGGAAAACTTCCCGGCACGACCAGGGCGTGCCCGGCACGGGCACGCTCGGGGCTGCCAAAGCCCCGCTGATCCGGCAACTGGCTGATCCCTGATCTGAATCGCCGCTCGCATATCGCGATTTTGATCGCAGGTGGCGGGATTCATGTCGGCATTGCGCTAAGATGCAGCTTTTCACGGAAGTTCACTTGAGACGAGGTGCTGGCGTGAATACTTTCTTGCACGACTACGCGTGCCCGGTCCGGGCACGCTCAAGGCCTTCATGGAAGTTCACATGGGACGAGGTGCCAGCATGGGCACCTTGCTGCACGACTATACCGTGCCTGAGACGTGCACCCTCAGGGCTGCCAGAGGAGCATCATCCATGACCATCCTGCTTGTCACCTGCCTAGCGTTTCTGATCACCCACCTTGGTATCTCGGCGACACCGCTCCGTGGCGCACTGATCGGTGCCATGGGAGAGACCGCCTATCTTGTGGCCTATTCCCTGATGAGCTTCGTTACCCTGGGTGCGATGATCTACGCATACGCTGTGATTCCTCATGGCACGTTTCTCTGGTCGCCGACCCCGACGGCTTACCTCATCGCCAAAGTGATCATGATGTTCGCCCTGGTGCTGCTGTCCATGGGGATCATGACCAGAAACCCGACGGCCGTGAAGATGGAAAGTGCCGTAAACGACGAGTTGCGCGGGGTACTCAAGATCACCCGGCATCCGATTCAGTGGGCCATCATCCTGTATGTGATCAGCCATCTGATTGCGAACGGTGACGAGGCATCCGTCGTCTTTTTTGGAACCCTCGGTCTGATGTCGGTGCTCGGGACGATCTCCATGGATGCCCGCAAACGTCGTGGTGAGGAGCCCGGTTGGGCCACCTTTTTTGCGACCACATCAAACATACCTTTTGTCGCACTCGCAACACGGCGAACCCGTATTGCCGCGGGTGACATCAGCTATCTCGCGATCGGCATTGGCCTCGCACTCTACGTCATCATCTACTGGCTTCATGATATGGTGAGCGGCGGTCAAAGCCTTTTCTGACAGGCCGGCCCAGCGCTTCATCCACCAGAGAACAGAACAGCACTTATCGGCCATCCGCAAGGGAAGCTCATGTACAAGATTCGAACGCTGAACAACATTTCAGAACTGGGGCTCGAACGGTTTCCGCGCAAGCACTATGAAATCGGTTCCGAGATCACCGATCCTGATGCGATCGTTGTCCGCAGCCACCAGCTGACCCTGGAAGATGCCACCCCCCGGCTCAGAGCCGTTGGTCGGGCCGGCGCAGGCGTCAATAACATTCCCGTGGATGAGTTCACTGACCGGGGTATTGTGGTCTTTAACACGCCGGGCGCCAATGCTAATGCGGTCAAGGAACTGGTGGTGGTCGGTCTGCTCCTGTCCTGCAGGGGAATCATTCCGGGGATCGAGTATGTATCGACACTGGGAGGTCAGAAGGACAAGGCGTTGCTGAACAAGGATGTGGAGGCTGCCAAGAAGCGCTTCTCCGGCCGTGAGCTCAAGGGCAGAACGCTGGGTGTTCTCGGGCTGGGGGCCATTGGATCCATGGTGGCCGAGATCGCGCTGCAGATGGAAATGGAGGTAGTTGGATTCGATCCCGCGTTGTCTGTCGATGCCGCATGGCGCCTCTCGCGCAGGGTCCAGAAGATGGAGAACATGCAATCGCTGTTTTCCAGGTCCGATATCGTATCTCTCCATGTGCCGATGCTGGACAGCACCAGGGGCCTGATCAACACCGAACACCTGAGCTATTTCCGTGAAGGTGCGGTGTTGCTGAACTATGCGCGGGAGGAAATCGTTGATGAACCAGCGGTCCTCGCCGCATTGGCGTCAGGCAGGCTCTCGCAGTACATCTGTGATTTTCCGACCCCTGGTCTGATCGGGCACCGGGGTGTCATTGCCACGCCCCACCTTGGTGCCAGCACCGGAGAGGCCGAGGATAACTGTGCCATCATGGTGGCGGATCAGATCGTCGATTTTCTGGAGAACGGCAACATCAGGAATTCAGTCAATTTTCCAACCCTCGTTCTGGAGCGCAGCGGTCATGGCGTTCGCCTGGCGATGGCGAATCGTAACGTGCCCCGTATTCTGGGAAAGACCCTGTCTATTCTGGCAGATCGTGATATCAATGTGATCGACATGCTCAATCGAAGTCGCGATGACATCGCCTACAACCTCATTGACATCGAGGCCGAGGCCTCTGAAGAAGTGGTGGCCGCGATTCAGGCCATCGACGGCGTGATCAATGTCCGGGTGTTTTCGTAACCCGGGAGGCGTCGCGTCGCTGGAACCGTACCGGATGCAGAGCATCCTGAATGGCTTTGTCGACGGGTAAGGGTTCGCCGGTATAGAGACTCACCAGATATTCGGCCAGCAATCGGGCATGGTTGCCTCCGTGAGAACCTAGCCCTGCCATCACGAACAGCCCTTCCAGATCGGTGGGCAACGTCGCACCTGGACCAGACTCACCGCGCCAGTCAGGCATGGCACCAGCAATGGGGAACCGGTCGCGTGTTGCGGCTCGGGTGCCAATCCGCGCGGAAATCACCCGGGGTACCGGCGATATTCCGGATAGCAGGGTGCTGATGTGCTCATTGTTCCCCTGGGTGAGTCCACGATCGTACAGCCCGGAAATGGTCCGCGTCCCACCCAGAGGTGGAAACCGGGTCTGTTGCCCGGTCATCACTGGCCCGGCCTGACCGCCCGGTTCTGCGACGGTCAGTGCGAGGCCAGGAATCAGGTCGAGATCGAAGCAGTCGGGTATCGGCAGCGGGGACGCCCCCATCGCCAGAAAAACGGCATCAGCATGGTGTGGCCCTTGCCCGGCATGGGTGTCAATGAGCCATTGATCATTGGACCTGTGGATGCCGTCTACTTTGGTTTCAAGGTGCCGCGCACTGGCTCTGATTCGGTCCGTCAGGTCCGGTGTGTCGAGCCAGCCCCCCTGCGGGAAGCATAGCTGATGACCATCGAGATGAATGAGATCATCGGGCAGTTGCGCGCTGATCGCTGCCCAGCGCGGAATTTCGGCAGGTTTCAGTTCAATCGTGACGCCCGTTTTGTGGAAGTCCACGTTGTTCAGGCGCCCATAGTCGAACGCGCTGATCGAGAAACGATATCGGGCCTCGGCCCGCGCCGCGAGTGAGGGATAGACGGCAAGCTGGCGCACCTGCCTGGAGGTACCGCCATCTTTTGCGATGGTCACAGTGCTGATGCCGCGTCTGATGAGTGCTTCTGTGAGGTAGCTGCCGGCGACACCACAGCCGATGACGGCGACGTCTCCGGTCGGGCGGCGAGCAGGTTTCCAGACTCCGGGCCGGAAGGCGACCAGCATTTCCCGCTTGCGGCCGAATCCGGGGCGGCGTTCAATGTTCAGTCCGGCACGTGTCAGGCTTCGCCGCACGACCGCGGCAACGGAATAGGTGGACAATGTGGCACCGGGTCGCGACAGACCGAAAAGGGGGCTGATTGCGTGCTGGTCCCACAATGCCGGATTACAACCCGGACTGAATCCGTCCAGGTACCAGGCATCAACCTGGCCCTTGAAACGACGAAGCGCCCTGGGTGCGTCGTCGAATATCAGTGTCAGGCGGATTTGATCATCGAACCACCGCACGTGATGTCCGCGAACAGCGGACGGGTAGCGCGCGGCAAGTTCTGCGACCGGCAGGTCAGGCAACAATGCCGTCAGCCGTCCGATTTCGCGAGCGTCCACGGGGCGATTTTCGAAACTGACGTAATGCAGAATACCGCGTGGTTTGAGCCGCCGCCATGCGGCGACCGTCAGCAGAAAATTCAACCCCAGACCAAAGCCCAGCTCTGCGACCACAAAGAATCCATCGCCCGTCAGCCGTGACCACCTCGATTCAAAGCCCGCAGGTTCGATGAAGACGTGGGACTTCTCGGCCGGGCCGGTCTCCCGACTCCAGTAGATGTCATTGAGATCTTTCGAGAATGGCGTCCCATGCTGCCACTCAATATCTGCCGTGGGCAGCAGATAGGGATCGGTCATGGAGCCGCGCCGCGGGCCACGGGCCGTTCCGGGTCGGTAATCCATTCGCTCCAGGAGCCCGCATACAACGCTGGTTCAGGAAGCCCCCCGTGGACGATGGCAAGGATGTTGTGGGCGGCAGTGACGCCGGAGCCGCAGTAGCAGGCCGTGTGTGAGGTATTGGCGCCGAGGGCAGTGAACTGTGACCGCAGTTGCCCCGGGGGCCGGAATTGCCCCCCGTCCAGGTTGTCGAGGAAGGGTCTGTTGACGGCGCCGGGGATGTGTCCGGCCACCGGATCAATCGGCTCTACCTCGCCGCGAAACCGTATCGGGTCGCGAGCGTCGATCAGCAGACCCCGCCAGCGCGACACTTCCTCGGCCACAACCTGCCGGGTCAACGGCTCCGCCGCGTGATAGAGCGAGGCTGCTGGTGCTGAGATTTCGGAGGTCAGGTGTCGTCCCGCCGTCACCCAGGCGACCAGACCGCCATCCAGGACGAATGCATTCTCGTGACCGAGCCACCGCATGAGCCACCACAGGCGCGCCGCAAAGGCGCCTGTGTCATCATCGTAGGCGACCACAATGCTATCGGAGGTAAGACCCCATCGGCTGACCGTCGAGATGAAATCTGTTCGTGCCGGAAGCGGATGACGCCCGGTGATACCGGCTTGAACCGGGGAACTGAGGTCCCGGTTGAGGTCGGCATGGATTGCGCCCGGGATATGGTTTTCCAGGAACCGCTTGCGACCGTCATCCGGGTCGGCAAGAGAGGCGCGGCAGTCAAAAAAGCGCGCCCCGGCGAGCCCTGGATCGCGCACATCAATGATTGTACCCACTAGCCTCCACTCACTTTGACGGTGTAGCCATCGGCCTCCAGGGCCTGCTTGAGGAGTTCACGCTGATCTCCCTGGATCAGTATGTTTCCCTGCTCAATACTGCCTCCGACGCCGCATCGGCTTTTGAGTTTTTTGGCCAGAACTTTCAGTTCAGCCGGGTTCAGTGGCAACCCGCTGATAATGACGACCGGCTTGCCATTTCGTCCCTTGACCTGACGCTGCAATCTGACGATGCCGTCGGTGTGCGCTGGACGCTGGTCCCGGCAGACACACTCGGGCGTCGGACGGTGGCAGCCCGCACAGTGTTTGCCCTTGTCTGTTGAATAGACGGTGCTCATGGCTGCCAACTACCCTGCGGTGAGAACGTACACGCCGAGATCATCCTCGTTACAGGCGATCTGGCACAGGTGAATGAGGGAAAAGACAAACTCGGCGAGATCTGAGCTTTCCGTGTCGAGCGCTTCGATTTCTTCGGTTTCCTGCCACTGGGCAATAACATCGTTCAACTGGTCTTCCTCCAGTTCGGCCAGAGTTTCAACCAGCGCAGCAGACAAGGCATAGATCTCCGCACCGGTGTTGCCGTCCATGTCCAGCATGCCATTGTCATCCAGCGTCACCTGGGTCTCCATGGCCATGGCATCGTCGTGAAACGTGCCGCAGACAAGGGCATACAGCTGTGCCCTGGCTTCACGAAAGATAAGTCCACAGGGCATGGTCGGTAGCCCTGCTGCTGGCTCTTCATCGTTCAGCATGTTCTCTGCCGACAGAAAAATGACGTCCATGAACGTTGCCCGGGTCAGGTCGTCGAGACTTCTTCCGCCTGGGGACCCTTTTCGCCCTCGACCACCACGAAGCTGACGCGTTGTCCATCAGAAACAGACCGTCGGCCATCGCCTTCAATATTGCGATAGTGAACGAACACATCCTCACCATCGTCCCGGGTGATGAAACCATAGCCTTTCTTGACGTTGAACCATTTGACCGTGCCGGTCTCCCGCTGTGAGCCGGATCCGGCGTTTGTACCGGGCCTGGCGCCGTCACCGGAGCTCGATGCGGCCGGGACCCGGGGCGATGTTCCTCCTGCAAGAAAGCTGGCTGCTGCAATGACGGCAAACAGCATGATGAGCACTCCGAAGTCTGACCCGGAATCGGGTAGTCCCAGGGCCTGAAAACGAATGAGGCCATCCAGAAGGTAGGCGACGATGGCCAGAATAAGTGAAATGGTGATGTTCTTGGCAGGTGAAGTCATGTTTGGATTCTTTGTGGTCAGACGAATTTGGAGGTGTTGGCCCGAAGGCACCAGTATGATACAGAGCCACGGCACTGCCCTGCAATCCGGTGCCAATATACCCGAGTCCGGTCAGTAGAGCCCTCAGCGTGCCCGGGTCGGGCACGCCGTTGTCGTGCCAGGAAGTTTTCCGGACGGCACAACATGTGGCCAGAACTTCCATGAAAGTGGCTCAGATGTTCGAGAACGGAACCGATTCGATAATCTGCTGATAGCGTCGCACAGTCTCGGCAAGGCCCAGCCATAGCGCGTCACTGATGATGGCATGCCCGATAGAGACCTCTGCAACGGGTTGAACGGCTCTCAGAAAAGCCTCGAGATTGTGCTGGTTAAGATCGTGACCAGCGTTGATCCCAAGACCGAGTTGACTCGCGAACTGGCTCGCACCGGTAAATTGACTGAGCACGGACTCGTTGTCTGGCGAGTCAAAGGCATCTGCATAGGGGCCGGTGTAGAACTCAATTCGCTCACATCCGAGCTCGGCAGCATGTTGCAATTGGGCGTCAACAGGGTCCATAAAAAGGCTTACTCGAGTGCCCTTTGACTGGATTTCATTGATGATCGGACTTAACCGGTCGCGGGTCTGAGGGTCGCTGAGGTCCCAGCCGTGATCCGATGTCAGCTGGGACGGGTCATCAGGTACGAGGGTGGCCTGATGGGGGCATACCTCCAGGATCAGCGCCATAAAACCCGGGTAGCCGTTGTCTTCGGGTCCGGCCCAGGGGTTGCCCTCGATATTGAATTCAATGTCATGGTATTCGCTCGCAGACAACAGCCTGGCGAGGTCGTAGACATCCTGGGGCCGGATGTGCCGCATGTCCGGGCGGGGATGAACCGTTATGCCGCAAGCCCCTGATTCAATTGCCGTCTTCGCTGCGTCGGTCACGCTGGGGATCGTTGTGTCTCGCGAATTTCGGAGCAGAGCCACCTTGTTCAGGTTCACACTGAGGCGGGTCATCATGACCAGCCACTGATACTGCGACGCTGGTAGATCCGTCTCGCCGCATAGAAACCGAACAGCAGTCCAATCAGAACCGTACCAGCCCCGGCGACATACCAGATCTGGTTGGCATCGCCTCTGAGTGTCTGATTGATCACAGACAGCGCATCGATCTCTGCTCGCAGGCTATCCTGTTCCGCCATAAGGCCCTGGTTTGCCTGCTCGATGGCGATTGTCTCGGCGGCCAGCAGCGTAATGCGATCCAGTTCCCTTTGCAGGGCTCCCTGGTTTGCCGCCAGGGCCGCCTGTTCATTGGCGGCTTCTGTTGCTGCGGCTTCTGCATCCTGCAGCCGCAGCAGGGCGCGCTGATATTGCTCCTCAAGTTCCAGCAGTTCCCGCTCTACCGATTCGAGTCGGTCTGCGGCGATGGGTTCGCTGACAAGATACTGGGTCGGCAGCCAGCCTTCGGTGTCGTTCTCGAGCCGGACCCGGCTGTATCCGCTGTCCTCGACCTGTTCGAGCAGCGTCACCGCGGTACCGCTCGCAAGGCCTCGATGAATAATGGCGTGTTCCGATGATTGTCCGCTGCGCAGCGGTACGTACAGCGTGTCGCGGACATACACGGTCTCTGCGAGCGCCGGGCTGATCCACCCCAGCGCAGCTGCGACAAGACACAGCGCCAGGAGCTTCAGGGGAGGGCCTTCAGGAATGGCTTGACGGTCACGTGGGCGTACACCCCGGCGGCGAGATACGGGTCTTCGTTGGCCCATTGCCTGGCGGCAGCCAGATCATCAAATTCAGCGACCACCAGGCTCCCGGTGAAGCCGGCTTCGCCCGGGTCGTCGTTATCCACGGCCGGATGTGGTCCTGCCAGGATGAGTCTGCCTTGCTCGTTCAACGTCTGCAGCCTGTCCAGGTGAGCGGGCCTCGTTTGCTTGCGCAGCGCAAGAGAGTTTTCAACATCCTGACTGATGATGGCGTACAACATGGCGATATCCCTTATCTTTTCTGCCTCGGTTTGAAGCTGGCATTGGCCCTGATATCAGGGCCGATTCTATGGTTCGGTCCCGGCATTCTTTTCGTCTTCCTGGATCTCGTCTTCCCGGATGTAACCGCCTCTGATCAGGTAGACCATGGTGATCACCAGGTAGATCAGCGTGATGGCAAAGCCGCCGATCAGCTTGTAGCTGACCCAGAAGTCGAGGCTGAATTGATATGCCACGATCAGATTCAGCACACCCGCAATGAAGAATCCGGCAGACCATCCAAAGGTCAGATTTCGCCAGACATGATCTGGCAGCGTGAGCTGTGCCCCCAGAATTCTTTGCAGGATGCTCTGTTTGCCGACAAAGTAGCTGCCGGCCAGACCGATACAGAACAGCCAGTTGACGATGGTCGGCTTCCACTGGATGAATGCCTGGTTTCTGAACAGTAATGTCGCCCCACCAAAGATGATCGCGACCCAGAAAATGACCTGGGTTTGACGGCTCACCGCCTTGAACCTGGCATACTCGAATCCGACCTGGAAGCAGATGCCGACCATCAGTACACCGGTGCTGATGTAGATGTCTTTGGTAGAGAAGTACACGCCGGCGAACAACGCGATAGGCAAATATTCGATTAGCTGTTTCAAAGGCTGTGTCCGCTGATTTCCTGTGGATGATAATGCATTTCTGTCGCGATTTTTAGCCACGGCCCGTGATGTATTCGCCGTAGGCGTTTGGTAGCATGCGGCTCAATCTATCCGGGTACGACATGAGCCAGTATTTCCGCATCCACCCCGACAACCCCCAGCTTCGACTGATTCGCCAGGCGGTGGCGATCATCCAGGGTGGTGGCGTCATTGCCTACCCGACGGACTCCGCCTACGCGCTCGGCTGTCATCTCGGAGACAAGCGCGCACTTGAACGCATTCGTCAGATCCGTCGACTTGACGATTCCCATAATTTCACGCTGGTCTGTCGTGACCTGTCGGACCTCGGTACCTATGCCCGCGTTGACAACAGTGCCTATCGCCTGATCAGGGGGGCGACCCCGGGGCCGTTCACCTTCATCCTGCCAGCCAGCAAGGAAGTGCCGCGACGTCTGGTGCATCCCAAACGCAAGACCATTGGGCTACGGGTACCGGACAATGCCATCTGTCAGGCGCTGCTGGCGGACCTCGGGGAACCACTGATGAGTTCGACGTTGATTCTGCCGGGCGACGAATATCCACTGACTGATCCGCTGGAGATTCGTGATCTGCTTGAACACCAGCTGGACCTTGTGATCGATGGGGGCTTCTGTGGGATGGAGCCCACCACCGTCGTCAATCTTGAGGACGGTGAACCGGTCATTACCAGACAGGGCCGAGGAGAACTCGAAACACCTGCATGATCGGCAGCAGCGCGCGCTTCAATGTCCAGTGGTAACGTCCACAGGGTCCAGTCTTCAACAGGTCGACTGTCCGGCAATTGAAGCCTGCCCCGGGTAGTCGGACAATTGATCCCGGTTTGCACATTGGTCCACGCTCGATTGTGGTAATATGAACTGGTCATCCCATCTTCCCCCAAGCCCTAAATCATGAGCCTGATTGAAGCGCAGAAGCGCGTGTTGTCCGGTATGCGCCCAACTGGGCGCCTCCATCTCGGCCACTACCACGGTGTTCTGAAAAACTGGATCGTGCTGCAGCACGAGTTCGACTGCATGTTTTTCGTAGCTGACTGGCATGCCCTGACGACTCACTACGAAGAACCGGAGATCATCCAGGACAATGTCTGGGAGATGGTGATCGACTGGCTGGCAGCGGGCGTCAATCCGGGTTCGGCAGAATTGTTCATTCAGTCCCAGGTACCTGAGCATGCGGAACTGCATCTGCTGTTGTCGATGATTACGCCGCTATCCTGGGTTGAACGGGTGCCCAGCTACAAGGACATGATGTCCAGGAGCAACAATGACCGGGATGTCTCGACCTATGGATTCCTGGGGTACCCAGTCCTGCAGAGTGCCGATATTCTGATTTATCAGGCTGGCAATGTGCCGGTCGGCGCAGATCAGGTTCCTCATGTAGAAATCACCCGCGAGATCGCACGGCGTTTCAATCACATCTATGGGCGGGATAGCGGTTTTGAAGAATTAGCCGAAGAGGCAATCAAGAAACTGGGGCGCAAGAACGCAGGACTCTACCGGGAGTTGCGTCGGGAATTCATGGAAGAAGGCAAGCAGGAATCGCTTGAGACAGCGCAGGCTCTGGTGTCTGACCAGCAGAACATTCCCCTCGGCGACCGGGACCGGCTGTTTGGTTATCTGGAGGGGGGTGGCAAGGCGATCCTGCCGGAGCCGAGGGCACTATTGACCGATGCCTCTGTCATGCCGGGCCTCGATGGTCAGAAGATGTCCAAGTCCTACGGCAACACGATCTCGCTGCGGGAGGATCCCGAGATCGTTGAGAAAAAGATCAAGACCATGACGACAGACCCGGCCCGGGTTAGACGTACTGACCCGGGAGACCCGAAAAAATGCCCTGTGTTCAGTCTGCATGAAATCTATTCGGACGAGGAGACCAGACGCTGGGCAGCAGCGGGCTGTACCAGTGCCGGGATAGGCTGCATCGATTGCAAGAAGCCTCTGATCGAGGCCATTTTACAGGAGCAGCAGCCGATGCGAGAACGAGCCAGGCAGTATGAGGAAAACCCGGATCTGGTCAAGGGCATTGTGGCGGAAGGCTGCGAGAAGGCCAGGACCATAGCCCGATCTACTCTCGAGGAAGTGCGGTCCGCCATGGGCCTCAACTACAGGTAGCAGACGATGTCAGAAATGAAATCGAAAGTCGGCGCGCAAGCCAAACGCAGTGACCGGGAACCCGTGCCACCCCGGGGCCAGCAGGAATTGCCGTTCGCAGTCATCGACGGCAAGCCCATGATGCAGCTACCGCTCGACCTCTATATCCCGCCCGATGCGCTTGAGGTGATTCTTGAGGCATTCGAGGGTCCCCTGGATCTTTTGCTGTATCTGATTCGTCGGCAGAACCTCGACATACTCGATATCAAGGTTGCCGAGATCACCCGACAATACATGGAGTACATCGATCTGATGGCAGAACTTCAGTTTGAGTTGGCGGCAGAGTATCTGGTGATGGCGGCGATGCTGGCAGAGATCAAATCCAGGATGCTTCTACCACGGATCGAAGAAGCCGAAGAAGATGAACAGGACCCCCGGGCGGAACTGGTGCGGCGGCTGCAGGAATACGAGCGTTTCAAGGACGCCGCCATGGAACTCGATGAGTTACCCAGGGTCAACCGCGACCTGTGGATCGCAAGTGCCGATGCGCCGGCGTCGGACAAGGTCCGGCCACTGCCCGAGGTCCAGCTTCAGGAGATGCTGGTGGAGTTGTCCCGGGTGCTGCGGCGGGCGGAGAATTACACTCACCACCACATCGCGCTGGAACCACTGTCAACCCGAGAGCGGATGTCGCAGATTCTGGATCGTATGAACCATGCCGGCAGCCAGTTTGTGCCGTTCATGTCACTGTTTACGGTGGAAGAGGGCAGGGCAGGTGTGATCGTGACGTTTCTGGCAATGATGGAGCTGATCAAGGAGTCCCTGCTGGATGTCGTGCAGGCAGAGCCGTTTGCACCGATTCATATCAGGGCTCGTGGCCAGCAAGGCGTGTGACGATAAGATGAGTGAACCCCAACAACTTCCCCTTAAACAGATCATCGAGGGAGCGATTCTGGCTGCGGATACGCCGCTTGGCATCGACCATATGATCAGCCTGTTCGATGGTGAGCAGCCGACTCGTGCCCAGGTGCGGGAGGTGCTGGCCAGCATCGCAGCAGACTGTGAGGGCCGGGGGTTTGAACTCAAGGAAGTTGCCAGTGGGTTTCGCTTTCAGGTCCGAAAGGAATACGGCGAATGGATCGGGCGATTGTGGGAAGAAAAACCACCACGATATTCCCGGGCACTGCTGGAAACACTGGCGCTGATTGCCTACAGGCAACCGATCACCCGGGGTGATATCGAGGAAGTTCGCGGCGTTACCGTCAGTACCAATATCATCAGAACGCTGCTGGAGCGTGAATGGATCAGGGTTGTGGGACATCGTGATGTGCCCGGTCGGCCTGCAATTTATGCGACCACGCGGCACTTTCTCGACTATTTTGATCTGAGCAGTCTGGATCAGTTACCGACGCTGGCAGAAATCCGTGATCTGGACAGGGTCAGCGATGAACTCGATTTTGAGGAGGATACCGCGCCGCAGGGCCGGGTCATCGAAACTCCGGAGCAAGAGGTCGAGACCACCGATGCCCCCGATGCGGTCACCGATGAAGAACTGGACCGGGTGAGCGAACGGGTTGAGGCGATCAGTGACAACATCACCAATCTGTTCAAGGATGACGACAACGAGGAGGAAGTCGATAGCCAGGGGGAGGGCGGCCACGAAATGGATGGTGTCGACCGGGTCAGCGAGGGAGATGAAGATGACGCCGGCCCGGACGCTACCAGAACAAAGGGCCTTCAGACACGCTTCCCGAACGTACCGCAGGAGATTCTTGATGCCGCCTTCCAGGATGATGAAGATCAGGGCGACAGCCAGGACCATGGCGATGCGGACACCCACAGACACGGTCCCGGGCCCCAGGGCGAGGATATTGATGGCGGCAAGGACGGCGATGGCCCTTCATCCTGACGTTCGGCCGCAGCGCTTGCCGCACCTTGTTGGTCAATTCGTTGGTGAATCAGTTGGCGAATTGTCCGGCGAACTCGACCTGGCCGGATTCCCTGTGGATGGATTCCATGTCTAAAAGAGAACAGTCTGATAGAACGCAGTCCGACAAAAACCGGCCTGAACAAAAACAGCCTGAACAAAAACAGCCTGAACAAGAGCAGTCTGATAGAAGGCCCGCTGAGAAAAAATGGTCCGATAGAGGCAAGCCTCAGAAGAAGCAGTCTGAAAAACGGCGGTCAGGGAAGATGCCGTCTGGCCGGGAATCAACCAGAAGTTCGACCAGAAGGGAATCGGCGGCAAGCGAACGGCCCGCGCAAGCCCACACGGCCGGGCCACCTTCAGTGAAGCTGCAGAAGGTGCTTGCCGGACACGGGCTCGGAAGTCGACGGGCCATGGAGTCGTGGATTATCGACGGGCGCATTCGGGTCAACGGTGAGGTGGCGACACTTGGCGATCGTGTTGAGGAAACTGACCGCATCGTCGTGGATGGACGGCCCATCAGCGGTAAAGAGGTCAAACATCGTCACTTGCTCTATAACAAGACTGCCGGAGAGATCTGTTCAAGAGACGACCCGGAAGGGCGTCCGAGTGTCTTTCGAAAATTGCCGAGGCTCAAGAACCAGCGCTGGATCTCGGTGGGACGGCTGGACTTCAACACCACCGGCTTGCTCCTGTTCACGACCGATGGCGAGCTTGCCAATCGACTGATGCATCCCTCCGCCCGGATTGATCGGGAGTATGCGGTCCGGGTGCTGGGCGAAGTGACCGAAACGCAGTTGAGCCACATGCGGCAAGGCGTTTTACTGGAAGATGGCATCGCCCGATTCACGGATATCCAGAAGGCGCCGGAGGATGACGGTGCCAACCAGTGGTATTTTGTGGTGATCATGGAGGGGCGCAACCGTGAGGTAAGAAGGCTGTGGGAATCACAGGGCCTGACGGTCAGCCGACTGAAACGAGTGCGCTTTGGCAGCTTTTTCATTCCTTCCGGCGTCAAGGCCGGCAAGTTCATTGAAATCCGGGGCACAGACGCGAAGGAACTGTATCGGATGGGGTCGGGGGAGGAACCATCCCGGGGCCGACCATCCCAAAGGCATCATGAACGCACCGCCCGGCAATCCCCAAAGCCCCGGCAAGCCCGGAACCCTCAGAAAGTAAAGCGACAGCCGTGAGCGGCAAGTTTCGGATCCATCAGATACAGATATAGCGGCACCAGCGCATCGGCGGTCTTCAACTCGCGGGGATCTTCATTCGGGTATGCTGCCGCACGCATCGGAGTTCTGGTCGCGCCGGGGTTGATCACGTTAACCCGGATGCGCGATGTGTTTTCAAACTCATCTGCCAGCAATTCGGCAAGCCCCTCAATGGCGTACTTGGATACCGCATACGAGCCCCAGTAGGCCCGCGGCCTTGCACCGACTCCGGAACTGGTCAGTACAACAGAGGCGTTGTCCGAGGTCTTCAAGAGGTCCATCAGGTACCGGGTCAGTATGACGACCGCGGTGTAGTTCACATCCATGACCTTTTGCCAGACATTCAGGTCGCAGCTCTCGAAAGGAACGCGATCTCCGAGCATGCCAGCGTTATGCAGCAGGCCGTCCAGTCTTCCATAGCGCTGCGTGATCACTTCGCTGATCTGATCGAGGGTCGCTGGTTCCAGCTTGCCGAGGTCGAGGGGAATGATGCCGGGTTCGGGCAGGCTCGCCTTTACAATTTCATCGTAGACCGTCTCCAGGCCGGAAACGGTCCTGCCGAGCAAGAGCACGGTCGCGCCGTGCTGCGCATAGGCCAGCGCGACCGTCCTGCCGATACCGCTGCCGGCACCAGTGACCAGGATAATTCGACCTTCAAGAAGATCACTTGCCGGGGCAAACCCCTCGGGTAGTTCCTTTGCCTTCATCAGCGCCCTGTTCCAAATAGTATGACCTTGATGGATCGCACGATAATCGAGATATCCAGCAGCAGCGAGTAGTTCTTGATGTAGAACAGGTCGTACTGCAGCTTTTCAACGGCATCGTCGGAGGAGTCGCCATAGCCATGCATGACCTGGGCCCAGCCGGTGATGCCGGGTTTTACGACATGGCGTAGATTGTAATAGGGGATGTCCTGCTGCAGCTGCCGGATGAACTCCGGCCGTTCCGGCCTGGGTCCTATGAAGCTCATCTCGCCCGTCAGCACGTTCCACAATTGCGGCAGTTCATCGACACGGAACTTACGAAGAATGCGGCCTACCGGGGTAATGCGGGGGTCGTCTGCTGCTGCATACCGGGCACCGTCGGATTCTGCGTCCGTCACCATCGTGCGAAATTTGATGACGTTGAACGAGCGCCCGTTTTCACCAGTGCGCTGCTGGCGGTAGAAGATCGGAAGTCCAGAGGTGAGCGCGACAATGAGTGCGGTCACGATCATCACCGGCAGCGCGATCAGACCGCCCACCAGGGCGATCACGATGTCGATATATCGTTTGAACCGCAGACCGATCGGGTTGTGAATGAGTTCGAATCCATGGGCCGTCGCGAGCCAGTTCTGGTTGAGGTGAAAGATGGGCAGCCTTGCAAGGTACTGTTCGTAAAAGTCCGACAGCCGGAAGATGCGCACGCCACCGATTCGTATCTGCATCAGACGATCCACCAGTTGTTCCGGGATACGATCTTCGGAGGTCACGATGACGCCGGCGAACTGATCCCGTGCCAGCATCTCGTCCAGATCTGCCCAGTTACCGGCCCACTGGGTGAATTCATCATCGGTAGCTTCCCGGGGGGCGCCTGGACGGCCCAGCAGGCTGAGTTGTTCGTACTGATACTGCGATCGGAAATCCCGCAGCAACTGGGTCATCGGCGAGTCCACCACGACCAGCCAGCGAACCTGGGATCGCTGACGCACGAACCAGTTGTTCAGCAGATACCTGACTCCCAGTGACCACAGCCAGAGCATCGTCAGACTGGCAGCCAGAACCCCCCGGCCGACGAACCCGCCAATGAATGTGGGGCCAATGATGTAGACGCTGATGGCCACTGTGGTACCCGTGAGCAGCATGGCAATGAAGGATCGTTCGAGCATGCCCAGCTGGCTGAGTGGCGAGTCGAAGGTATAGAGGTCCATCAGGTAGAAATACAGGAAGGTGAACCCGGCGATCAGGATCAGTTTCCAGGTAAGCAACAGATTCGGTGCGATGGTTTCGGCGATCAGCAGATGGTTGATGTTGAACATCACCACCAGCCCCACGAAGTCCAGCGCCACCAGTACCAGCACGGTGAAGTTGCTCGATGCAGTAAGCACGGTACTGGCTGCGGGCTTGGCCATCAGTCGCTGGTCGCGTGCATCAGATAGTTTACGTCGACGTCCGTGCCGGACCTGTAGGTCCGGGTGAGCGGATTGTAGGTCATGCCGGCGAGGTCCGATGGGGTCAGGCCGGCCGCGCGCAGCATGCCTGCGAGTTCCGATGGCTTGATGAATTTATCGTAACGATGGGTTCCTTTCGGCAGCATGTTCAGTACGTACTCCGCGCCAATGACCATCAGCAGGTAGGACTTTGGGTTTCGATTGATGGTGGAGATGAAGCAATGCCCACCTGGCTTCAGTAGCCGGTGACAGGCGTGAATGACGGATGCCGGGTCGGGGACGTGTTCAAGCATTTCCATGCAGGTGATGACGTCGAAGCTGGCCCTCGTCCCGCCTGGATGCTCTTGATGGCCTTCGG
This sequence comes from Pseudomonadota bacterium, assembly GCA_027624035.1. Taxonomy (GTDB): domain Bacteria; phylum Pseudomonadota; class Gammaproteobacteria; order Pseudomonadales; family Azotimanducaceae; genus UBA7455. Next base: position 14,266 of record JAQBUI010000050.1, on the reverse strand, counting down.
CAAGGCGCTCTGCAGTCATCTGGCGATAGTCAATGTCCAGGCCGGATTCGATGGCATGCAGCCGGGCGACCGAAAGTGGCGTACTGCCCATATCGATGCCGGTCACCAGGGCCCCCTGCCGGGCGAGGGACTCTGCCAGAATGCCGCCGCCACAGCCCACATCCAGAACCCTGGCACCTTCGAGGTCAACCCGTTGCGTGATGAAGCTGAGCCTGAGGGGGTTGATGTCATGAAGTGGCCTGTACTCGCTGGTAGGGTCCCACCAGCGGCGCGCTGTCGCCTCAAACTTGGCCAGCTCTGCCGGGTCAATGTTGCTGTCAGAAGACGGTGCGGCACCCGTCGTTGTTTCAGCCATTGGGTCTCTCTGCTTGTCAGGTTCGGTCATCGGTCTTGCTCAATATGTTGACGCCAGTTCTCAACCCTGCCCTGCAGGCTCTGGACGTCCAGTCGGGTGTATTGACGGTCCTGGTACAGACACTCCCCGGCGACCCAGGTATGGCTGACGTGGGACGCCGAGGCGACATAGATCAAATGGGAGATGGGATGGTAGACCGGGCGAGTCCCGAAACCCGAGAAATCCACGGCCATCAGGTCTGCTGCCTTGCCGGGTTCGATGCTTCCGGTTTCGTCAGCCAGACCCAGCAGTCGGGCTCCGTTGATGGTGGCCATATCAAGGGCCTCGGCCGCCGTCAGGGCGGTGGAATCCTGTGCGGAAACCTTGGCGAGCAAGGCGGCACTGCGGGCTTCTTCCAGCATATCCAGATTGTTGTTGCTTGCGGCGCCGTCTGTTCCCAGTGCAACGTTGACGCCCGCTGCCTTCAGGGCCGCCACCGGACAGATGCCGCTTGCGAGTTTCATATTCGATTCGGGACAGTGCACCACGTGAACGCGCGCTGCGGCGAGACGTTCGATCTCACGACTGCTCAATTGGGTCATATGGACAGCCTGCAGGTGATGGGTCAGCAGGCCAAGGGCTTCCATGCGCTCAAGCGGACGTCCATCGGTGAGCTCAGAAGCGGCCTCGTGCAGATGCAGATGGATCGGGATACCACGACGTTGTGCATGGCCCAGCACGCTGGAGAAAGCCTGGTCTGTGACGGTATAGGGCGCGTGTGGCGCGAACGCGGTTCGGATCAGAGGCTTATCCTTCATGTCGTCATCGAATGACAGTGCCTTGTCGATGTGCTGTGCCTCGGTCGATGCCCAGGCGTTGGGAAACTGGACCACGGGCATGCAGACCTGGGCACGCATGTGCTGATCAAGGTAGGCGCGCGCAACCTGATCTGGAAAAAAGTAGGTGTCCGTTGCGGTCGTTGTGCCACCGGCGATCATCTCAGCGATGGCGAGCGATGTTCCGTCGTAGACAAAGGCTTCATTCACCACCCGGTTTTCAACCGGCCAGATGTGATGATTCAGCCAGTCCATCAATTCCAGATCATCGGCGTAGCCTCGGAGCAGTGTCATGGCGGCATGGCCGTGAGTGTTGATGAGGCCGGCCGTCAGCAGATGCTCGGGCAAGTGTATTCGTGGCAGGGCCTGATGCTCCTGGCTGAGCGTATGGGTGGGTGTCACTGCGCCGATTCGGCCGCGCTGAATCACCACACTATGGTGCTCGAGAACGGTGTTGTGTGGCACAACCGGCACCACCCAGCGGGCGCTGATCACGCAGTCATGGGTCGTGTTACTGGTTTGCAGCTTGGTCATCTTCAGGCTGGGGCCGGTCGCGGTTTCAGCGCGATTATACCTCAGCAGCAGGTCCGTTTTCGGGCGTTGTGTCCGGTCCCGCGAAGCAGTGTTCCAGTGTCGTGGGGTGAGACCTAAAGGTGTGTCTAAGATACTGAATATGCTATTATTCTGGTTTGCGTCGACAAGACCCCATCACAGGTCGGGTCAGCCTGTAGGGGGTCCGCCCTGGGGGTTGGCCAGCCTCGCAGATTTGCAACAACTGGTACCTCACAGGAAGACCTGATTTGGTGCCAGGCAGATAAGGAAAACCAAGAGACGGCTTTGTAAATCAATGGGTTGCAGGGTACTGGCTAGTCTGGTGGCTGAACTGGACCCGGCATTCCCCTTTATTGGTTGCATTCGTTCTGGCGTGAGTACCAGCGTGCTGCAGGAGACGGCTACAGGGAGCGCGTTGCAGGGGACTATGGTCGATGCTGTACAGATTGGCTACAGGTGGCACGGTAAATCGCCCTGTAAATGATGACGCTATAGATGCCGACAGAAGTCGCGCCAGCAGGTGGAGCGGCGAGTCGCGAACGTTCCGGTCTGGAATCAGATGACGGCTTGGTTCGGGGCTCGTCAAGAACAGATACGAACAAGTTAACCAGAGGTCCACGATATCCTTCGCGCCGCAGGCGCCGACGATGATCCCGGGTGGGATCGTGGCTTCTTTGATGCTTCTTTGAGGCTTCTTTTGAGGTCTCTTTTGAGGATAGTCCATGTCTGAATTTGAAGGCGAAATCTCGTCGATCAACATCGAGGACGAGCTGCGCCAGTCCTTCCTTGACTATGCGATGAGCGTCATCGTCGCCCGCGCATTGCCGGACGTTCGGGACGGCCTGAAGCCGGTACATCGGCGCGTCCTGTTCGCGATGCAGGATGAAAACAACACCTACAATCGGGCCTATATGAAGTCCGCCCGTATTGTGGGCGACGTGATTGGCAAGTACCACCCTCACGGTGACAGCGCCGCCTACGAGACGATCGTCCGTATGGCCCAGGACTTCAACATGCGCTATCCCCTGGTTGATCCTCAGGGCAATTTCGGTTCTCTGGACGGCGATGGCGCGGCGGCGCCAAGGTATACCGAAATCCGCATGTCGAAGATTGCCGGCGAACTGCTCGATGATCTGGACAAGGACACGGTTGATTTCGAGGAAAACTACGACGGTACGTTACAGATGCCGTCGGTGCTGCCGGCTCGTCTGCCTAACCTGCTGGTTAACGGGTCCACGGGGATTGCTGTCGGCATGGCGACGAATATCCCGCCCCACAACCTGCGAGAGGTCGTCAATGCCTGCCTCGCACTGATTGACGATGGCGAGATTGACGTCGACGGCCTGATGGAACACATCTTGGGTCCGGATTTCCCCACGGGTGCCATCATCAACGGTCGTGCGGGCATTGTGCTGGCCTATCGGACCGGCCGTGGAAGAGTTCAGATTCGTGCCCTCTGCGAGATCGAAACAGATGATAAGTCCGGGCGTCACGCCATCATCGTCAAGGAAATTCCGTTTCAGCTGAACCGGGCAAGGATCGTTGAGCGGATTGCAGAACTGGTGAAGGACAAGAAGATCGAAGGCATCTCGGAACTGCGGGATGAGTCGGCAAAGGACACCCGGATCGTGATTGAATTGCGCCGGGGCGAAGTGCCAGAGGTGGTCCTGAACAACCTTTATGCGCAGACCCAGCTACAAAGCGTGTTCGGTATCAATATGGTGGCGTTGATCGATGGCGAGCCAAGGTTGCTGAACTTGAAGCAGGTGCTGGAAGCCTTCGTGCTGCACCGGCGCGAGGTGGTGACCCGGCGCACGCTCTATTTGCTGCGTCGAGCCCGTGTCCGCGGCCATACGCTCGAAGGGTTAACGGTGGCGCTGTCCAACATCGATCCTGTGATCGAATTGATCAAGGCATCGGCCAGCCCCCAGGAGGCCAGGGAAAAACTGCTGGCCCAGCCCTGGCGATCCGACACCGTGATGTCGATGCTGGAACGAGCCGGGCCGGATGCGGTGAAGCCCGAGGACATGGACGAGCGCTACGGGCTCAAGGACGACGGTAATTACTATCTGTCCGAAGATCAGGCGCAGGCGATCCTCGATATGCGCCTCAACCGCCTGACCAACATGGAACAGGATCGGCTGATCGAGGAATACAGCCAGATCGTGGATACCATCGCCGGGCTGCTGAATATCCTGGATGATCAGGCGGTGCTCATCCAGGTCATCCGCGAGGAGTTGATTGCGCTGCGGGATGAATACGGCGATGAACGCCGCACGGAGATCGTCGAGACCCAGGAAGACCTCACCACGGAGGACCTGATCCAGGAAGAAGACATGGTCGTCACGCTGTCCAATGGGGGTTACGCCAAGACCCAGCCGTTGTCGACCTACCGTGCCCAGGGGCGTGGTGGCAGGGGCAAGATGGCCAGTGCTGTCAAGGATGAGGACTTCATCGAACGCCTGATGGTAGCCAACACTCACGATACGATTCTCTGCTTTACCAATCGTGGCAAGGTTTACTGGCTGCGGGTGTTTCAGATACCGCCCGCGAGTCGAACGGCCAGAGGCCGTCCGGTGGTGAACATTCTGCCCCTGTCGAGTGACGAGCGGATCACGGCGATGTTGCCCGTTCCTGAATACCGCGACGATCAGTTCATCTTCATGGCCACGTCGAACGGCACCGTGAAGAAGACGCCTTTGATGGATTTTTCCCGCCAGCGGAGCAGTGGCCTGATTGCGATCGAACTGGAGGAAGGGAATCATCTGATCGGCGCTGCCATTACTGACGGCACCCGGGATGTGATGTTGTTTGGCAGCGGCGGCAAGGTGATCAGATTCAAGGAGTCCGATGTCCGCGCGATGGGTCGGACCGCACGGGGTGTGCGCGGGATCAAACTCAAGTCAGGGCAGCACGTGATTGCGTTGATGATTCCCGATCTCGATGGGGAACAAACACCGAGAATTCTTATCGCGAGCGAGAAGGGTTATGGCAAACGCAGCGACTATGCTGACTATTCCGTGATTGGTCGGGGTGGTCAGGGCGTCATTGGCATGAAGCTGTCGCCCAGAAACGGCGATGTCGTGGGTGCCATCGAGGTGTTCGATGGTGACGAGGCGATTCTGATCAGCGACCATGGCACACTGGTGCGCATTCGAGCCGAAGATGTGTCCCAACAGGGCAGAAACACCCAGGGCGTTAAGCTGATCAACCTTGCAGGTGATGAAACCCTGGTGGGACTCGCCCGGGTGCAGGAACCGGTTGAAGATGACGAGGTTCCCGGTGATGGGGCCCCGGAAGACACGTCAGGTGGCCAGGATGATTTGCCCGATAAGAGCGATGCCGGACCGGACGCTGGCCAGCACTCAGATCAGGAACCGGATCAGGAACCGGACCAGGAACCGGACCAGGAACCAGAGTAACGACCATGGCTGATTCATCGACCAATGATCAACTGGCCGGATTGCGCCAACGCATCGACCAACTCGACGAGGAGATGCTGCGACTGCTCAATGAGCGCGCCCAGTGTGCGTTGTCCGTTGCAGAGGTCAAACAAAGACAGTCGCCGGATGTTCCTCCGGTGTTTTATCGCCCGGAACGTGAAGCACAGGTGTTGCGACACGTCATGGAGAAGAACCAGGGCCCGCTGACGAACGAGAAGGTCGCCCAGGTCTACCGTCAGATCATGTCTGCCTGCCTTGCGCTGGAGCAACCGTTACGGGTGGCCTATCTCGGCCCGGAGGGGACCTTTACCCAGCTTGCGACCATGAAGCATTTTGGTGACTCGGTGATCGGTCTGCCGATGGTCACCCAGGATGATGTATTCCGCGAGGTACAGTCAGAATCCTGCAACTACGGCGTGGTGCCGGTGGAGAATTCCACCGAGGGTGTGATCAGTCATACGCTCGATAATTTCCTGGAGTCGACCCTGAAAATCTGTGGTGAGGTGCATCTGCGGGTGCATCACTATCTGATGGTAGCCGGAGACACCACGGAAGACCAGATTGAAAGGATCTACGCCCATCAGCAGGCCCTGGGGCAGTGCCGTCGATGGCTGGATGCCCACTTTCCACGGGCATCCAGAATTGCAGTGACCAGCAACAGCGAGGCGGCCAGACGCGTCCGGGATGAACCAGGCGCGTCCGCGGCCATTGCACCGGAGATCTGTGCCGGAATCTACGGGTTGCGGGTGGTGTCTGGCAAGATCGAGGACCGGTCTGATAACACGACCCGGTTCCTGGTGGTCGGCCGGGAAGATGTCGGTGTCAGTGGCAATGACAAGACGTCCATCCTGGTGTCTACGCACAATCAGCCGGGTGCCTTGTACAAGCTGCTGGAGCCTTTCCATCGCTATAGTGTAGACCTGACCTCTATCGAGACTCGACCCTCCCGAACGGGCATCTGGTCGTATGTGTTCTTTATCGATTTCCAGGGCCACCGCGACGACCCGGCTATCAGTCAGGTATTAAGTGAGATTGATGCCGATGCCCTTGAGGTGAAACTGCTGGGAAGCTACCCTCGCGCCGTCGCAGGTACATGATGCAGGTGATCCGGGCGATGAAGGCAGTTCGGACCACAAGACAGCAATGGACAGGAATGAAGGATCAGAAATGACAGACTTTATCGGAATGGCCCTGCCAGGCGTGCGAGAGCTTCAGCCGTATCAGCCGGGCAAGCCCATCGAGGAACTTGAAAGGGAGCTTGGCCTCACCGGGGTCGTGAAGCTCGCCAGTAATGAGAATCCACTCGGCCCGAGCCCACTTGTGATCGATGCTCTAGGCAGTGCGATGTCTGAACTTGGCCGCTATCCGGATGGCAGCGCCTATGTCCTGAAGAACCGCCTGAGCGAGTTCCTGGGCGTCTCCACCGCGTGCCTGACCATCGGCAATGGCTCGAATGACGTACTGGAACTGCTGGCAAGAGTCTATTTGAGCCCGGCAGTCGAATCGATTGTGTCCCAGCACAGCTTCGTGGTGTATCCCCTGGTGACCCGTGCCATCGGTGCTGACCTGACCGTGATTCCAGCCAGGGACTATGGTCAGGATCTGGAAGCGACACTGGCGGCGATCAACGAGCGAACCCGGCTTGTGTTCATCGCCAATCCGAATAACCCCACAGGCACCTGGGTGCGTGAGCCAGACCTGATTGCCTTCCTGGATCAGGTCCCGCAGCACGTTCTAGTTGTGCTGGACGAGGCCTATTATGAATACGTCGAAGAGAAGGACTATCCGGACGGGATTGATCTCGTGTCCAGGTATCCCAACCTGATTGTGACCCGTACCTTCTCAAAGGCGTACGGCCTCGCCGCGCTCAGGGTCGGATATTCGGTCAGCCATCCCGATATTGCGAACCTGATGAATCGGGTACGGCAGCCATTCAATGTCAATGCCATGTCTCTGGTTGCCGCAGTCACCGCGTTGGATGCCCAGGAGCACGTGGATGAATCAGTGCGCGTGAACCGGACAGGCATGGCGCTTTTGACTGCGGCCTGCGGTGAGCTTGGCATTGGCTACATTCCCTCGGTCGGCAATTTTCTAACGATTGATTTGGGCCGCGATGCGACGCCGATCTATGAGGGCCTGCTCAGGCAGGGCGTTATCGTTCGCCCGATCGGGGTGTATGGAATGCCCAATCATCTCCGTGTGACCATCGGCCTGCCGGAAGAGAACGCCCGCTTCATCGATGCCCTGAAAACGGTCCTGTGACAGCCGGGCGATCACCTGCTGTTTTTTCTCGTGTGGCCATTATCGGCCTCGGCCTGGTTGGCGGTTCTATTGCTGCCGGGCTGGGTCAGCGAAAGCTGGCAAGGGAGATCGTGGCGTTTGATTTGAACCTCGACAGCCTCGAGAAGGGCCTGGCGCAGGGGCTCATCACCAGGGCCGCGGCCTCTGTTGTATCTGCCGTGGCCGATGCAGATCTCGTGATTATCGCGGTCCCTGTGCTCTCCAGCGAGGCGGTGCTGCGCGATATTCCGGCAACCGCTACCATCACCGATGTGGGTAGTGTAAAGGCGCCGCTGATGGCAGCGAGTCAGGCGGTGTTTGGCAGGATGTTGCCCACCCTGGTGCCGGGGCATCCCATTGCCGGGTCAGAACGTCATGGTGTCAGTGCCGCGAACCCGGACCTGTTTATTGATCATAAGGTCATCCTCACTCCTGCCGGGGATACCGACCCGGCGGCGCTGTCACGGGTTCGTGACATGTGGGAGTCTCTGGGTGCAGAAGTACTGGAGATGGACCCGCATCACCATGATGAAGTGCTGGCTCAGACCAGCCATCTGCCACATCTGCTGGCGTATGCCCTGGTCGATACCCTCTCGGCACAGGGTGACAGCCTGGAGATCTTTCAGTATGCCGCTGGAGGCTTCAGGGACTTCAGCCGTATTGCCGCGTCTGACCCCGTCATGTGGCGTGACATCTTCGACGCCAACGGCCCCGCGGTTCTGGATATCCTGGACCGCTATATGACGGAACTCGGAGCGCTGCGGGAGCTGATCGCGGCCAGGGATTCTGCCCGGCTTCAGGAAGTCTTCACCCGGGCCAAAGCCGCCAGAGATCACTTTACTGCGCTGCAGGCAGTAACACGCGAGAGTGTGGCCGGCAACTCTTCAGGAGACGAAGTTGCAGAACGTAGTCAGGGCAATGATCACGACGTTTCCCAGGAGCAGGAATCCGGGCGACGATGAATCTCGACCCGATACCAGTCATCGCCATCGACGGCCCAAGTGGCTCCGGCAAAGGCGTTATCACCCAACGACTGGCGACTGTACTTGGTTTCCACATTCTCGATAGCGGCGTTCTATACCGGTTGATTGGCATGGCGGCCCGCACCCATGGGGTCCCGTTGGACGACGAAGCCGGTCTCGCATCTCTGGGTGCACATCTGGATGTGCAATTCCGTGCCACGGACGACGCGGAAGACCCGCTCGCTATTTTTCTCGAGGGGCAGGAAGTCACCCTGGAGGTGCGTGGTGATGCGGCCGGCGTCGATGCGTCCGTGGTCGCAGCTCTGCCGCGGGTACGTTCGGCGATTACGCTCCTGCAGCACGCTTTTCGTCAGCCTCCCGGGCTCGTCGCCGATGGCCGTGATATGGGTACGGTTGTGTTTGTGGATGCACCGGTCAAGATCTATCTGACTGCCAGTGCTGAGGCCAGAGCTGAAAGGCGCTATAACCAGTTGAAACATAAGGGTATTGATGTTAGTCTGCACGCCCTTTTCACGAGCATCCGGGAACGGGACGAACGGGATATGAACCGCGAGGTGGCGCCCCTCGTGCCTGCAGCCGATGCGGTCATTATTGACAGTACCAATTTGGGTATCGATGAGGTATTCGAACGGATATTGGTGCTTGTGAGGGAAAAATTGAACTAGCCGGGTTCCAACCCCATCAATCCGGCAAGTTTATTGACTAATAAGACCCATGGTGGTTGGCCGTGGAAAGGGCGTTGCCCGGGAAGATTTAATCTATGAGCGAGAGTTTTGCGGAGTTATTCGAAGAGAGTTTGAAGACCATTGACATGCAATCCGGTTCGATTATTGCCGGTATTGTGGTGGATATAGACAGTGAGTGGGTGACGGTTCATGCAGGCCTGAAATCCGAAGGCGTCATTCCCCGCGCGCAATTCCTGAACGAGAGCGGCAAGCTTGACGTCGCCGTTGGGGATACCGTCAAGGTTGCCATGGACGCAGTCGATGATGGTTTCGGCGAGACCAGGTTGTCCAGGGAGAAGGCCAAGCGGGCCGAATCCTGGGAACTGCTGGAGAACGTCTACGACACCCAGGATGTGATCAAGGGTGTGATCAGTGGTCGCGTCAAGGGTGGTTTTACTGTCGAGATTCAGGACATTCGTGCCTTCCTGCCGGGGTCGCTGGTGGACGTCCGTCCGCTGCGTGACAACGAGCAACTCGAAGGTCGCGAGATGGAATTCAAGGTCATCAAACTCGACCAGAAGCGCAACAACGTCGTGGTTTCGCGCCGTTCTGTCCTGGAAGAAGAAAACAGCGCAGAGCGGGAAGCTCTGCTGGAAAGTCTTCAGGAAGGTCAGGAAGTCAAGGGCATCGTCAAGAACCTCACCGACTATGGTGCCTTCGTGGACCTCGGTGGCGTCGACGGACTGCTGCACATCACTGACATGGCCTGGAAGCGAATCAAGCATCCTGGCGAGATTGTCGCCGTGGGCGAAGAGATCTCGGTCAAGGTGCTGAAGTTTGATCGCGAGCGCAATCGTGTCTCCCTGGGTCTGAAGCAATTGGGTGAAGACCCATGGGTCGCGATTACACAGCGCTATCCCGAAAGTACCCGGACGATGGCAAGAGTCACCAATCTGACCGACTACGGCTGTTTTGCCGAGCTTGAAGAGGGGGTTGAAGGGCTGGTCCACGTATCTGAAATGGACTGGACCAACCGCAACATCCATCCCTCCAAGGTTGTTCAGGTCGGTGACGAGGTCGAGGTCATGGTGCTGGACATCGACGAGGAACGGCGCCGCATCTCTCTGGGTATCAAGCAGTGTCAAGGTAACCCCTGGGAAGAATTTGCAGTTCTGCACAACAAGAACGACCGCATCAGAGGCTACATCAAGTCCATTACTGACTTTGGAATCTTTATTGGCCTTGACGGCAACATTGATGGTCTGGTGCATCTGTCAGACATTTCCTGGAACGAGCCCGGTGAGCAGGCAGTGCGTCGGTTTACCAAGGGCGATGAAATCGAGACGGTCATCCTGGCCATTGACGCCGAGCGTGAGCGTATCTCTCTTGGTCTGAAACAGCTTGAAGACGACCCGTTCAACAACTATGTCGCCATGAACGATCGCGGTTCGATTGTCTCTGGTGTCGTCAAGGAGGTGGACGCGAGGCAGGCGGTATTGAGCCTCTCCGATGATGTTGAAGGCATTCTGAAGGCATCTGAGATCAGCATCGACCGGGTTGAAGATGCGCGCAACGCCATCAGCGTCGGGGATCAGCTTGAAGTCAAGATTACGAGTATCGATCGCAAGAATCGCGTTCTGGGCGTTTCCGTGAAAGCCAAGGACATCGCTGATGAAGAGCAGGCGGTTCGGGAACATCGGGAGAAGGAGTCTGACGTCAATCCGACGACCCTGGGCGACCTGATCAAACAGAAGATGGACCAGAGCGGGGAGTAATCTCCCTGTATGGCGTGAAATGACCAAATCGGAACTGATCGAGAAGATTGCCGTGGTTCAGAGTCAGCTTTCTGCCAAGGATGTTGAGTTGGCGGTGAAGATGATGCTTGATCATATGGCCGAGGCGCTCGCCGATGGCGAGCGCATCGAGATCAGAGGTTTTGGGAGTTTTTCCCTGCACTATCGTGAAGCAAGACTGGGCCGCAACCCGAAAACGGGCGACAAGGTGGCGTTGGCCGGCAAGTATGTGCCTCACTTCAAACCAGGCAAGGAACTGCGTGAACGAGTCAACCTTGGGCTCGCTGCAGAACTGGCCGCCAAGGAAAGCGGGGGCGGGCGTTAAGGCCTGACTCCGCTGACCAATTTCCCCAGGTCGGTCGGATGCGGGAACGGCACGCGCCACGCAAACGAGTGCTCCGAAGTGTCGGCTGTGTGCAGCTGAACGGGTTATACTGTCGTCCCTGGATCAGTACCTGGACGGGCCCGTGAGACTCATCAAGAAGTGGACGTTATTTCTGCTGTTGTTCGTGGTGTTCGTCGTCACGTTGGTGGCGGCCTCGGAAAACTCATCGTCGGTATCGCTGCAGTTTCTCAACTATCATTCGCCTGAGTGGCCCGTCTCCTGGTGGATGCTGTGCGCGTTTGTTGCGGGTGTTCTGGTGGCATCGATGCTGGCGCTGATCAGTTACACACGGCTACGTTTCCGGTACCGGGCCGCGATGCGACAGGTCGAGCGGGCCGCCCGGGAACTGGATCGGGAACGAAACAAGGCGTTATCCACGGAGACGTCACAGGTTTCGGGGCCTTCCTGAAGTCTCAGTACAGGGCCCTGGTGATCAGCCCGTGTGATGAGCCCTTGTGATGGGCCCTTGTGATGAGTCCACATGAAAAGTTTGCGTAAAGTCTCTGCATGAAGAACTCTGTATGAACAGCTCCGGTTTAAATTTCCAGGCAGAATGAACCTTTCGGCACGTGCGGAGTGACATAGTAGGACTGACAGTACAAAAATGATGATGGAAGACTGGTTGTTATATCTCTTGATTGTTGCCGCGATCGGCATCGGCTGGTGGCTGGGCCGTCGGGAGCTTTCGGGAGGCCCTGGCAACGTCCCCCCCGAGACCCTTGGGCCCAACTACTACAATGGTCTGAACTATCTCCTGAATGAGGAGCCGGATCGCGCGGTTGCCGCGTTCATCCAGGAACTGGAAGTCAATCAGGATACTTTGGAGACGCACCTTGCGCTCGGAGGCTTGCTGCGGCGTCGTGGCGAGCTGGAAAAGGCGGTGACCGTCCATGAGAACATCCTGGCCCACGCGCAGCTGGAAAAGTCGGCGATGCTGAACGTTAAACTCGAACTCGCACGGGACTACCTGCTGGCAGGCCTGCTCGACCGGGCAGAGGAACTTTCGCTGACGCTGTCCCAGGAAAGCGGCGAGATTCGCCAACAGGCACATCGGATTACGCTTGAGATCTACGAGCGAGAAAAGGAATGGCGTCAGGCGATTGAAGTTGCCAAATTGCTGGCCGTTGGGGATGACTGCAAACAATACGAGAAGGCGATCTCCCACTACTATTGTGAGATCGCGGAGGATTGGCTGAACCGGAAAGACCCGGAGAAAGCCCGGCAAGCCATACGAGAAGCCATCGGCCATGATGCGGTCAATGCCCGGGCCTCCCTGATTCTGGGCAGGATTGATGTTTCTGAAGGCCTGTATCGTGAGGCCATCGCCGCGCTGACCCGAATCAAGGATCAGGAAGCGGTGTATGTGCCCGAATCATTGAGCCAGTTGAAGATCGCCCATGAGAAAGGTGGCCGTCCGCCCGAGGAACTTCGCAGCTATCTTGAGGAATGCCTGAAGGTAGTGCCATCCATTTCCATCGTGCTGGCACTGGCGACCAGTATGCGCGATGAGATTGGTGATGAAGCCATGGCGAAATATATTGCCAATCACCTGAAACACAATCCCACGATTCGCGGCCTGACCCAGTTGATCGATCTGCACGTGGACAACACGAGTGGCGTCGCCAAACAGAATCTGACCATACTTCGCAGCTTTGCTGAGGCGTTAGTGGCAGATAAGCCCGCCTATCGATGCCATGAATGTGGCTATGAGGGCAAGAAGATGTTCTGGCACTGCCCATCCTGCAAGGATTGGGCAACCATCAAACCGATCTTCGGACTCGAAGGGGAATAAAAAGGGAGCCCGTCCTGGCAGCGCCAGGACGGACTCCAATGCCGCGCTTCCCGGTCAATCAGTTCGGATACGAGCCTCGTTTTTCAGCACGGTGGCCATGCCGATGCCAGCCACGGCCGACAATTCTTCGGCCGAGTAGAAGCGGCCATGTTCTTCCCGGTACCGAATGATCGCCTGCGCTCTCGTGATCCCCACACCGACGAGTCGTTCCGCCAGTGTTTCGGCATCGGCCTCATTGATGTTCACGGTGACCACGGGTTCCGGCGGCGGTGCATCGTCGTCGGCCGTGGCCGGCAGGCCCCAGCACAGGCACAGCATCGCCAGCATTTGGATGAGCAGATGTTTCGTCTTCATGTCGTTCTCCTGGTTTGGTTGAAGGTTGCTTTGGAGCAGCGGGAGAACTGTACGGCGCTCACCGTTTCGAGAATGTAGGTGATTGACGATAGCCCCGGGTCGTGGTCGGCTCGGATGTCTGTGGGAGTGGGATGGGGGAGGGTGTAGGTGCTGGGCTCGGATCATCCGCCGGGGTGGCTACGGCGCGCGGAACTTGGCTTCTCCATCACGTGCGGCGCTGCGGCGCGGGGGTTCGAGGTTTTTGCACGGAGATGGGCGCTCTCGCGATTTCTTCGAAATCGCTACCGCTACTGGGTGGCTGGAAGGGGTTGCGAATGATTGCTTCGCAATCTTTCGCGGGAGTGAATACATCCCTGTAGGCTCTTTGCTGGCATCCCTGCCAGCAACGCCCCGTCGAGTGGTCCCCCACACCACAGCACCTTGAGGTGGTACGTGAAATGGGTTTGGTGGGAGTTTTTGCACGGAGTTGGGCGCTTTCGTGATTTCTCCGAAATCGCTGCCGCTGCCTGGGACTGGAAGGTTGCTGTGCTCCATCACGAGCGGCGCTGCGGCGCGGGGGTTCGAGGTTTTTGCACGGAGATGGGCGCTCTCGCGATTTCTTCGAAATCGCTGCCGCTACTTTGGGGGTTGGAAAGGCTTGCGAAAGATTGCTGCGCAACTTTCGCGGTCTCGCGATTTCTTCGAAATCGCTGCTGCTACTTTGGGGGTTGGAAGGGCTTGCGAAAGATTGCTGGCGCAACTTTCGCGGCGTAAGAGTTTCGGACCGGGGTGCCTTCTTGTGGCAGCCTGCGAGGCAGGACGCCGAGTGGCAGCCTACAGGGATGTATTCACGGCGTTGCCGCAAGGAGG
>JAQBUI010000049.1 GCA_027624035.1 Pseudomonadota bacterium | reverse complement strand
CAATGGCAACATTGGCGCCAGCACCCCAAGCAATCCCAGGACGAACTGCAACAGGAATCGGGGCCCGCGGGCGCCGGTGTTACGAACTCGACCCATCGGCTCCCTCTTCCTGCAATGCCAGCCAGGCCATGAACTCCATATTCTGGAGCAGATCAAGCTCTTCTACGACCGCCTGCCCCATGGCCTCATCATAGGCACCCGGCAAGGTCGCAGGTGGCTGGTAATTGGCGACACCGACAACGAGCGCAGCCGCCAGACCCGCCGGCACAAAAGCATAGTGCCAGGGCATTCGGCGCCGGCCCTCTGCCGAATCCAGAGCCGCTGACCTCGCCCGGTGAAGTCGTGACAGGGTGTCACCATCGAGGTGGTCGGCGCTCTCGGTCAACAAGGTGCGTGCCCGGGCCGCAAACACGTCCATCGCCTCATCAGAGTCGGCGTTTCCCGGCAATTCAGTGTGCGTCATTGCTGTCCTCCTCGCCTTGTTCCAATACTGCCCGCTTCAGTGCTGCCGTTGCTCGGGACAGATGGGTCTTCACGGAGCCCTCCCCGCACTTCATGATCTTTGCCGTTTCCGCAACGCTGAAGCCCTCCCAGGTACGCAGCAGAAATACCTGCTGCTGCCTTGGGGGCAACGCGTCAAGGCCCTCGATCAGACTCTCCAGAGTCAGCCTTTGCGCAAGCAGTTCCGCCGGGCCGACCGGCTCGACCACCTCGGGCATCGGCTCATCCTCCTCTTCCTTGCCGAACCAGGAAAAGATTCGTCGCGTCCTGCTGTGACGACGATGATAGTCCGTGATCCGCGACTGTAAAATAGAGAAAAACAGCGGCCGCCACTCTTCGGCGGGTTTGTCAGCATATTTCTCGACCAGCTTCATCATCGCATCCTGCACAATGTCCAGGGCATCATCGGGGTTCCGAGTCGCAATATCTGCCATCCGAAACGCGGCTCGCTCAACCCCGGACAGGAACGTATCCAGCTGCGATCGGTTCAGCATGGGCAGACATCGACATCATAGCCAACGTTCGGGCAGTCCATTGGTTGACACGAATTGGAAAAAAAATTCAAACGGTTACAGCAGGATGAGACGATTGGGCAGTTCATCGTGTTCGGATGTCACGGGTGCATGTTGGCTCAGCAGTTCACCGCAGGACTCAATCGCACCGAGAAACCCTTCAAGGGTCTCCCGTTTTCGGACCCGGATGACGAATTGATCCACGATTGCCTGCCACTGCGCCTCATCAACGTGCGCATCGATACCCCGGTCCGCGATGATCTCAACATAGTGTTCCAATTGGGAGACGAAGATCAGAACGCCTGTTTCGCCCCGGGTGTGATGCAGGTTGTTTTCCAGGAACTGCCTTCGCGCAAGATTCCCGGCCCGCCACCGTTTGACACCCGGCGGGATGATACGGTGCAGCAGCGGCGGGAAACGCAGAATCAGTACCAGCCCCAGGAACACAGCGAGTTGCAGCACAAACACCTCGCCAGCACTGAGCCACAGCGGCGAAAACAGGAGTACAGCGGGCGTCATCAGGGCCACCAGGGCCGCCCAGAGCACCGGAATGTACAGATAGTCATCGGACCGGCTCGCCAGCACCGTGACCAGCTCACCATCGGTACGGGCTTCCGCCTTGACGATGGCCTGCTCGATCTCTTTTGCCTGTTGCTCACTTAACATCCGCTACCAGCCTCCACTCGCACCGCCGCCGCCAAAACTGCCGCCGCCACCGGAGAACCCGCCACCCCCAAAGCCGCCGCCGCGACGCCCGCCGGAGGCAAGACTCCCCAGAATCAGCCCGGTCGCAAAGTCGCCACCACCTCGACCCGGGCCCCCGCCTCGCAGAACGGATACGAGCACCACCAGAAAAACCAGAATCGCCAGCACGACAATGCCTGGCGGTACGGCCTGGGTCCCGGCATCCGGCGGTGGCGCCTCATAGGACCCGTTCAGGGTGCCGATGATCGCATCGACACCCGCGGCGATGCCATCATCAAACTCCGCCAGCTTGAACCGGGGCGTGATCTCCCGGTGAATGATGACGCTGGACGCCGCATCAGTGAGCTCGCCCTCGAGCCCGTAGCCGACTTCGATCCTGACTTTTCGTTCTGCCTGGGCTACCAGCAGCAGAACACCATTGTTGCGATCTTTGGTCCCGATCGCCCAGTACCGCCCGAGCATGTAGCCGAATTCTTCAATCGCATAGCCCTGCAGGTCCGGCAACGTCACCACGACCACCTGATTGGTGGTCTGATCCTCATGGGCCTTAAACTTGCCTTGAAGCTGACTGGTCATCTCCGCCGAGATCATTCCCGCATTGTCAACGACACGCCCGGTCAGCGCAGGAAAATCCGGCGCCGCCAGCGCTGCGGCTGACAGCAGTCCGGCGAGGGCGAGCAGAATGACCCGCAGAATCAAAACTGCACCGTGGGCGGCTTCTCGGCTGCCTCAGTGGTGGCCTTGTAGACCTCTCGAATGGCAAGGTCATCGTACAGTGCCCAGTGCCAGAATCGGCCAGGGAAGGTCCGGATCTCTGTATTGTATTTCTCCGTAGCGGCAATGAAATCCCGTCGGGCGACGCTAATCCGGTTCTCTGTCCCTTCAAGCTGTGACTGCAGGGCCAGAAAGTTCTGGTTGGACTTGAGATCGGGATAGCGTTCGACCACCACCATCAGGCGGCTGAGCGCACCGGAGAGCTGCTGCTGGGCCTGCTCGAACTGGGCCATCCTGGCGGGATCTTCGATCATATCCGGCGTGACCTGCACCGAACCGACCCGGGCCCGCGCCTCTACCACCGCCGTGAGGGTTTCCCTCTCCTGCGCCGCATAGCCCTTGACGGTCGCCACCAGATTCGAGATCAGATCGGCGCGTCGCTGGTACTGGTTTTCCACCTGGCCCCAGGTCGCCTTGACCTGTTCATCGTAAGTCGGAATGTTGTTGATGCCGCAGCCAGCCAGAAACGCGAATACCGGTAACAAAAAAATCAGCCGCATGGATCACCTCGGTACGGTCAATTGGGGGGATATCTATCAACCTGGCGCGCCCGGCGCGATTCGAACGCGCGACCTTTGGCTTCGGAGGCCAACACTCTATCCAGCTGAGCTACGGGCGCATGAGCACTTGAGGCGGTAGAGCATAGCAGAGGTGGGGCGCCATTCTCCATGGGAACGCGATGTGTGATGTGCAAGGCGGCGCGGGGAATCAGGCGTGCTTGCCCACTTCCCAGCCCCGACCACTGATGCCATCGACCGCGAAAGACCTGGGAATGTCTTCAAGGGTGGTGGCCATGGTGTCATTCCAGCGATTGAAAAAACCGAACAACGAAATCACCGCAACGATTTCAACCACTTGCTTTTCCGTGAAGTGCTCGCGGAGCGTGGCCATCTGTTCGGCATCGACCGCATTGGGCGTCATCCCCGCATGCAGCGCCACCCGCAGAGCCGCTCGTTCGGCGTCATTAAAGAGCGGACTGGTCTCAAACTCGAACGCCGCATTGATCTTCTCCAGGGTGACCCCCTGGTGCACTGCCCCATGGGAGGTATGGGCCTGGCAGTAGCGACATCCCGAGGCGTTGCTGACCACGAAGGCCACCAGCTGTTTCAGCCCCCGGTCCACCTCGCCACTACCGAGCACAACGCCGGCGAGGCCGCCCACCGCACCAAGCAGTTCCGGCCAGTGCCCCATGGTGAGCATGCTGTTGGGCGTGTACTCCATGGACTTGAGCCACGGAAACGTTTCTGCCAGTTCATCGAGGGGTAATTGCCTGATGTGTGTCATACAACCTCCGAAAAATAGCCGTTGATGATGACTAGCCCAGTGGGCCAAGGTCAAGGCGCGCCACCTCACCAGCCAGGGATGGGTCCGCTGCCGGAAACCTTGCCAGTACCAGAGGATCATGGCCGGGAATGATCAGATCATCGCGATCTGCCAACTGCGCCAATGCCTGATACCCCGCGATCATGTCGCCCACGTTGTACACGATGGGGAATGGATTCTCCTGCTCCCGATTGGCATACAGGTGTACCGCGTCAGACGCCAGTACGAGCCAGCCGGCCGCCGTCCATACCCGGACGGCCTGATGGCCGTCGGTGTGGCCACCGATATGATGAACGCTGATGCCGGGCGCCACCTCACTGGCCCCGTCCACAAACAGAACACGGTCATCGTAGACGGCACGCACGAAATCACAGACGTAATCCACATCGAACGCGGCTCGCATGGTCCGCGAGCCCATGTGCCTGCCGGTGGCAAACATCATCTCGCGCTCCTGAAGGTGCAGCCGTGCATTGGGAAAGGCACCCAGATCACCGGCATGGTCATAGTGCAGGTGCGTCACAATCACGTCTTTGACCTGGCCGGGGTCAACCCCAAGAGACTGCAGACCTTCCGAAGGAAGGCGCGTGATGGTGCGGCCGCGTCGCGCAGCGCCCATATGATCGAAGCCGAGGTCGACCACAATCTCCCGTCCGTTACCACGGATCAGCCAGATGAAATAGTCCAAGGACTGTGGGCCATCATGGATATCGGCGCCAAACATGAAGTTGTCTCGCGCCGGCCTTTCGTTGTGCGCATAACGGATCGCATAGACCTCATAGGGCGCCATCAGAACCCGCCCCGATATCCGTTTTCAATCAGATCGAGCTGTGCCCGCCGCACACCGGACTGCGCCTGCACCCCCTCATTCGAAATGACCAGCGCCACATCGCCCTCTGGCTCGTAGGCCGGCCAGACCGGCTGCCCGGCGACTGCCGGACTACCCGCCCTGGCAAATCCGATCCAGTATTGCTGCAGCATCTTTGCCACCTGCAGGTCCCGTTCACTGACACCGTAGGTTCCGGCTGGCACGTTGAACCTGTCGGCAACCACCGGGCCAATCTCGACTGGACGCAGGCGATCAAAGACATAAGCGACCTCGCCGCCGTGTCTGGCGCCAGGCGAATACGGGGCCGTGGCCTCCAGGACATAATCAAAATGATACAACCAGGAAGGGGCAGAAACCGTTTGCATCTGCTTTGCGAGGTGCCGCGACGGCGCGACAAACAGCATGTCGCCATAGAACAAAAGAGGTAGCAGGGGGTCATCGGCGGCCATGCCATAGGCGGCCTCTACCCGTTCAATGTTCTCCTGCATGATGCGCTGGTAGGCCGGAATGGGAATCGCCGCAGCGAGAGACCCTTCATAGCTGTTCGCCCCGGCGATATAGGGCACATTATGCTGATGTCCACGCGCAAAGGCATCGCTCACGCTCTCTGGAATGACCACACCATCGACGACCGGACTGGATTCGACCCGATAGGCAGCATCGGCGTCGACGATATCCTGCCAGGGCAGCCCACGAAGCCCGGCTAGCCCCTTGACACCTTTGTTGGCCGCCAGACGTTCGCCGAAACCCGCGACCACATCGGCAGACCGAAGCGGCCCCAGTCCGTTTGCACCGCTCTGGGCAATCGCCCGATGAAAGAGTCCCGCGGCCAGCGGAGATACCATCAGCAGGTTCACATAGGAGCCACCGGCAGAGACCCCAAAGATCGTCACCCGCCTGGGATCACCACCGAATGCGTGGATCTCACGTGCCACCCACCGCAGCGCCGCCACCTGATCCAGTACCGCGAAATTGACAGAGGGTTCCCCGGTCGCCAATTCCGGGTGATTGAACCCCCCGACCCGCCAAAGCCGATAATTGATGGACACCAGCACCACGCCGTTGCTGGCGAAGGTCTCGCCCCCCGTTCGACCGCTGCCATTGACATGGGCACCACCATGAATCCAGACCATGACCGGCAGCGGTGCCTTGATCTCCGCAGGGGCCCAGACATTCAGAGTCAGGCAGTCTTCATCCTGATCCCGGTTCCTCGATCGCTGCTGGGGGCAAATCGGACCATAATCGGCCGCATCACGGACCCCCGACCAGTTCGCCGCCGCCTGTGGCGCACGCCAGCGCAGGTCCCCGACCGGAGGCGCGGCATAGGGAATGCCTTTGAAGGCTCGCACCCCCTCTTCGAGTGTCCCCCGCAACTGGCCACTGGAAATCGAAACTTCCGGCCGAACAGAGTCGGCCGCGACCAGAGGACTCCCCACCAGAGTCAACGTCACACCGGACACAATCAGGAGGGTAAAACGCTTCAGCAGGATTTGCAGCACACTCATAGGACTCACCAGAGGATCAGTCAGATGGTGTAACTGTAACGCAAAAGGGTCGGTTGGCCACGTTGCCGATTCGACCCGTGGTGACCGTGATCCGGCGTGGCGATCGAGGACCTGCAATTGATGTTGTTGGCGGAAGAGGTAGGAGTCGAACCCACCAGCCACTTTAACAGCAGCTCAACGGCTTTGAAGGCCGCACGCCCCACCGGGGACGACGCTCTCCCGGGGTCCATGCTAACGGAGTCACGGTGGCATGCCAACTGATCAGTTGCTGCCCGTCTTACCTTTCTCGTCGTCCGTCGCGAGGATCTGAATGGCCATGTCGTAGTCCAGCGTCTCACCACGCCAGCGGGTTTCGGCGGTGGTGTGGTCGATGTTCAACTCGCGCTGGTCGGCAAGCAATGTGGTGACGCGCTGATCGGCGCCGATCGGCTCGAATTGAGGATGGATGGCCCGGGGGATCTGCTGGCCGCGATCATTGATGAAGATGAACTCGGTTTCAGTCTTCTCGATGCTGAATTCTCCCTGATGGATGAGCGTGTGGTGACGACGGCACAGGGTCACGAGATTGGCAAGACTGGTCTCACCCCCATCAGCCCAGTGCACGATATGATGCCCGTCGGTCCAGCGGGTCTGGCCACAGCCAGGAAACCGGCAACCCCCATCCCGGATGGCGAGCGCATGGCGCATGGCCCTGGGGATGGTGCGGCTGCGCCGGCCGATGTCGAGGACGTCACCAGCCTGATTCACCAGTGCCACCCTGCGATGGGCATCACAGCACAGTTGCCTAGCAACCTCCCGGGACAGAAAGTGCCCGTCCCCCAGGTGGCACGGGGTCTCACCACTGATGCGATGGTCCGGGTCGGCCTCATTGGTGTTGATGTGCAGCATGACCTGAAACTTCTCGCTGAAGCTGCCGCCCGTTCGGGCCTCGTTGGCCTGCTCCAGAATCCGCTCCGCGATCTGTACCAGTGCCGTCGCCTGATCGGACAGGATGTCCGGCAGTTCCTCGTTGGAAAATGATTCCGCGGGAACATTTTGCGGAACAGCATTCTGGTGCTCAGATTCGTTTCGCGTTTGAACCCTGCCGCGTCGGTGCTGGTGATCTTCCGCTGTGGATGCATCGTTCTGCCTCCCAAATGATTCCGCGGGAACATTTCCCTGACTGGCAATCTGGTGCTCAGATTCGTTTCGTGTTTGAACCCTGCCGCGTCGGTGCTGGTGATCTTCCGTGGTGGATGCATCATCCTGCCCCCGAAATGATTCCGCGGGAACATTTCCCTGACCAGCATTTTGGTTCTCAGATCCGTTTCGCGTTTGAACCCTGCCGTGTGGGTGCTGGTCATTCGCCGTGGATGCGTCGTTCTGCCTGCGAATTGTTTCCGCGGGAACATTTCCCTGACCGACCATCTGGTGCTCAGATTCGTTTCGCGCCCGAACCGTATCGCGGTGGTGTCGGTGATCTTCCGCTGTGGATGCATCATCCCGCCTCCCAAATGTTTCCGCGGGAACATCTCGCTGGACGGGGACCTGATCGCCCTTTGCTGCATCCCCACTGTAGTCCACCGTCCTCGGGTCGAGTCTTCGGCGGGCTGCCAGGTTTTGTTCTATTACCGCATCACCGTGGCAGGGCTGATTCTTCGCCCGGGCCGCTGCTTCCCGCGCGGCATTGCCTCGTTCGCGGCGTAATGATTCACACATCACTTCCAACGCCTTGACGATCACGGCGCCCTCTTCGGCAGGGAAGCGGCCGTGGAATTCCACCATACCGTCTACATCCGTCTTGTAGCGGAAGCCGCGCTCCTCGCGCCAGATATCTGCTTCACTGACCTCATTGATGCGCTTGACCCTGCGATACTGGCGGGTAAGGCGCTCCATATGGCTGGCAGTTCCATACTTCGCGACCGTGACCAGCAACGCTTCATTGTCTGGTGTTGCCACCCGGGTCATGGCCCTGACCTTGGAGTAGCTGATTTCCCCCACACGAAACGCCTCGTTGATCTGCGGCAGATCAACCAGTGCCCGTGCGACCCGGACTTTCTCTCTGGCGGCTACGTCGGACATGCCGATCTTGTAGTTGAGCCAGTGGGCAAATGACTTGATGCCATCGCCAGCCCAGCCGTTGACGTCATCGAATTCCCGCAGCAGGGTCAGGAACCGGTATTCGGCGGCGTTGATCTCACCGGCAAGGCGGATGATCCTGACCTCGATGGCGCTGTTCCTTGCCTCTTTTTCGGCGCGGAGCTGATGGCCCTGGTCCATGGCAGTGGTCGGTGATGGGAGTGCGTTCATGAGTGTCGATGGCCTCATATAACTGTATTTATATACAGCATTATGACACATCGACCCCTATTCTCCAGCGATTATCTCCCTTTCCCTCCCAGTAAACCGCCGGTGCCAAACACCTTTGATGCGTTGAGTGGCCAGTGCGCGGAGCAGAACCCGCAGTTTCGATTGGAGGCCATCATCCACCTGATCATTTTCGCCCTGGCTTCTTGCGTCGCCTGGTTTTGGTTGCTCGCTTGCGGGTCTTCGAGGGCGGCTCGAAAAAGGGAGTCATCTCGTCGAGCAGGCCATCGTCACCGAACAACAACACCTCCAGGTCGTCCAACTCCACCTGTTCGAAGTCCCTTTTCTCTTGCTCGTACTCTCGCAGCAGGACGCGACGTTTCGACGGCACCTGTAGCTTGTCGAAGTCACTCCTGAGTTGATCACGGGCCTGCTCGGCCTGTCGCAACGCGACATCAAAATCCGCAACGACCACCTCAGGCGACAGGGTTCGAGGCGCATCAATCATCACCATGCGAAATCGACTATCGATTTCTTCCAGCTCCGCCTTCAAACAAGATGACTGTTGGCGCAACACCCGGTTGTAGTCCTGAAGCGTTGTCTGCGAAACCGCCGCAAGATGACCTTCGTCGATCTGGTCAGCATCAAGCTGCAGTTTGAGCAGTTCGACCAGGTCCGAGCGCTCGTATGCCTCGTTTGCCCGTTGCATGAGTTCGTGTCGCCTCGGACGATCCTCGTCGTTACCGCGGTCCGGATGCAGCGCACTGGCCAGCTTCCGGAATATCTCGCGCAAAGCCTGTTTGATGTCGGACGCGGCGGCGCCCGTCTTGCTATCCTGTTTCCCGGGCCGATTGGTACTGTCCTCGAGCGTCTCCTCATGTTCCTCGGCCATGGCCTTGAAGGCGGCTTCAAAGCTTGCCATGTCGTCGGCATCTTCAGGAAGCTCCATACCAAATAGCTCATAGGCCTCATCACGCAGGGTCGCCATCTGTTCATGTTGCTCATCGGACCAGCTGCGCTCCGCAAAACGATCATAGACGGCAATAACCTCGCTCGCGGCTTCATCGACATCGTCGAAATAGACATGACAGAGATCAAGGAGCAATTCAGCCAGCCGTCGGCGTTCAGTGTTTTTCACCTTGTGGCCATCATGCTCGCCATCCAGGATCGCCGCGCACAACAAGATCAATCTGCAGCGTTCGTCGCCAATCTGCCGGATCAGAGGCACAAGGTCTGTCGCCACTCGTTTCTGATGGGTTACCTCGAACTCATGCCACTCCCCCAGTTTCCGTTCCAACCGTTCAATCTCGCCCAGCAGCCTGTTGAAGGCGCTCTGGGCCTTATTCAATGGAGCGGAATGCTGGCGGCTGATGCGCAGATCACGGGACTGTGCGGGAGGGGGAAGATCGCCAAATAGATCAGCTTGTCGTTTCGATACCATTTGGTTCCAGGGCCCATATCACCACTTGAAGATCGCCCGGATTCTAGCCCAACTGGTCGCCAGGACCCAATCCGACAGACTCCACTGACGATCCACGTCAACACCATCGAATCAAGGCGTTCGCTTTCCTTTTGGCATCCGGTCCATCAAGATCGGTCCATGTACTGCATCGCCAACCCCTGACAGGAAACGTCCATGAGCGAATCGGAACTGAAATCGGATCAAGACGAGGAAACCCCGAGCAAGGCCACTCAGGCCCCGGCGGACCAGGGCTCTCCCGCTACCACCGCTAAACCTAAAGCAAAGGCCAAACGCAAGCCACGCGCCAGCACTTCCAAAGTGGCTGCGGTCGATGAGTCTGTTGAAGCAGTGGCTGACGAGGTGGTCAAAGAGAGTAAAGAGAGCATGGAAGCTTCGCCCGCGGCCACCAGCCCGGCACAGGCCAGTCAGCCTGACCCGGAAGAACAACGGCGCCAGGACAACGCCCGTCTGCGCCGGATCGGCGGGCTTCATTTCGCGGCGACCATGGCGGCGCTGACACTGTGGGGAGCCGGGCAGACCTGGGCCGTGGCAAGCGGCCTGACCATCGCACTGATTGCCTCACTGGGCACCTCATTGATTGCGGGCTTTGCACTGGCCTCCATGGCACATGAGTGGGGCCACTTTTCGGGAGCGCGTCTGGCCGGTGCGGTCTCGCCGGTGCTTCCCAATCCGGTACGGCTGTTCTTCATGTTCAACTTTGACATGAAGGCCAACAGCAACGATCAGTTCCTGTCCATGAGCATCGGCGGCCCCACGGCCAACTGGCTGCTGGTACTGCTGACCGCAATACTGATCCCCATTGGCACGCCACAGGGGGCGTTGCTGATGGCGACGGTCACGGGCATCGCGGTCAACGTGAGCCTGTTTGAAGTACCGGTCATCATGCGGACCAGGGAATCCCATGATCCGGGCAGGGAACTCGCGGACCAGTTGGCCAGCCCCGGTCTGCAGACGCTTCCTGGAGTGATTGTTGGTGCCATGGTGTGGCTGGCCCTGGCCTAGTCCCGGGCGCCGAGCAAAGCCAGCACTTCATCCCGGTCATCCCGTTGGCTTCGCCTCGCGGCGGCCGCCGCATCCATGCCTTTGCCGTCCATGATGCCGGGGTTGGCGCCAACCGAGAGCAGTAACTCAATCACTGTGCGGGACCGTTCGAGCCTTCTGATGGAGGTTCTGATGGCACTGTGCAGCGGCGTCTGGCCCTTGCCATCAGTCGCATCAGGGTTGGCGTCGTGTGCCAGCAAGGTCGTGACCGCGGGCACCAGTCCCGCACGGGACGCCACATGCAGAGCCGATTCACCCTTGCCACTTCTGGCTTCTATATCAACCCCCTTGGCCAGCAACCTTTCGATCCCGGCCGGGTCGCCACCCCGGTCGCCTCGGCAAAGGTAGACGAGTGGCGGCCAGCCCGGCCTCCCCGTCAGATCCGGGTCCGGCGTGGTCTGGCCCTTCCATTGATCAAACAGCGCCAGTATCTCCGGGGCACGCTTCGCCCTCAGCATGACGATGTCGGTCATGGCATCATGAAGGAGAGCCCCGGCCCCATGCAGGTACCTTGCTACCGGCTCCTGCATGGCCGCCAGCGCGAACGCGAGCGGCGTTGCCCAGGCACAGGGGCGATGTTCAAACCGCGCTCTGCCATGCCAGTGCACCTGCAATGAGGCTGCTTCAATGTCATTCGGGTGTGCCTGCAGATGTGCCTTCAACTGATCCAGTTGCCCGAGGTATGCGTGGGTGTGGGGGCCCACCGCGGCACCCTCGGCCGTCAGAAAGTCTGCGACCTGCTGATGCCCCTTGAGACTGGCGGCGGCGTGGGGGCTGATTTCGATGCCGAGCGGGGTGTAGTGGCAGCCGGGCAGATTGATGTCCGCGCCTGCCTCGGCCAGCAGTTGCACCACGGCAAGGCGACCGCGCCAGGCCGATTCCCACAACATGGTCCGGCCATGAGAGCCCACCGTGTGAACCCAGCGCGGGTCGGCCTTGATCAGCTTTCGAACCGCAGCGATATCGCCACGGCCCGCCGGTGCCACCACGTCCCGGAGGAAATTGAGGTCACTGGCTGGGGTATCGGGCATGAAGGCGGGGTCCACGATGCTTTACGACACTATATCATGCAGCGACCTGTACCCGGTTTGAGCTAACCCAGCTAGTCCAGCTGCTCACCCAGCTAACCCAGAACGCGGTATCCCCTGCCCTTCAGGCAGCGCTGCAGAACCCGGTCCTTGCGTTCCTCGGCGCGAAGCCCGCCCTGGGCACCACCTGTTACGGCGCCAGCACCGGCACCACGTTTGGCCGAATCACTGTTACCGACCACAGCGCCCACCGCGGCGCCGACGGCCGCACCGATCGCAGCACCCTCAACCACTTCACCAGCGGTATTTGCCTGGGCGGCATAGGAACGACATTCAGCAAGGTCCTTCTGATACTTGGCTTCACTCACGCCTCTTTTGTCCACAATGGGGTCATTGGCGCAACCTGCCAGGATCGTCAGGCCAACAATTGGAATCAGTCTCAGTGCTTTCAACAGTCTCTCCCTTCGTTGACGTGTAAAAGTTGACGTGTAACAGTTGACGTGTAACAGTTGACGTGTAACAAGAGTGCAACAAAAAACGTACAACCAACAATCTACCAACTGGTAGCTGAACGCTAAATGAACACAGCGACAGTAGCGACAGTAGCGACCAGCGAGGGGTTTGTTTATATTCGGGCCATGAGCCAGCCTGACGCTACACTCTCAGACCTTCGGGTACTGGACCTCGGTCTTCGAACCAGCACCGCCTGGTGCTCCAGGCTGCTGGCAGATTATGGCGCCGAGGTCATCAGTGTCGAAGGCCAGCCTCATCCACTTCGCGACGATGGCCCCTTTGACGCAGACGGTAACAGCATACCTGCCCGCTACTTCCTGGTCAGCAAGCAAACAGGGAACCCGCAGCGTACGGACGACTATGTTCTGCAGGCGGACGTCATCATCACCAGTGCCGTCGAGGGCGAGCTCTCGCCGCAGGTCCTGTCGGCTCGCAACCCCAACGCGCTGGTCTGTGCCCTGACCCCCTACGGGCTGGCGAGCGACCTGGCATCGCTGCCGGGCAATGATCTGACTGCCTGTGCCTCTTCTGGCTGGGCCTGGTATAACGGCCTGATGGGCCGCGAACCCCTGAAGTGCAGCGGCTATCAGGCTTCATACCAGAGTGGAACCCTGGCGTTCGGCACCATCATCGCGGCGCTCACCGGGCAACTGGAATCCGGGGAAGCGGGCCAGATCATCGATATCTCTGAGCGCGAAGTGCTGGTCTCCACCTCTGCCCCGGCGCCACTGCGATATCAGTATTCCGGGCTCATCTGGTCCCGCAAACCGGCCATCGATGTCAACGAGGGGCCCGTGCCCGTCAAAGACGGCTGGTTTGCGCTGACCATTTCCCGGCCCGCATTCTGGATCAAGGCCATGCAAGTGCTGGGGCTGCCTGACCTTGCCGCGGACAAGGACCTCGCCCAGTCGGGGCTGCGCCACAAATTCAAAGAGCGCTTTGTCGACCGGGTCGGTGCGGCGATGGCCAACTGGACCCGCATGGACCTGTTTGACGCACTGGGCAAGGAGCGCGTGATAGCGGGCCCGGCCCTGACTCTGGACGAGCTGGGCGACAACCCCCAGTTCAAGGCCCGTGGCTTCTTCAAGTCGGCGGATGATGGCACCCGCTATCCGGGCCCGTTCGCGAACATGGGCAAGACCCCGTGGCGACCACCTGTGACCCGGCCCTCATCGGCAGACGCTTTTGCCGGCTCCGGCACCCTGGCGGAGCGCATTGGGGTCAAACCCGTTCGCGCTGGTGGCCATGGCGCCGGGCCCCTGAAAGGGTTTCGTGGCCTGGTACTGACTCAGGCCTGGGCAGGCACCTATGCCACAGAACTGCTCGCCATGCTGGGCGCGGATGTCATCCAGCTGGAAACCCGCGGCCGGCTCGACAGCTGGCGCGGCACGTACCAGAACCCCATCCCGAAGCATCTGCAGGATGTGCCCACGGCCCGGCACTCGTGGAACTGCAGTCCCCTGTATAACTCCGTTAACCTGAACAAGCGCTGCATCACGGTGGACCTCTCAAAGCCCGCGGGCGTTGCGCTGTTCAGGGACCTGGTGCAGCACGCCGACTTCGTGGCCGAGAATTTCTCTCCCAGGGTGATGGGAAATCTGGGAATAGACTACGACACGCTGACCGGCATCCGCCCGGACCTGGTCATGGCAAGCCTGTCCGCGTACGGCGCGGTGGGCCCCTGGTCCCACGTGCCCGGCATCGGTGGCACCATAGAGCCCTCGTCGGGCATGTCGGCGCTGCTGGGCTATGACGGCGAACATCCCATGAATTCCGGGCAGATGTACCCGGACCCGGTCGCCGGGCTCTGCGGCTTCTGTGCCATCGCGCTGGCGCTGCTGCATCGGGACCGAACCGGCGAGGGTCAGTACATTGATCTGTCCATGCAGGAGGCCAATTTCACATTTATCGGTGATGCCTGGCTGGAATACGCCATCAATGGCTCGGTGCGCGGGCCGCAGGGCAATACCCACCCCCGCCACGCCCCCCACGGCATCTTTCCTGCTGCCGGTGAAGATGAGTGGATCGCGATCAGTGCCGAAAATGACCAGCAATGGCAAGCGGTCGCAGCCGTGCTCGGGCTCGACGCCCTGGCCTGGGCAACTGCCAGTGAACGCAAGGCGGGCGAGGCAGAACTCAGCCGGCAAATCGCCGCCGCGACCGTCGGGCGCGGCAAATTTGACCTTGAGTTCGCACTGCGCGGGCAGAAGGTCCCGGCGGCCGCCGTTTTGCGGCCGGACGAAATCGTGGAGGATGACGACCTCAAGGACACCGGGCATCTGCGACGAATCGAACACCCTGAAACCGGCCCAGTCTGGCAATCCACTCTGCCCGCCCATTTCTCCCGTTCGGCCGTATCGATTCGCCATGCACCGCTGCAGGGCCAGCATTCCCAGGAGGTCTTCAGCGAACTGCTGGGGATGGACGCTGCGACCTATGATGCGCTGTGCGAGCAGGAGATCACCGGCACCGGGCCATCCTCCGAAAGTTCGCTCGCCAATCAGGCCTGATGCCGTAATGTAAGCATCGGCGAGGCAATCACCTCGCCGATCCGGCAGGCATCAGCATAGCCAGCCGCCCGCAGGGCAGCCACGCACAGGTCCACCTGGGATGCCGGCACTGCCGCCAGCAGGCCGCCTGCCGTCTGCGGGTCGAACAGGAGTTCAAACGCCGGGTGAGGGACTGGTTCAACACCGGCTGCCGCGCTCCGATTGCTTTCATGCAGGGTGCTCGTAATCCGCATCTGGTTGATCACTGCACCGGCCCCTTCCAGGACCGGCAGGGTGTCCAGATCAATCTCGGCGCCGCAACCCGAGGCGTCGATCATCTCCTGCAGGTGTCCGGCCAGACCGAAACCGGTGACGTCTGTCGCGGCCAGCACATGGTGGTGTTTGAGAATGTCCATGGCTTCCCGGTTGGACCGCTGCATCATCTCCTCGGCCCGGGCAATCCAGCGGCCCCGTGCACGATGCTGCATGTCGGCCGCAAACAGCGCCCCGGTCCCGAGCGCCTTGGTCAGGATCAGTGCCTGTCCGGGCGCCATCCCGGCCTTACGAATGATGCGCGCTTCCTCCACGATGCCGTTCACGGCAAAACCGATCGCCAGCTCAACGCCCTCAGAGGTGTGCCCGCCGACCAGTTGCACACCGTCTTCAGCCAGCTGGTCCCGCGTGCCTGCGATCAGTTGGCGCAGCAGCGATTGGGTGACTGGTGGCTTGCCGTAAGGGACCGTAATGATGGCGAGTGCCGTCGCGGCATCACCCCCCATGGCATAAATGTCAGATAACGCGTGGGTCACGCCGATCCGTGCGAATACATAGGGGTCCGATACAAAATTTCGGAAGTAATCCACCGTGTGCAACATGATCCGACCCGGTGGCACCCGGAATTCGGCGGCATCATCACGGCTGGGCGGGCCGAATTCATCCAGCACCTGGGCCAGCAGCTCCGCGCTCACCTTCGAGCCGCAGCCACCGCACTGCATCTGCTCATCGAACTCTGCGGCCAGTCCTTTCCGGGCCGGGGCCCGCATCGTCGGAAGATCGCTGAAGCGCGCCATGAAGCGCCTGTCTATCCAGTCCTTCCAGCGCCACACCCAGGGCCCGGAGAGGCTGCGACCGTTGCGGGATGCCACCGCGCTCCTGTCTCCGGTCGAAACCAGCGACAGGAATTCCTGTTGCGGGTGAAACGGCCGCGGTGGCAGGTCCTGCAGCAGGCGCCGGATGTTGCGGTCCAGCGGCGGGCCCTGGCGGACGGCATAGACGCCGGCCTTCGGTCTTGGATCGTCTACCATGCTGGCGGTGTCGCCGACCGCAAAGACGTGCGGATGACTGACCGACTGCAAGGTGGGCCCGACCGCAATATAGCCCTGGTCGTCCAGCCGGAGTCCGGTATCCCGCAGCCAGGGTTGAGGGGCTGCGCTCGTCACCCAGAACGTCTCATCAACGGCAATCTGCGCCCCCGTTTCCGAGACCAGGCGGCCATCGGCCACCGATGCCACCCGGAAACCATTGTGAACCTCGATTCCGCGGGCGGCGCAGATGGCTCTGAAGCGCTCACGAACGCGGCCCGGATACCCCGGCAGAA
Organism: Pseudomonadota bacterium; assembly: GCA_027624035.1. Classification (GTDB taxonomy): domain Bacteria; phylum Pseudomonadota; class Gammaproteobacteria; order Pseudomonadales; family Azotimanducaceae; genus UBA7455. The sequence continues at coordinate 16,930 of JAQBUI010000049.1, read as the reverse complement.
TATCATCGCCATCACTGACAAGATGCCAACCGATGGGACCCGCGCCCATCTTCGACACCCGGTGGTGCACCGCCAGGGCCAGTTCAACGCCGCCGGCACCGGCCCCGACAAAACCCACCGTGGATACCCTGCCCTGACTGACTCGCTGGACAAATCCCTGCCATTTCTCCAATAGCTCGTCGATGGGTTTGACGGCAATGACGCGGCCGCCTGCGCCCGGTACGTCCAGCGCGGGGGTAATGCCGATGTCTATGGACACGATGTCATAGCGCAAATCCGGGCGTCCGGCGCAGCGCACCGTTCGCGCCTCCGGGTCCACGGACAGCACCCTCGCCTGAATGAACCGGGCGCCGGCAAACCGGACCAGGGGCAGCAGGTCAATGTGAATCTCATCCTCGGTGTAGTGCCCCGCCACCATCCCGGGGAGCATGCCCGAATAGGGCGTTCTCGTGTCGGGGCTGATCAGGGTCACCTGCAACCCGGGAACCGGCTTCATACCCAGGCGGCGCAGCAGGATCACATGACTGTGGCCCCCTCCGATGAGAATGAGTTCCCGGGCAATGGGGGTCGTCTCCATATCAGCCTGCCTCCCGGGCGGGGTCGAGATGCCCCATCACAAATGTCGACAGTCTTTCGATGGCCTCAAGGCTCTCGGGAATGCGCCCACCATAGATCTGAAAGGCATGGGGCATGTCCGGCCAGACGTCCAGGATAGCCTGCCCACCAGCCGCCTGCGCCCTGGCAACCAGCCGTTCGGCATCGCTCAGCAGAATCTCTGTGCTGCCCACCTGAACCATCATCGGTGGCAGCCCGGACAGGTCAGCAAACACCGGCGAGGCAAGGGGCGCCTTTCGGTCCCGGTTACCAAGATACAGGGTTGCCATGGCGCTCACTGCGGCCGGGGAGAACATTGGGTCCAGCCGGGCATTGGCCTGCATGCTCTCGCCGCTGCCGGACAGGTCCGCCCACGGCGACAGGAGAATGGCGCAGTTCGGCAGCGCCAGGCCCAGGTTACGAAGGTTGACCATGGTCGCCACCGCAAGTCCCCCGCCAGCGGAGTCACCCGCAAGGGCAATGCTGCTCGCAGGCACCTCATGGTCCAGCAACCATCCGAAGCAGGCTGTCGCATCCTCCAGTGCGGCCGGAAACGGATGTTCCGGCGCAAGCCGGTAATCCACCAGCAACACCCGGGCACCGGTTGCTTTCGACAGCCGCCAGGCGATATCCCGGTGGCTGTCAAAATTACCGAAGACATAGCCCCCGCCGTGCAGGTACAGCAGTACATGATGGCCCTCGGGACCGTATTGAACCCATTCACCGGGCACATCTGCGAGCTGCACCGCTTCGGTACTGACCTCATCCGGTGGTCGCGGCGCAAGGCGTGCGGCGCCATTCATTCGCGCCCGGAATGCCGGGACGTCATCAGGGATACCATCAAACTGGTGCTTGACCAGGTGGCGCAGCAGAAAGCAAAACAGCGACGCTCTGAAACTCATCAGTGACCGCCAGGCAGGATGTGGCCCCATGATACTACTTCACGGCTATAATCGACCCATGGAGGACGAAGCCCGGCGGGCAATTCAGGATCTTGAGTGGTGCCTTTCAAGCCCGGGACTCATCACATCCGGTGCCCAGGACTACCTCTGGCCCGATGATGACTATTTCACGGACCTGGCCAGGGAGTTCAAGCGTTCGGCCCCGGGCGCCAGTGCCGCAATGAGTCCGCCACGCCCGCCGTCACATCACCACTTCCGGCTGGGACAGTACTTTGAACAGCTGCTGCAATTCTGGCTCACCAGCCAGCGGCGATATGAACTCATCGATGCCAACCTGCCGGTGAACCACGGGGGCCGCACCATCGGCGAATTCGATCTGCTGATCGGCGAGGCAGGATTGGTTCAGCACTGGGAAGCCGCAGTCAAGTTCTATCTTGGAACCGGCGACACACGGGACCCGGCTAACTGGTTCGGCCCCAACACATCGGACCGTCTGGACATCAAATATCAACGTCTGGTCAGCCACCAGCTGTGCCTGTCCCGCCAGCCGGCAGCAAGCCAGGTATTGGCGCAGCGTGGGCTTGTGGTGGCCAGCAGTCTTTGTTTCATCAAGGGTCGCCTGTTCTATCCCTTCGAGGCCTACAGGGCAGGCACGCCGACCTCGCCCCCTTTCGTCAATCCGAATCATCTGCGCGGCTGGTGGCTGGAGGCCGACGCCTTTGCGGACACCTTCGCAGACGCCATGGATCCCCGGGCACGCTATCTGCATCTGGAAAAACGACACTGGCTGGCTCCGCTTCGGGGTTCAGCCGAAGACGGGCTTTCTCTGACACAAATGCAGGTCTATCTCACCCAGGGCCGGGAGCCCGCCACCCACCTCGCGGTACTGGATGAAAACGGCATGGAGATCTCTCGGGGTTTTGTAGTGGATCAACGCTGGCTCGGCTGGGCCGATTCAGGCAGGGGGTGAATCGTCCAGGGTGGTGCTGATGATGTGGCCGTCTTCATCCACCCGGTTACCCTGCTCGTCCAGGCTGACATCCTGAAACTGCAGTTCATGAAGGGTGTAGTAGATCCCCCGCGCCGCCAGCAATTCTTCATGGGTGCCATATTCCCGGACCACACCATGATGCAACACAAGTACCTTGTTGGCCTCGGCAATCGTCTGCAGTCGGTGCGCAATCAAAATCGAGGTTCTTCCATCCATCAGGCTGCGCAGCCCATCCTGGATCAGAAGCTCGGTCTCGGTATCGATGCTGGCCGTTGCCTCATCCAGAATCAGGATCTCCGGGTCAGCCGCGAGGACCCTTGCGAAGGCCAGTAACTGGCGCTGCCCCTGGGAAAGATTGTTGCCCCGTTCAACCAGCGGCGTGTCATAGCCCTGTGGCAACGATGAGACAAAGAGGTGGGCGTTGACGGTCTTTGAGGCCTCGATGGCCCGCTCCCGACTGATGTTCGGATTACCGAGAATGATGTTATCGAGGATGGTGCCGGAGAAGATATGAAAGTCCTGCAGTACGACGCCGATGCGGCGACGAATGTCCCTGGCCCGTAAATCGTTCAGATCAATATCATCCAGGAATATCATGCCCCGGTTGAAGTCATAGCAGCGGCCCAACAGTCGGATCATGGTGCTCTTGCCGGACCCGGTGGGCCCCACGATGGCCAGCTTTTCGCCCGGCTCTACCACCACCGAGACATCCTTCAGGATAGGCACGTCCGGCGAGTAGCCGAAGTTCACATGCCGGAACTCGACCTTGCCGCGCAGGCGCCTGGGCAACTCCACGGGGTTCTCGGGCTCGTGAATCTGCTCTTCCCAGTCCAGTGCCTGAAAGATCCGCTCACCGCTCGCCATGGCGCGAAACAGGATGTTCATCTGCTCACCCAGGGTCACCACCGGCGTAAACAGCATCCCCATGAAGCGCGTAAACAGGATCACGCCGCCGAGGGTCATCTCGTCCTGAACCACCTGGCCGCCGCCATACCAGATGATCACCCCCAGGCCCACGGATGCGAGGGAATCATTGAAAGCGCCATAGATGGTGTTCAGATTGATGGAGCGGAATTCGTAACGTCGGTTGTTCTTGTTGATCTCGGTATAGGTATCGAGGTTACGCTCTTCCCGCAGGCTGAGTTGCACCACCTGCATACCTGCCAGGTTCTCCTGCAAATTCTGATTCAGGGCAGACACGCTGTTGCGCACCAGCCGGAATACCTCCCGGGAAGCCTCGCGAAAGAAATAGGTCGCGACGCCGACCACCGGCACCAGCGCCAGCAGGATCAGCGTCAGCTTGACGCTGGTAGACAGCATGATCGTCAGCGCCACAAAAAAGGGCACGAATTCCCCGACCAGAGAACCCATGCCACGCAACATTTCGTACAGCGATTCCACATCGTTGGTGACCCGGGTCATGATGCGCCCCACAGCCACCTTGTCGTAAAACGACATGGGCCTCGTCTCCATGTGGGCAAAAAGGTCCTGACGCAGGTCCCGCAGGCCTTTGACGATCGAGCCGATCAATGTCATCCGGTGCAGATGGCCGATGATGGCAAAGGCCACCATGATCAGAAAGAACAGGATGCCCGCAGCAAATATGGGCTCAACCCCGAGCTGTGCCTCCACCCAGCGGGTCAGGGCGATCATGTGCAGGTCCGGCATGTTGCCTTCGGTATCACCGACGATGATGTAGTCCACCAGCACCCGGCTGATCAGAATCTCCATGATCACCGCCAGATAACTCGCGATCAGAATCAGCACACAGGAAATCGCCAGCGTCACCCGGTAGGGCACCAGCCACTTCATCAGCCGGCCAAACAGGTGCAGGTTCAGTACCCCCCCGGACAGGTCCGCGTCAAACATGGCGTGGTCCCGGCGTGGCCGTTTGTTCGCTGGCTCAGTCATCGAGTTCGGCCACTCCTTTGGAAGAATGGCTGGCCCCGCCCTGGGTCTGCACCCGTTCGAGTTCGGCGTAGATGCCGTCCTTGCGCATCAGTTCCTCGTGGGTCCCGATCTCGACGATACGGCCATCATCAAGCACGATGATGCGATCGGCATGGCGCAGGGTGGATACCCGATGGGACACCAGAATCGTGGTCATATTGGCGCGCAGCGCCTTCAGGCGCCCCAGAATGTGCTCCTCGGTCTCGGTGTCCACGCTGCTGAAGCAGTCATCGAGAATCAGCACCGGGGCGTTGCGGATCAGGCCCCGGGCCAGTGTGGTTCGTTGCTTCTGGCCACCGGACAGCGTCACGCCCCGCTCGCCCACGACCGTTTCCATCTGGGCGGGGAATTCGGTAATGGTCTCGCGCAGGGCCGCCGCGTCGGCGGAGTCCCAGATCCGGTCCAGTGCACGGCCGGGGTCGTCATAGCTGATGTTGTGGTACAGGGGTTCACCAAACAGAAACGGGTCCTGCAGCACCTGGGCGATCTGTGACCGAAGCTGCGCGAGGGGGTAATCCCGGATATCGTGCCCATCCAGGAATAACTGTCCCGCCTGGGTGTCCACCATTCTGGTGAACTGCTTGAGCAGCGTTGATTTTCCCGACCCCACCCGGCCGACAATGGCCACCGACTCGCCTGCCCTGATGTGCAGATTGATGTCAGTCAGCGCGGCCCGATGGCTGCGCGGATAGGTAAAGTTGAGGTGGCGCAACTCGAACTCACCCCGAATCAGCGCGGGCACCTCCGGCTTCGGGTTGTCGATGATTTCAGGCTCCGCATCAAAGATCTCAAACAGCCGGTCTGTCGCCACCACGGCGCGCTGCACCGTGGTGATGAAAAACCCGGCCATCCGGATCGGCTGCAGCAGCATGTTCAGACAGGCGAAGAAGAACACCAGATCACCCACAGAGATCTGATTCTCGAGTACCAGATAGCCGCCATAAACCAGGATGACGAGCTGGGCACAGGAGGCAAAAAACGGCGTCCAGGCGCCCATCAGGGATGAGATGCGGGCCTGATCATAGAACGCATCCGCGTACGCATTGTTGGTCACCAGGAAGCGGGCGATTTCATTGTCCTCCTGGGCCTGGGCCTGAATGGTACGAATACCCGAGAGATTCTCCTGGGTGTGTTGGGATAGTGCAGAGAGGTTCTGCTGCACCGCGAGCGAAGTCCGCGCCATGGCACCCGCCATGTTGTAAGCATAGATGAACAGTACCGGCAGCAACGGCAATATCAGCAATGTCAGCATCGGCGACTTGAACAGCATGGCACCCAACCCGAAAATCGGGGCATAGATCATGATCACCACCTGAATCAGCCCGTGAGATACGAGACGCATGATCAATGAGATGTCCTGGATCGCACGGGTCATGATGTCTCCGACGCCAATCCGGCTGAAGAAATCGCTGCCCTGACGCTGCACCGTGGCATAGAGTTTCTGGCGCAGATCGAAAGAAACATGAATCCCGGCCCGACGAATGGCCCGTCGGGCATGCACCACAAAGACGAAGCGCATGAGCACGCAGCCCACAATGAGCAGCGCGATCTGCGTCAGGGAGTAATCTATCGGTTTGGCATCGTCATTGATCATGACATTGATCCGGTCGATGCCCATGGAGACCGCAAAATAACTGCCGACCTCGAAAAAGCGCGCCACAAAGAACGTCGCGAAGCCGCTATAGATGCCCCACTTGTATGGGCCAACGATCGGGAATAGTCTGGTTAGGGATTTCAAGTTGTTGTCCGCTACAGCACAACCGGCAAATACAGCCGGAATCCTGGATATTGCCTTATCTGTTTTTCGGAACCAATCGCGCGGCATTGTCTCACAAGCGGCCCGGCTTGTCCTTTCACGGCCCGCTCTCATGTATACTCCTCGAACCCGGCCGCTGGTCATTTGTAACGAGTCCATTGTTCGATTCAACCATTAACCTGCTTGTCTTCTGCCTGGCCTTCCTGTCGGGCTTTACCATCATGAGTGTGGAACTGCTGGGTGGCCGCATCCTGTCGCCTTATTTCGGCAGCAGCATCTACGTCTGGGGTTCGATCATTACCGTCTTCATGGTGTCACTTGCCATCGGCTACCTGATCGGTGGCCGGTTGTCCCTGGTGCGTCCCAACCTCAGGGTGTATGGCGCGTTCTTTCTGGTGGCCGCGCTGGTGCTCATTCCGACGGTGCTGTTTGGTGATCAGATGATGGACTTCGTGTTTCTGGCCATCATGGACCCGAGGTACGGTTCACTGGTGGCGTCCGCCCTGCTGTTTCTGCTGCCTACGGTCGTGCTTGGAATGATCGCGCCTTACTCGGTGCGTTTGCTGGTGGTCAACACCCATCACAGCGGACAGGTCGCCGGGTTGCTGTATTTTGTTTCCACGCTGGGGAGTGCGCTCGGGACGCTGGCGACTTCCTTTTATCTGGTCCTGTACTTCGAGGTCAATCAAATCCTCTGGGCGATGGTCGCCTCGCTGATACTGGGCGGCACCATTTCGATCCTGCTCGCCAAAAAACACCACGCCTACAACGATGAATATACCGGATAAACGCCAGACCCTGGGCTCCATGAAGCATAGACGAATCGGGCTGGCCGGCTGGCTGGTCGGCATTTTGATGCTGGCCGTCACCACCGGCGCGGCCGCTGACCGCATCATCCACCGGGAGAAATCCCTGTATCGAAACATCGTGGTCAAGGAGGGCAACGGACAACGCTGCCTGGTATTTGCCGTCAAGCTGGGCGACAAGAACCAGACCTGTATGGACATCGACCAACCGGAGAAAGTGGTTTTCCCCTATGCTCGAATGACGTTTGCTGGCCTGCTGCTCACGCCCGCCCCGAAGCAGATGCTGGTCATCGGCCTCGGCGGAGGTACGATCCCCACGGTGCTCGCCGGGCTGTACCCGGAGGCACACATCGATGTGGTCGAGATCGACCCGGCGGTCATCGCGGTGGCAAAGGCATTTTTTGACTTCCGCGAGACAGACAACATGACGGTGCATGCAGGCGATGCCCGGGTGTTCATCAAGCGGGCGGCACGAAAAGCGCCGCGCTACGATCTCATCATCCTCGATGCCTTCACCGGGGACTACATTCCGGAACATCTGATGACCGTGGAGTTTCTGAATGAAACCAGGGCGCTGCTGACCCCGCCCGGTACGCTGGTCGCAAACACCTTTTCTACCAGCGCCCTGTACGATCATGAATCAGTGACCTACGCGCAGGTATTTGGCGAATTCATCAATTTCAAACTACCCATTACGGGCAATCGCGTCATCATCGCCGCCAACGGTGCCCTGCCCGACCGGCAGCTGATGTTTGATCGAAGCAAGCAGCTGACGGCGCGGCTGGAGAGCCACGGCATCCAACTGAATTCGTTCATGCCACACCTCACGACCGCCAGGGACTGGCGCGACGATGCGCGGCCCCTGACGGATCAGTTTTCACCCGTCAATTTACTGCGAGAGCCCTGACCAGGAAGCCAGGACAACTCAAACAAGGAGATTTTCATGTCACGACGCCAACAGATCACCATGAACGAACAGGAAATCAGCGCTTACCTGCGTTCGGCACGTACCATGACCCTGGTATCCAACGGCCGCGACGGCTATCCCCATCCGATGCCCATGTGGTTTGCGATCAATGATGACAATCACATCTTCATGACCACGTTTCGCAAGAGCCAGAAAGTCAACAATCTGCGGCGCGACCCCCGGGCCTCGCTCATGGTCGAATCCGGTGATGACTATCAGGCCCTGCGGGGCGTGGTGATCTACTCGACGGTACAATTGCTCGACGACGAGGACCAGACCAGAGACATCATGTTTCAGATCTCGGTACGGCGCGGCGACACCGATCCAGCCATCGCCGAATCGGACGCGGAAAAGGTCAGGATGGGCATGCAGAAGTCTGCCGCCAAGCGTATCGGGATGTGTTTTGTGCCCGAACGCATCGTCTCCTGGGACCATACGAAGTTAGGTGGCGTCTACTGACCTTTTGATGCCCTCAGTTCTCGGTCAGTGCCTCGCCGATGGCATTCACCAGTGCGTCTATCTCGGCTTCTTCGGTGATGAACGGCAGTCCCAGCTGAATCGTATCCCCGCCATAGCGCACGTAGTAACCGTTTCGCCAGCAGTGCATGGCCACCTCGAAGGGCCGCCGCAGTGGCTCTTCAGGATAGGGGGCAAGCGTCAGCCCCGCGGCAAACCCGAAATTGCGAATGTCGGTGACGTGAGGCGCACCCTTGAGCTCGTGAATCCTGGACTCAAACCCGGGCGTCATCTCCCGGACCCGATCGATCAGGCCCTCCTGTTCCAGAATATCCAGAGATGCCATCGCGGCGGCGCAGGCGACCGGGTGCCCGGAATAGGTGTACCCGTGAGGCAGTTCAATCGCATACTCCGGACCTCCAGCAGCCATGAAGGCGTCATAGATCTCGCCCGTGACCAGGACCGCGCCAAGGGGAATCGCCCCATTGGTGAGTTGTTTCGCGACGTTCAACAGATCCGGCGTGACACCAAATTCCGACGCCGCAAACCAGTTGCCGATGCGGCCAAAAGCAGTGATCACTTCATCGAAGATCAGTAACACCTGATGTCGGTCACAGATCTCACGAAGGCGCTTCAGATAACCCACCGGTGGCACAATCACCCCGGCGGAACCTGAAATCGGTTCCACGATCACAGCCGCCACATTGCTTGCATCGTGCAGACCGATCACCTGCTCGAGTTCATCTGCCAGTTCCTCGCCGAACTGGGGTTGCCCCCGGGTGAATTCATTCCCAGCAATGAGGGTGTGCCCCAGATGGTCCGAATCAACGCCCTGCCCCCACAGCTTTCGATTACCGGGAATCCCGCCAAAACTGATCGCCCCCCAACTCGCGCCGTGATAGCCCTTTGCCCGCCCGATGATCTTGGTCTTCGAAGATTGCCCGGACACTCGCCAGTAGGCGCGGGCGATCTTGGTCGCGGTATCGGTGCATTCGGACCCTGAGTTGACGAAGAAGGCGTGATCCAGACCCTCGGGTGCGAGGGAAACGACCCGTTCTGCGAGCTCGAAGGCGAGCGGGTGTCCGAACTGAAACGCGGGCGCGTAATCCAGCGTGCGCAGCTGCCTTGCCACAGCATCGGCGATTTCCGGCCGGTTGTGGCCGGCGCCGGTCGTCCAGAGCCCGGACAGCCCATCGAACACCCGGCGCTGATCCGAGGTCACATAGTAGGCCCCCTCGGCGCCCACAATCATGCGCGGCTTCGCCTTGAATTCCCGATTGGCCGTATAGGGCATCCAGAACGCATCAAGATTGACTTCACTCATCACAGTTACTCAACGATTAGCTCACGGGCATTCTATCGTGAATCAAACGGTTTCGATGCGGATGTGGTGACTTGCACCTGGACGGTTGCACAGTCTCGTTTTTCATGGTCGAATCGGGAGCAGTCAACTTACGGGCATCAGGCGATGGATGATGATCGGCGCAGGTACACACGCTACGACAATGACCAGCTCACGCTCAGTGTGGCCCGCCCGGGGATCCGGGGGATTCTGCGCATCAACCCCACGGCCGAGTGCCTGAACTTCTCCCGCGACGGACTTCAGTTTGCCTGCGATCAAACCTTTCAAATCGGCGAGCGGGTTGTGCTCGACCTGCAGATCTACGACATTGAGCTCGACGAGATCAGGGGTGAAGTCATGGCCCAGCGAGAGCTGGATAACGGCCAGTGCTGCCATGGCGTCCGTTTCTGCAAAGACGACAAGCGGCTGCAGAAGCCTGACGTCCGCAACAAGCTCCTCGTGATTGAAGATCGCCTGCGCACCGCTAACGTTTTCCCCGGTTGATGATCCGCAAATTCAAGACCTGACCCTATTTCCATTAGTTCTCACTTTTTCGGCGCCTTTTTAAAACCTCCATATCTTGTGCTGGCCTGTTCAATTGGGCACAATATGTAGCCATTTTGACCCGTTCCCGTCCAGACGGCATCCCAACCCATTCAGGCAGACAGCACAGGAGCAGCATGGATTTATCCGCCCAGAAACCCGACTTGAAGGCCATCCCCGCAAACGTAAACGAGATCAAGTTTCAGGAAACTTCCCTTGATATCTGGGAGAACAAGTATTGCCTCAAGACGAAAAAGGGCGAGGCCATCGACAAGAGCATGGACGACACCTACAAACGAGTCGCCCTGGCCCTGTCCGAGGTCGAAAGCAAGGGCAAACGTGAGCAATGGTACGAGCAGTTTCTGTGGGCACTTCGACAGGGCGTGATCCCCGCCGGACGCATCATCTCCAACGCTGGCGCTCAGGAACACAAGCCGGCCACCTCCACGATCAACTGCACCGTGTCCGGGACCATCCACGACTCCATGGATGACATTCTGCACAAGAACGTCGAAGCTGGCCTTACGCTGAAGGCGGGGTGTGGAATCGGCTATGAATTTTCAACCCTGCGCCCCAAGGGGGCCTATGTGTCCGGTGCAGGAGCGTACACTTCAGGCCCGCTGTCTTTCATGGACATCTATGACAAGACCTGTTTCACCGTGTCTTCGGCCGGGGGCAGGCGGGGGGCCCAGATGGCCACGTTCGACGTTGGCCATCCCGATGTGACCGAATATATCCGCGCCAAACGCGAGGACGGACGGCTGCGGCAGTTCAATCTGTCGCTGCTCGTGACCAGGGAATTCATCGAAGCCGTCAAAAGCGATGAGAACTGGCCGCTCAGTTTTCCCATTACCGAAGCCGAGATGGAGGGTGAAGACCTCGATCTCAATGATCCGGCCCTGGTCGTATGGCGGGACTTCCCGGTCAAGGACCGCTATGTGAAGAACGACGAGGGGCTCGTCGCCTGCCGCATCAGCAAAACCGTAAAGGCACGACGCCTGTGGGACATGATCATGACCTCGACCTATGACTTCGCCGAACCAGGTTTCATCCTGATCGACGAGGTCAATGAGATGAACAACAACTGGTTCTGCGAGAACATCCGGGCTACCAATCCCTGCGGCGAGCAACCACTGCCACCCTATGGAAGCTGTCTGCTCGGCTCCATCAATCTTTGTCGATTCGTGCAGAAACCGTTCTCAGGAGACGCCACCTTCAACTGGGAGGACTTCCGCCGGGCGGTCGCCATCTTCACCCGTATGCTGGACAACGTGGTCGAGATCAACGGCCTGCCACTGCCACAACAGCGCGAAGAAATTACCCGAAAGCGCCGCCATGGCATGGGCTATCTCGGCCTGGGCTCCACCATCACGATGCTCGGCATGAGCTACGGCGATGAGAAATCCGTGGCATTCACCGACCAGGTCACCAAAGAGCTCGCCATGGTAGGCTGGCAGACCGGGCTGGAGCTCGCCCGGGAGAAGGGCCCTGCTGCCATCATGGAAGAAAACTTTGAAGTCACGGGCGAGATGCTGCGTCGCCGCCCGGAAATGGTGGCTGACGGATACAAGGTCGGTGATCACGTGAAGGGTAAAGTGCTGCATGCCAAATACTCACGCTATATGCAACGCATCGCGGCAGAGGACCCGGCGCTGGTCGAGGAACTGGAGAAAGTCGGGGCCAGATTTACCCACCACAGTTCAATTGCGCCGACCGGAACGATCAGCCTGTCACTGGCCAACAATGCCAGCAATGGTATCGAACCCAGTTTTGCCCACCACTATTCCCGCAACGTGATCCGGGAAGGGAAAAAGTCCAAAGAGAAGCTCGACGTGTTCTCCTTCGAGCTTTTGGCCTATCGGGCGATGGTCAATGAAAAGGCCCAGCCGTACTCAGAGGCCGCAGAGGAGAAACTACCGGATTATTTCGTCACCGCGGACGACATCACGCCTATCCAGCATGTTGATATCCAGGCCGCCGCGCAGAAGTGGATCGACTCATCCATATCCAAGACAGCCAATGTGCCGACCAACTACCCGTTCGAGGACTTCAAGGACATTTACCTGTATGCCTACGAGAAGGGCCTGAAAGGATGCACCACGTTCCGATTCAACCCGGAAGCGTTTCAGGGCGTACTGGTCAAGGAAGCAGACCTTGAGAACACCATCTATCAGTTTACGCTGGAAGATGGCCAGGTGGTCGAAGCGAAGGGCAACGAGGAAATCGAATATGACGGCGAGTTACACACGGCCGCCAATCTCTTTGATGCCATCAAGGAAGGCTACTATGGGAAGTTCTGAGGGACGCAGCCATCATCCATTGTCGAACAGGGAGCACTGAAGCGCCATGGCCATCAAGATTGAAAAGAACATCGTTGCCTTTGGGATCAAGAAACCGGCAGAACCCGCCGCGCCTCAGGAAGACACCGGGCCGGTCAAGGAAACCATGCATGAGGAGATCCTGCGTCCTGAGGAACTCAAGGGTTATACCTACAAGATCAAAACGCCGCTGTCTGACCATGCCATGTACATCACAATCAACAACATCGTACTCAACGAGGGCAACGAGCACGAACAGGAATTCCCCTTTGAGATCTTCATCAACTCCAAGAATATGGATCAGTTCCAGTGGATTCTGGCCCTGACCCGCGTCATCAGCGCCGTGTTCAGGAAGGGTGGTGATGCCACCTTTCTGGTTGAAGAACTCAAGCAGGTGTTCGATCCCCAGGGCGGCTACTTCAAAAAGGGTGGTCGATTCATGCCATCCATGGTGGCGGAAATCGGTGATGTGCTCGAAACCCATATGCGCAGGATCGGCCTGATCCAGGATGCCGAATTGAGCGATGCCCACAAGGCCATGCTGGCAGAAAAGCGCGCTGCCGCTGAAGGCGCGGGAAGCGCAGGCCGCCGGAATAGCGATGATGAAGCGCTGGCCGATGGACCGGAATTCCCGCCGGGGGCGCAACTGTGCAAGAAGTGCAATACCCAGGCGATGCTGATGATGGACGGCTGTATGACCTGCCTGAACTGCGGTGACTCAAAATGTGGCTGACCGCGGGTTCCGTCATACCGCGAATGCCAGCCTGATCCAGCCCCATGGATACTTACCTGCGGCAACTGCAATCCATCATTGACCATGGCACCGTGCGGGATGACCGGACCGGTGTCGGAACCCTCTCCTCATTCGGCATGCAGGCCCGCTATGCCATGGCAGACGGCTTCCCGGCGGTCACCACCAAGCGGATCGCCTGGAAGGTCATGGTGTCCGAATTGCTGTGGTTCATCTCCGGGTCTGACAACCTCAACGACCTGAAGAAGATCTATCCCTACAATCGGATATGGGATGCCAACTACGAGGACTATCTCAGACGTCTTGGCCGTGACAGTGACCCTGATGGAAACCTCAGTGGAAACACTAGTGGAAATATGGGCCGTGTCTACGGCGTACAGTGGCGTCGCTGGCGCGGCCCTGATGGAAACGAAATCGACCAGTTGGCCAACGCCATTGACCTGATCAGAAATGATCCCACCTCCAGGAGGATCATCGTCAACGCCTGGAACCCGGCCGAGGCAAATCCGGATCAGGTGGCACTGCCACCCTGTCATACGTTTTTCCAGTTTTATGTGGCGGACGGCCGGCTCTCGCTGCATATGTACCAACGATCTGCCGACATGTTTCTCGGCGTGCCTTTCAATGTCGCGTCCTACTCCCTGCTGCTGCACATGGTCGCGATCATTACCGGGCTCGAGCCCTATGAATTCATCCACACCCTGGGAGATGCGCACATCTACCTCGATGCGGTGGATCAGGCACGGCAGCAACTGAGCAGAAAGCCCTATCCGCTGCCTGTCCTCAAAGTCGAGTCCCGGGGCCAGACCAGCATTGATGACTTTGTCTTGACAGATTTTTCACTGGAGAACTATCAGTGCCACGAGCCGATACGGGCGAAAATGGCGGTCTGAAACACTACTCGATCTCGATCTGTATCTCCGTGATGTGCCGGCCGGTGTCATAGTCATAACCATGATACAGCTCCCGATACAGGCGCTGGGTGTAGCGGAGGCCCGCCTCACGAGCCCGCTCTTCCCACCGGATGTGTTGCCAGCCGCTGCCCTGCTCATGGGGAAACGGGCCCTCGTAGATGATACTCGCTACCTTTAGTGCAGGCAGACGGCTGATCCGATAGCCCCTGGGGTTCTCAGCCACTGCATCCGAGAGGCGAGCATCGGCGATCACCGGCGCTCCAACTTCGAAAATCATGGGCCCCTGGGCCTGGTCGATCCAACGGTACAGGTAGACCTCAGCCGGGGCATCGCGCGCTCTATCAATACCCGAGGCCAGCAGCCATTGGTGAAGGTCGGCCGAATCCATCAGCGGCGCCATGGCAGGCCCGAGTTCAATGGCAGTACCACTCGACTGGACCAGGAATGCCGACGCCGGATAGTGTTTCACCTGAACCGGGAATATGGCCCATCCAGCACCGCGCTCAACCGGTTCGAGCGTACCGGCCCGGACGGCCGCGATGATCTCCGCCGTCCCATAGCCGTTGGCATCCGTTTCGCCTGCCATACCATTCGACCCCAATGTCACAGCAGCCATTAGCAGTGTTTGCCAGACCAGTCTGATCACGGCAAGAAAAGGGGATGCTATGAACAGTCTAAAACGACCTGGGCATTTTAAGCACATGTTCACCAATGTAACTCAGAATGAGGTTGGTGGAAATCGGCGCGATCTGGTAGAGCCGCGTCTCCCTGAACTTGCGCTCAATATGGTACTCCTTCGCGAAGGCGAAGCCACCATGGGTCTGCATGCAGACATCCCCGGCGTGCCAGGACGCCTCTGATGCCAGCATTTTGGCCATGTTCGCCTCCGCCCCACAGGGCTCGCCAGCGTCGAACATTCGAGCTGCCCGTTCCACCATGAGGCTGGCGGCATCGACCTCGGCATAACAGCGGGCGATCGGAAACTGCACGCCCTGGTTCTGTCCTATGGGTCGGCCGAACACGTGTCGCTCGGTCGCATAAGCACTGGCCTTGTCAATGAAGTATCTGCCATCACCCACGCACTCCGCCCCGATGAGAATGCGTTCTGCATTCATGCCATCCAGAATCACCTTGAATCCCTTGCCCTCGACCCCCAGGAGATTCCCGGCAGGAATCCGCAAATCATCAAAGAACAGTTCACAGGAGTGGTGGTTGATCATCGACTCGATGGGGCGGATTTCAAGGCCACTCCCCTGCGCCGCCGCGACGTCAACGATGAATGCAGACAGGCCATCTGTCTTCTTTTGCACCTGATCCTGGGGCGTGGTCCTGGCGAGCAGCACCATCAGGTCAGAATGCTCTATGCGGCTGATCCACACCTTCTGCCCATTGATGACATACTCGTCTCCATCACGCCGGGCAAACGTCTTGAGACTCAGGGTGTCCGTGCCGGTAGTGGGCTCGGTGACACCGAAACTCTGCAGCCGCAGTTCGCCTGCTGCGATCTTCGGCAGGTAGGCCTGCTTTTGCTGCTCACTACCATGCCGCAGAACTGACCCCATCACATACATCTGAGCGTGACAGGCGCCAGCATGGGCACCTGACCGACACACTTCCTCCATGATCACTGACGCCTCATACACCCCCAGGCCGGCGCCACCGTACTGCTGCGGAATCAGTACCGTCAGAAAACCGGAGGCCGTCAGTTCCCTGACGAATTCCGTCGGGTAGCCCCTGGTTCGGTCAAGTTCAAGCCAATAGTCTTCGCCATATTGCCCGCACAACTGTCGGACGGAGTGGCGGATTTCAGTAATGTCGTCTGCTTCAGGCATGGGCGTCTCGCTGGTCTGTAAAAAAACGCTACCCTAATGAGCGGATCGGTTTTACGCAAGCCAGCATTTGACCGGTTGGCAAAGTGATGGTTGATTTATACCGGCTCTACGCTAATATCGACCGATAGTGCGACAGCGGACGTCGTTTACACCTTTACGGAGTTGCTTACATGGAGCGCGACACGGACCCGTTCGAGTCCATTGACGAGGATGCCATCCTCGCGGAGCAGATCAGCAACCGACAGCTCAAGAAGCAGGAGGAACGAGCCCTCGTGCTGCGGGTGTATAACTACTATCGCGTCATCCTCTCGTTTTTGTTGTTGATTGTTTTCTGGGAAGTCCCGAATCAGACCTTCGTCGGTGCCCTCGAGCCTGGCCTGTTCCAGTCGGTTGCCATGGTCTACCTGGCTGCCAATGTCGCCTGCAGCTTCTTCATCCTGGTACGCGATGATCCACGGGCCGTCACCGACACCCCTATTGCCTCGCTGGTTATCCTGGACCTGTTCTTCCTGTCTGCGTTACTACTGGCGAGCGGCGGCGTTGAAAGCGGGCTCAGCTACCTGTTGCTGTTCTGCGTCGCCTTCGGTGCGATCATGCTCCAGGGTCGCATGTCCATGCTGTTTGCTGCCATTGCGACAGTCTGCGGCATTTCGGTGGAATACTATCTGCATGCCACCGGCGCCACTTTCGGCCACCAGCACTACTTCGAAATCGCACTGCTTTCGGTGGTCTTCTTTCTGGGGCTCTTCCCCTGATCGAGTGGGCAGATTATCGTAGTCCCCTATGAGAGACAAAGACCTATACGCCC
>JAQBUI010000146.1 GCA_027624035.1 Pseudomonadota bacterium | reverse complement strand
GCGAATGCCGATCAGTCAGATATCGATGGCGATGGAACTGGAGATGTCTGCGACGACGTGGATGACACGGACAGCGACGGAGATGGCGTCCTCGATGCCGTCGATAACTGCCCGGCCACAGCGAATGCCGATCAGTCAGATATCGATGGCGATGGAACTGGAGATGTCTGCGACGACGTGGATGACACCGACAGCGATGGAGATGGCGTCCGCGATGGCATCGACAACTGCCCTTCGACCACCAATACCAATCAGACCGATGATGACTCGGATGGCGTGGGTGACGCCTGTGACAGTTTCATCAGTACCGACTACACCGGCGTTTTCAACTCCAGTGCCATGGACTGCGGCCTGGGCTCCATTGAAGTGACGATGATAACAGAGTCACAGGCGCTGGTCCGCATCACCGACAATGGCGTGGCAGAGTTTTCCGGTACGTTCCCGACATTCTCAGCCCAGGGTCTGGTGATGTTCAGTCAGCCGAACCACTCAGTGACGCTCGTCTTCGGGACCGGGACGCCACGCACAATCACGATGGATGCCGTCAACAACGATACGAGTGGAACATGTTCAGATACCTTCACAAGATAGCTTTGCTACTGTTGGCGCTTGCTCCGGCAATGCTCGCAGCGTCGGAGTTTCGTCGATTCGAGCCGATTGTGGTCGCGCCGCGTCAGCAGGAAGGCGCGCTGGAAGTAGAGCGCCAGCCGGTACCGGAAGAACTGGTCCGTGAAGGCGTCATGGCTATCGTGGCTGCATGGAACGGCCCGGATTTCGGCGACTATGTCTCCGAACGGGCCTACGACAAGTCCAGGCTGGTCGATTCGCTGGCGTTGCACGCGCCCCGGGACGCGTCGCTGCGTCTGTTGTCGATGCAAAACATGCAGACTCTGGCGCAATTCGAGCGCACTGGCGACGATGGTGTGGAACTGGTCAGCGAGGTGTCGGTCGAACTGGTCACCCAGGTGGAATATGAGGACCCCGTCAGCGGGTTCCAGCGTCGTAACGGCAACGTCGAACTGGTCCTGGAGGTCACGCAACCCCTGATCGAGGCCCTGTGGGAAGAGTGATGTGATGAGCCGGCGCCGATTCCGATTCCTTCTGGTCCTGTCCACCGTGCTGACACCTGCTGCGTGGTCGGGCGAGCTTGAGTATCGCTGGAGCAATCAGGTACAGGTTGCTGCCTATGGCAACTCGGGGAACGAAGCGGCATCGCCCTTTGCCAGCACGGGTTTGCAATCCTTCGACGACTTCCAGTTCGATTTCACGTACCAGTCCAGCCGCTACTCTCGCTGGGCAGGGCAGTTCTCCGGTGCGGCGGACGACTCTGATTACCGCAGCCAGGGGAGCGGTTTCGCACCGAACGTCATTGCCATCGACTTTGAAAACGGCGCCGCCCGGTTACCGTACCGGGTGCGGCTGGGCAATCAGTATGCGGATTTCTCCCATCGGACGTTGCGCCACGCCATCAAGGGCGCGCTGCTCGAATTACAGCCGCAGTCCGAGGGTCAGGCGCGTCACTCCCTGATGTTTACAGCCGGGGTGACCGATAGCAGCTGGCGTGACACCGTCGATGACCCCGGAGAGGTCGCGGGCGCGGCCTGGTTATTCGACAGCCCTGTGCTCGGCCGCCTGGCGCTTAATTACGTGCACTACTCGGACCCTGGCGTGTTGTCGGGAGAATTCGTCCAGCAGACGACCAGCATCGCTTTTGAGCGACTCTTGAGCATCGGCGAGCAGGACATCGACATCGAGGCTGAAGTCGCTCGTTTCAGTGGTGACCACCGTGACCTTGATGGCCCCGGAAGTGGCCGCGACCGCTCCGCGACAGGATATACCCTGAGTCTGGACGGCAATAACGGTAGCGCGCTGACCTGGCGAGCACGCTTCGAAGAGTACGGCCTCGATTTTCAGCCGGAACTCGCGACGGTGGCGGCGAATCGTCGTAGCCAGGAACTGCACGCGGGCTGGGCGTTCCATTCAGGTTTGCGCTGGCGCGGCCGGCTTCAGCACTACGAGACTGGCTTCGAAGAACCCAATCCGGAGGAGACACTGGTGTACGGGGTCAGTTTCAATGGCCCGCTTGCGGCAACATGGGACCCTCTGCTCTCTGGTTCGGTCGATGCTTTCGTCGAGGAGCGTGACAATGCCAATGCCACGCTGGATGCGCGTACCACGAGCCTGCGGCTGAACGTGAGCCGCCAACTGTCTGAGGCGTGGAGCGGACAGTTTGGTGCCGTTTTCCTTGACGACGAAGACAAGGTCAAGGGTACCGGCCGTGAGACCGCGCAATTCAATGTGGACCTGAACCGTAGGGTCGCTGTGTTGGGCATGCGGGGGTCCCTGGCGGCCGGTGTGCAGCTCAGGGACGTAAGCGGTGGCATCGACAGCCGCGAATTCCGCCCAAGGTTAGGGTTGAGCCTGAGTGAGGGCGCACATGCTCTGCGCATGAACCTTGGTACGCTGGTTCAGAACCGGGCCGGGCCGGGTGCGCTGGACACGCGGCTGTCTAACCTTTCACTCGGCTACACATATCAGCGACATCAACATCGCTTCGGGCTGAACGCGGAACTAGGCAGGAGGGACCCGGACAATGCCGCGTCTACCGAGTCGTGGCGGGTGGCGGCGACCTGGCGCTACGCGTTTGATGGCCGCCCGGAACGCAGTTTCGTGGCACCAACCGGCAGCGGGTCTGAGGCCGGGGCACTGCGCCGTGATGCCGGGCTGCTGGTGCGGCTACCACTTGGCGTGCCGGTGGCGGAGGCCGCGGCACTGCTCACCCACAGTGGCCTGCCACAACCGGTGACCTCCGGCTTTGGCCGTGTCTTCGAAGTCAGCCTCATCCCGGGTGTAACCGCTCGTCAACGGCTGGGGGTGCTCGATGATGAAGGTATTGCGAACTCGGTTGCAATTGTCATTGATCTCGACCCGGACAGTGCCATCGCTGCTGCGGAGATCTACAGTCAGACAGCCGATGCCCTGTTACGCCAGTTTGGTGCTGGGGCGTCGAGTGTTGAAACCGGACGCTTCGATGGGGACCTGGCTTCCGCGGTGCGGTCGGGTGAACTCGTCCGGCATATGGTCTGGCGCGTTGCGGGACGATCGATCGGGCTTTCTCTTGTATCACACCTGTCCGGCGGCGTGCGGCTGGAGGTCCAGGCTGTACCGGGTGGTGAACGGCCGCCTGTTCTGGACTTCGTTCCATAGGCCCCGGGAAGGGCAATCAGGCCGTTTCCGGATCTACCTCATAGTATGACAGGGCCCACTCCTGCATGTATCGAACCTGGGTTGGAACGAAGCGATACAGCATGAATTCCGGGTTGTCAGGAGACCCCAGGTAGACGGCGAGCAGCTTGTAGCTGTTCCAGATGTCCATGATGAGGGTTCGGTCGGTCACCTCCTCGATCCGGCCGGTGATTCGAACCTGGTTGTGTTCCCCGTCCATGAAGCAGATTTCGGCCTTCGGATTTGCCGCAATCTCTGCGGTCTTGCCGTAGGAACGCAGATTGGCGATATAGATGGTGAAGCCATCCATTCTGACCGGTGAGACCGGGCGAACACGTGGCTGATCGCCATCCATCGTGGCCAGCATGGGGAACTTGTCATCGTTGATACAGGCGCGTGCCAGATCAGGCACTACGCCAGGGTCGAGTTCGGGTGGTGCCGGTTTAGGCATGGGAGGCCTCCGTAATGGATGAGGTGGTGTTCTAAAGTGTGTAGCGAAAACCGATTCGCGCCCTGACGCCGACGCCGGGGAATCCAACGGCCTCTTGGTAGTCTTCATCAAACAGATTGTCCAGCGCCAGCCACACCGTCAGCGGATCGGTTGGCGACCAGGAGCCTGATACATCGACCCGGTTGTAGCTGCCAAGAATGATTTCTCCGGTCGGGACGGAACTGTCAAAACTCTCTCCCACATACAGCCAGTCGAGGTTGAGCCGGATATCTGGCGTCGCCTGCCAGCGTGCGCTGATTCCACCGCGCCAGTCCGGACGCTGCAACAGGTTCTCTGTGGCATTTTTCACATCAATGTCAGTGTGGGTGGCGTGGGCCGCAAGTGACAGCGAGTCTGATACGGTCAGGTCGGTGGCGAGCTCGATTCCCCGAATTTCGACATCATCCCGATTCACCATGGTGAAAGTTGCGGAATCGAAATCTATGAGGTCTTCATAGTCGTTCCGGAATGCGCTCAGCGTCATGCTGAACGCCCTATCGCCATACGCCGCGCCGACTTCCCAGTTGTCACTGGTTTCCGGGCGAAGGTTCGGGTTGCCGACCAGCGCGTTGCCGAGAGCAAAGAAGCTGGGCAGTTTGAACGCCTGGCCCCAACTGGCGAACAGGCGCGCGCCCTGGACGAGATACTGCACGCCAATCCGGCTGGTGGTTTCAGATCCGGCACTGCTGGGGTTGTCATGACGAACAGATGCTGTGAAACCCAGATCCGGGGTGGCGTCGAATCGAACTTCGGCGAACGCGCCGAAGATATCACGATTCAGTCTGAAGTCCTGTGGCAGTGAAAACCCGGGGAAGAACTCCACACTGCCAACGGAGTCGCCATTCTCGTCCTGGTAGTCGACCCCGGCGGTTGCGTGCAGCGTGTCAGATAGCGTTGTCACGGCATTGATCGTCAGGTTCTTTCGTTTGATGGTAGCGTCGGTAAAGCTGATTGGAACTCCGTCTCTGACCCCCGGGGCAATACCAGGGTTTCGGACCAGAGCGTCAAGCCCGGCGTAGCCGGCCTGAATATTCAGCTGAGTTGATTCGGAGATGTCATATCCCAGCGTCGCGCCAAATGTGAACTGGGTCTGGTCTCGCTGTTCCAGACCGTCCAGTACCGCCAGACGAGGGCCGCCGCTATCCTCCGGGAACGACCTGGCTTTCGAATCGGCGTAGCGGGTTTCAAGGGTCAACGAGAGGTCCTCCCGGACTTCTGAACTCAGACGCGCCACTGCGGAGGTGTTTTTAAAGTCGCTACCCTGAACGGGCGTGCCGTCGTCGTCAGAACTGATACCGACCGTCAACTGACTGGACGGCCCAATCCCGCATTGCCATGCAGCGACGTACGCAGCAGGCTATCCGCCCCCGCCTCGGCAGAAATGACAACGCCGGGCTCGGCTGCGCTGCGGGTCGAGATGCTGATGATGCCGCTCAAACCATCTGAGCCATATACAGATGACTGGGCGCCCCGGGCGATCTCAATGCGTTCTATCTGGGAAAGATTGAGTGTCGAGAAGTCGAACGAACCGCCGTCTGTATTGTTGGGATCGTTGACCTTGATGCCGTCGACCAGGACGATGGTGAAATTGGGTTCAGCCCCTCGAATATGGACCGAGGAAATACCCCCCCTGCCCCCCAGTTGGGTGACGTGAACGCCTGATACCGAGCGCAGCAGGTCCAGGACACTGGCGTCATTGCGCTGTTCAATGAGCGCACGGTCAATGACCGTGACATGGCCGGGCATGACTTCAACGGTGGCATCGAGGCGGGTACCGGTGACGATGATATTTTCCATCCGGTTCTCATCCGCCGCAGCGGTATTAGCCGGGCTGGAAAACACGATTACGGTGGCGCACAGGGTTGCGCATTTTAGTGAGTTTGTCATGGCGCTCCAGGTTGTTTGAACTGGCTACACTTTGACGGACACATAAACTCAAATGATGTAATGATGGATCAAGAGGTGTGTATC
>JAQBUI010000048.1 GCA_027624035.1 Pseudomonadota bacterium | reverse complement strand
GAATTGGAAAATACTCTGCGGAGCGACCGGGCAAGCGCGTCAGTCGAGCATTCGGGTAACGTCCGGGAGAGGCGGTGGGAGCGAGTCTCAAAAATGTAACTGAGAATGAGAATGATAACTATTGACTCGTCGCGTGAGATCAGTAGATTAGGGCGCTTTGGTCGGTTCGCCAGCGGCTGCTAACACGCCCTGGGGCTTACGACGATGACAGGAAGATGACAGGAAGGAAAGATCATGTCTGTATTTGACGAACAAGACAGCCAGACCGTTCGATTGATGGGTTACGGTTTTGCGGGGATTATGGTACTCACGGCTTGCCTGATCGGCCTGGCGCTGCTCGTTACCGGCTGACGTCCGGTCAGTCCTGGATCTTCTTCAATCGGGGTTGGCATCCCACTGATAGGCCGCCCTCGCATTATCCCTGAAGAAACGCGGCTGGACGTTCTCTCGTAGTCCCAGCCCCTCGATCTCAGATCTTGCTCGCTGCCAGTCGATGGTCGGGTATTCCGTTCCGAACATCATTTTGTCCCGGCCCCGCGTATTGATAAAGGCGACGAACTGCTCTGGCCAGTACTTCGGCGCGACCGCACAGCAGGACATGTAGACGTTGTCCCAGTGGGCGATGGTCGAGATCGCCTCGTCGGTCCATGGCTGGCCGCAGTGGGTCATGATCAGTCGAAGCTCGGGAAAGTGATAGGCGACCTCATCAAAATAGACGGGGTTCTGGACCCATCCCGGGCGCCTCGGGCCCGGCATCCCCGCATTCATGCTGACCGCAATATCAAGTTCAATGGCCTTGACGTAGAACGGCCAGTAGACGCGGTCTGTGGGCGGCAGGGTGTATCGAAACGGCGGGATGCGCAGACAGCGCACACCAAATGCCTGATGGTAATGCAGCACGCGTCGAACTTCCTCCATGCCACCGAGCGGGTTGACGATCATGGCCGGGAGAATCTTGTCAGGATACTGTGAGTGTGCCCGGCCCACCCACTGGGCGTGTTCTTCGGCCATGATAGACACAACGCCGGCACCGATACCGGCCTGGTCCAGGTGCCCCAGCAGGTCATCGGCGGTTGTGATCTTCGGCCGGTCCTTCAGATCCTTGAACAGATGACCCAGTCCTCCAGCCTGATCCGAAGACAGAAATGATGAATTGATCAGCGAGTCAATGGCTCTGACCGACATGGTAGGCCCCGGTTAGTGGTGAGCTTTCAATATACACAGGAACCCGGCGAGCTGGTAGCATCCGGAGCCACGGGATCAAGGAAGGGGAAGTGTGGTGCGTTCATTTCTGGCAATGCTGCTGGCACTGGCGGCGGTTCACCCCGTATTGGCCTGGGAACTGGTGCAGGAGGAGACGAGCATTGAGTCGGCCAGGCAAGGGTCTGACCAGTCCGGCCTGACCAGCACAATCTGGCAACACTCGGTATCCCCACACAATGAATCTGATCGGGTGGGGCTGCATCGATACCGGAATCCCTCGGTCCCCACCATTGCCGCGGTGTTTTATCTGCCCGGAACCAATATGAATGGTGCGCTCGCGGTTACCGATGAGAACCACAACCTCTGGCTGTATCTGGCCAACCGTGGCATCACCGTCTATGCCATGAGTTATCGCACCCACTTCGTCAGCCATGAGCAGGTCTCCATTGACTTCATGAAGGACTGGACCATGTCTGCGTTTGTCAGTGATGCCGCGGAACTGGTGGCGCGGGTAAGGGAATTTGACTCATCACCACTCTATATTGCCGGCTTCAGCCGTGGTGTTTCCTACAGCTATGGGCTCGCTGGCAGGGCAGAGTTCGCGGGGCTGATCGCGCTGGATGGCGGCTTCAAGTCACCGGACCCGGATGGCTGGGACCTCGCGGCGGCACTGCGTCAGTTTGATGTCAGGCAGGACTATGCCAGCGTACTGTCGAGGCGAGGCTGGCAGGCCCGCAACGAATTGATGACCCTGGCGGCCCGGAGCCCGCAATCCCCTGCCACGAAAGAGCGCTACGAAACCATCGGCGAAGAACTGGCCGACACGCTGCACAACGCCTGGGGGCCGGGCCGGCTTGCCAACACCGTGGATCAGTTGACGCCTGTTACCGTGCTGGGACAGTACTTTCGGAACTGGGACTGGTACTTCCCGAGCATTCAGAATCTCGAAGGCCGGTCGTTGTCCTCTCATCGGGATGATCCGCACACGGCACTGGATGATCATTTCGGTCGAATGAGGTTGCCGATCCTCTGGTTTGGCAGCAGTGGAATGGGTGCGGAGTCGATCCTCGCCGGCGTCTATTCAGCCGTTCGAAGTGGGTCGCCGGATGTCTCGTTGCACGTCCTCAATGGCTATGGACACACTGATGTGCTGGTGGCGTCCCGGGCAAAGGAAGAGGTCTACAGCGTGATTGTGCGCTGGATCAGTGAGCGGGTGAGCAGGGAGGACCAGGGTGATGAACAAGACGAGCGGATGTAGCTCAAGGCTTCCATGGAAGTTCTGGCCGCACGCTGCGGCCTCCGGAAAATATCCCGGCGCGACTACGGCGCGCCTGGCACGGGTACGCTCATGGCTGCTATCGCTGATGTTGTTTCTGTCGTGGCCTGCCGGTGCGAATGATCAGGAGATCCTGACGCAGGCTCGCGCAGTCATGGCTGAGGCGCGCTACTGTGCTTTGATCACCGTGGACGACCAGGGCCAGCCGAGAGCCCGAACGGTAGACCCGTTTGCCCCTGACGAGGACTTTGTGGTGTGGATCGCCACCCGGCCCGTGACCCGAAAAGTCGCGCAGATCCGGGCGCATCCTGAGGTGACGCTGTACTACTGGGATGCGGCGAACGCCAATTACGTCACCCTCATGGGCAGGGCCGAATTGGTTGATGATCGGCAGACCAAACAGACCATGCGCCGGCAGGCCGATTCAGAGCGGCTGTATCCGAATTTCCCGGACGACTATCTGCTGATCAAGGTCACACCGACCTGGCTTGAGGCCATCGTGCCTGGCTTTCGCGGTGATCGCGACACCTGGCGGCCAGCCTCGGTTGAGTTCCAGGGGAATACACCCTAGTCCACTGGTCAGAGCAGTGGTTCCCCGGCTCAGCGGCCTGCCGCAGAAGTGGTTTCAAGAAACTTGCCCACGGCCTCGTCGCGAAGCTGGCGCTTGTTGATTTTGCCGGAAGCAATCCGTGGCAGGGGCTCGCTCACTATCTCGATATACCGCGGGATTTCGAACCGGGCGAGATGTTGGCTCAAAAAGTCGCGCAAAGCGTCGGGGTCAACCGGTTCGGTGCAGTACAGCGTGGCGCCGAGTTCTTCCCCAAGGCGCTCGTCGGGGACCGCGTAGACCGAGGCCTCATGAACCCCCGGGTATTCAACGATGGCGCCTTCCACCTGGGCGCAGCCAATGTTCTCGCCACCGCGAATCACCAGGTCCTTGATCCGGTCCACGATAAAAAGGTAACCCTCCTCATCGAGATACGCGACATCGCCGGTACGCAGCCAGTCGCCATCGAATGCTTCTGCGTTTGCCTCGGGGCGCTTCCAGTAGCCCTCGATGATCGATGCACCTCGTATCTGCAATTCACCGCGCTGACCGGCCGGCAGTTCATTGCCCGTCTCGTCCAGAATCCGCAGTTCCAGCATACAGGCGGCGCGCCCGGAACTGCCCGGGCGCTGCAGATACTGCTGGCCCCCGATACCAGTACCGATGGCGTTGGTTTCCGTCATGCCCCAGCCGGTCCCGGGCATGGCCCCTTTGAAGGTACTGGCGATGCTTCGAACCTGTTCCGGTGCCCGGGGTGCACCGCCGCCGCCCACACTGGTCAGAGTACTGAGGTCCCGGTTCGTGCGGCGCGCGGCTGCGACCAGGTCTCCGGTCATGGTGGCCGGGCCCACAAAGCTGGTGATTCTTTCTGCTTCGATGAGTCGTGCCGCTTCCTCCACATCCCACTTATACATCGAGACCATCTTGCGCCGGGGTCGATACGACTGCAGCATCACGGCGTGTGAGCCGGTGGCGTGAAACAGCGGTACGCCGAGCAGCGTGGCCGGTTGATTGTCAGGGGCGGGTGTGGCGGGGGCCGGCTCATCTCCCCTGACCATGTAGGCACCAATATGGGCCTCAGCTTCCCAGCCCCACAGCGCCGAGATGATATTGCGATGGCTCGACACCGCACCCTTGGGGTGACCGGTGGACCCGGAGGTATACAGGATGGTGGCCCGGGAGTCAGCCTCGGGCCGCTGGTCCGGCATTTCGACGGGCCCGATTGCTTCAAGCAATTCGGATAGCGGGCGCATGCCTTCAAGCAGGTGTTCGGACTTCACGGTAATCACCGAAGCACTGCACCGGTCCAGGAAGGGTGCCATCCTGTCCACCCGTTCCTGATCGGCGAACAGTACCCTTGCGCCGCAGTCGTTCAGGCCAAACTCCATTTCCTCTGATTGCCACAGCGCGTTCATGGCGACAGCTATGGCACCAATGGAAGTGATCGCATTGAAGCAGAATGCCCACTCCGGGTAGTTGCGCATGGAGATCGCCACTCGATCCCCAGGCGAGATGTGATACCCATCAATGAGTAATCGGGCAATTCGGCTCGACATCTGCCAGGTGTCTTCGAATGTGTAGCGTTCGTCGTGATAGACGATAAAGGGTGCATCGCATCTGGACGCCTCGAAGATGTCCCTAAGGGTCGACGGTGCGTTCCTGAAGATGCGGCAGCGACGGCCCCAGACGTCACCGTCAATCAGTTCGAACGGACGATTCGGCCCGGTGATCGCGGCGATTGCCTCACTTCTTGTATACAGCATGGTAGTCCCTGTCTATTCAGTGAAATGTCTCTTTGGTGAAATCCTGCGCGGATGATGTCGTCAGGCGTTCATTCCCAGCCGTTCGAGGGCTGTTGCCCTGGCCCACTTGTAGTCGGCTTTGCCATTGGGGGCTCTTTGAACCTCGTCTACAAAGAGCACGTTCTTGGGTAGCTTGTAGCCGGCCAGATGCTCCCGGCAGTGAGCCAGCAGCACTTCGTCATCCAGCTCATCATGGCCCCGGGAAACCACGGCCACCACCCGCTCGCCAAAGCGCTCATCCGGCACACCCACCACCAGACAGTCCAGGGCACCGCCGTGACGTTTGATGGCCTCTTCAACCTCTTCCGGGAACACTTTTTCGCCGGCGGTATTGATGCACATCGAGCCACGGCCGAGCAGGGTAATGCCGCCATCGGCGTCAACCGTGGCAAAGTCCCCGGGGAACACATAGCGCTGGCCGTCAATTTCACGGACAGTCTGCGCGGTCTTTTCAGGGTCCTTGTAGTAGCCGAGCATCGCGCTCTGGGTCGCGATCATCCCCATTTCCCCAGACCCTGGTGTGACCTCCTGATTGTCGTCATTGAACACTTTGACGTTTGGATTGAGTTTGAACCTGGCGGTTGAGGCGTGGGCGTTCCGACTCGACTCGGAACTTCCCATGCCACCCTCGGTGGAACCCATTGCGTCGATCAGCACCATGTCGTTGTGCGCCAGCAGGCCATCCTTGACCTCCTGGGACCACATGACCCCGGACGAGATGATGGTTGTAACGCTCGATATGTCGTAGGGATTGCCCTGATCACGGGCCTCGTTCAGCGCCTTGAGCAAAGGCCTTGCAAACGCATCGCCAACGATGGTGAGCAGCGTGGCACGGTGCTGCTGCGCCTGTGACCAGAGATGATGTGGGTCGAGCCCCAGCCGATTGACGGTGACCACAGCGCCGCCGGCGAGATGAGTAATGATTGAACCCACCCACATGCCGGTGCCATGCATCAGTGGGCAGCAGACCAGACCCACCGGAAGCCCGGCGCCGCCCACCGCATCGCTGATGTTGCCGGCAAGGTCCTCGACAGTGGCCGAGGGTGTCACACCGAGGCGGGCGGAAAAGGCGCCAAGCGCCTGGGCATGCAGGCCGTTGGCATACATCACACCTTTGGGCATGCCCGTGGTCCCGCCGGTGTAGAGCATATACAGATCATCGGCACGGCGGTCGAGCCGTTCCATGGGTTCGGTCCCCCGGATCACTTCCTCATAGTCCAGTGCGCCCGCAAGCAAAGGTGCTCCGGACTCATCGGCCACCTGGATGAGGCACGTGATGTTGGCAAGCTGGTCTCTGATGGCGGCGATTCGATCAGCGTAGGCCGCCTGATAGATCAGGGCCTCGGCATCCGCATTGTTCAGCAGATACACCAGTTCCTCTTCCTTGTACCGGTAGTTGACGTTGACCGGGCAGGCGCGCAGCTTGCAGATGCCATGGTGAGCTTCGAGATACTCGTTGCTGTTATGAAGATAGATGCCCGCCTTGCTGTCCGGTCCAAGGCCATGGTTTGTCAGCACCCGGGCGATTCTGGCGGCGCGGTCGTCAAATTCACTCCAGGTTCGAATGACATCGTTGCAGATCAGAGCTGGCTGGTCGCCGATGGTGTCCGAAATTCGTTCATATGCCGTCGCGAGATGCCAGTCAGCCATGCTGTTCCCCCTGTGTTTTGGTCCCGATAGTAGTGTGCCAGCCACAGCTGATCAAGCGAGACCATTTTGACAGCGACAATGTGCCCGGGTTGATCGGTCAACGGGAAATGGGATCCGGGGTGATGCGGGTTCAGAGCCTGGCCAGGGCGGGCAGGCCCTGGTCACTGGAGGCAGACCGGGGGGCTACCCGTCGATTTCGGTGACGGATTTCACGATCTTGTTCACGATGCCGTAGTCAATCGCCTCTTCGGCCGACATCCAGAAATCCCGGTCTGTGTCTTTCTCCACCTGTTCCAGGGGTTTGCCGGTTTCATCGGAAATGATCTTGTTGATTCTGGCCTTTGTTTTCAGAATCTGGTCCATCTGAATGGCGATATCAGTAGCCGAGCCCTGGGAACCCCCCGAGGGCTGGTGGACCAGGAAGCGGGTATTGGGCAGTGAATAGCGATTCTCTTTTTTCGCGGCGAGGTAAATGTTGGTTGCCGCACTTGCCACCCAGCCTGTACCAACCACCCGCACCGTCGGCTTGATGAATTTGATCATGTCATAGATCACATCCCCGGACTCAACGTGGCCACCCGGGGAGCTCACGTAAATCGTGATGGGGTCATCACTGTCGGCAGACAAGGCGAGCAATCGCTCGGTCACGCTCCGGGCGACCTTTTCATTGATCTGGCCAAAGATCGACAGAGACCTGGACTTGAACAGCTTTTCGTCCATGAGGTTCGAGGCTGGCTGCTTGGATTCCTGGGATTCTTCTTCGCTCATTGGGTAACACGTCCTCAAAACACATTCATTTCAACGGCGCGAAGCATAGCAGTGAGGCGCCGGTTCCGCTAGCATCCCGGCGAGGACAAGTCACCGGAGATTGAGGCACGCGCCATGAAAGACTTGAAGCCCGGACTGCCGATCGGGTACCGGGGAGCATTACCCTGGATCGGTGCTCGAACCGAAGGGCAACGGTGCGCCGGTGCGGAAATCGTGCCGGGGTGATCATTACCAGCGTGGGAATTCGGCGAGCGGTCGCGGCGGATGCGGCTCCCCTTGAACGGCTCGAAAGATCATCAAGAGCGGGCATTTCTGATGCGGCCTGGGGCGAGTTGGTGGATTGGCCCGCAGCGTTCGTTGCAGCCGGTGTCTACAGCTACCTGGCGGAGGCAGACAAGCCGTTCGGAGTCGTGTCCATCGGGGACCCGAAAGAGCCTTCCGCGGCGGGCCCGGGCACCGGCGAGGTGCTCGCGTGGTATGTGGACCCTGACTATCGCGGCCAGGGCTATGGTCGAAAACTGCTGGTCCATGGGCTTTCGGTGATGAAGCGAAGGGAGTACGAGCGGGCCCTGGTCTGGCTCCCCGGTGATGCCACACTGGCGATCCGCTCATTGCTCGGGCTCGGATTTGAAGAACTGGAGTCAAGGCCGCTCGGCGATGTGACCCGGGTGGCCTTCATGCTGGATCTGGCGGATTATTTCTGAAGACTTTCACCTGGTTGAATTCGTGAAACTCGGAAAGATCAGGCACCGTGGTCGCCTGTTGTGCGTGAACCATCGTATAGCCGTGAATTGAAACGTCTCCTACCCGGGAATCGGCAATCAGAACTTCATCTGCAAGACCGGGCAATGTGTCGAGAAGCGACATGTTGTCACGGTCGTACAGCACATCAGCGGCGATGATGAGGTCAATCGGCCCGGGCACGTTGCTGAGATCATCACACAGGGTCAGTTCTGCGTGGTTCAGGTCGGCGTTCGCCCGGGCCGCATCCAGGGCCATTGGATCGGTATCGCAGGCAATGACCGAACTGGCGCCAGCGGCGGCGGCCGCAATGGCGACGATGCCCGAGCCGCAACCGAGGTCCAGAACGCGCTTGCCACGGACGAGGTCGGTTCGATTGACAATGTAGTCAGCCAGAACCTGACCGCTCGCCCAGCAGAACGCCCAGTAGGCCGGCTCGTTGATGATGGCCAGCATCTCCTGGTCATCGAGTTTGCCCACCGGATAATCCGGCCGCAGCAGGAACAGCTCGATGTTCGGCACCAGGGGCAGGCTGGCCCTGACCAGACGTGAAGAGCGTATCGTGCGCGCGAGGTTGTCTCGGAGCACTGCGGGAACATCATGGTGGTTCTGATTCATGGGTTGTCAGCCTGGTCCGTTCCTGGTCAGCATGCCGCACGCGGCTGCTCCATGATTGTTACAATTCACGATCAAATGGTAAACGGCGCTTGCAATGGCGAGCTTCAATGGCGAGCTTCGGCCCGTACCCTGACCCTGACATGGAAACCAGAGATGGAAGACGTTGTGCATATTCGGCTTGAAGACCTGCAATCCCGCCACATAGGTCCGATTGAAATCCTGTTCGGCTATGAGAACGGCAAGTATCCCCAGGGTAACTGCCTGGTGATAAGAGGACGGGACCGCGCGGCGATCATCGATCCGGCACTTGGCATGCTGCCCCGACGAGAGATGTTGCCGGACGTTGATATGGTGCTTTTGAGCCACATTCATGAGGACCACATCGCAGGCCTGCATCTGTTTCCAGATGTTCCGTGCTTCTGCCACTGTGATGATGCCCTGGGTCTTGCATCGATCGACGGGTTGATGACCATCTACGGCCTCGGTGGTGAATCGCTCGCGGATTTCCGCCGACAGATCCAGACCCAGTTCCACTATGTGCCACGCCCGGATGTGCAAACCTTCTGTAATGGTAAGACTTTTGATCTGGGCGGGGTGCGAATCTGTGCCATGCATTCCCCGGGGCATACCCGTGGGCACTGCTGTTTCGTCGTCGACTGGGACGGTAGCGATGAGCGGTTCGTCTACCTGGGCGACATCGAACTGACCGGCTTTGGCCCCTACTATGGAGACGCATGGTCTGATCTGACAGCATTTGAACAGACGCTCAACGATCTGGCGAAGGTGCAGGCTCATTACTGGCTGACCTTTCACCACAAGGGTCTTATCGAGGGTCTTGAACGTTTCAGGCAAATGCTTGGGGACTTCGCCTCGATGATTGGTGATCGGGAGCGGCGCCTGCTGGCATTTATCCGGGCACCGAAGACCATGGAGGAGATCGTGGCGCATCGATTCGTCTATCGGCCGGGCAACACTGGCATGATGATTGACGATGTTGAACGTCGGTCGATGCAGCAGCACCTGGACAGACTAATGGATTCTGGTCGCGTCGTTTGCCAACAAGGTCGATACGTGGCGACACTGGTAGGGGATCGAAATGATGGAGGTCGGCAATGATGACTCAGGAGGTCAACCCATGGTGAACATAGACATCGACAGCATTGGAGAGGACCTGCCCCTGCTCGAAGGCATCCGCACAACCCGCAGTATCCGGCGTCTGTTACCCGACCCGGTCCCGGTCGAACTGGTTCGCAAGGTATGTGAGGCGGGTACCTTTGCGCCTAACGGCGGCAACCGCCAGCCGTGGTTTTTTATTGCGGTCATGGAGCAGGCACGTCGGCAATACATTGCGCGTTTGTATCGGGATACCTTCGAGCGCTACATCTCGCCGGCGCGGGAAGCGGCGAAGTCGCCTGATTTCCCACCCGATAAGAGACGCAACATGAAGGCGGCCATCCACCTGGCAGAACACCTGCACGAGGCGCCGGTGCATCTTTTTGTGGCGGGATGGACCCGCCGCGGACAACCCCAGACCCAGGCGCTGTTCCCAGCTATTCAGAACGTGCTGCTGGCCTGTCGCGCCGTGGGTCTGGGCGCGTCGCTCACGACGGCCCATCGGGCCCACGGCGCTGAGATTGACGAGTATCTGGGGCTCGACCCGGAGAAAACGCCGACTGCAGCGCTGATTCCCATTGGCTGGCCCAGGGGCAGGTATGGACGGCCAACCCGCCGGTCCATCGATACCTGCTTTTTTGTCGACCGGGTAGACCATTGATCGGGAGTCGATCAGACCATTGCGGGCGCGCCATCTTTGAACTCCTTCAAGGGCAGTGTGTGACCGACATCACGTCCTGAGACATTGTCCGGGAATTCAATGGTGAACCCGGAATCTGCGTGCTAAACATGACCTCAGGTTCCAGATTGATGTGACTCATGAACACGAACAAGGCAGATATCATCCAGTTTCCAGCGCCCGACCGGCAGCGGAATATCATTGTCCTGAAAGCCGTTGGCGAGACAGTCGAGGCCAAGATGAACTACCTCTTTGAGGGGCTGCTTGCTAACGCCAGCAATGCGCTGTTTGAGGAGATGTGGGCCGCGGAGCGACAGGAAGCTTTGATCCGTCAGTTTAACGTCATGCGATTCCTGCGTATCCAGGCCAGCGGTTACAGAGGGGCCTTCAATGGCATGATGGCAACTGCCTGGGCTGCCATCGGCAATGGCGTGAGCTTTGAGATTGCACCACCAGAGGGTCCGGTCTGTGAACTGGTCCACGTCAACAGCCGGCGGATTTCGAACCACTACAAGGTGATTACCCGGGAAATCGAAAGCCGACTATCGGAACTGATGGGCCACCCTGTGTCAGATTGTCCGCTGCGCCCCGAGACCTTTTACGGCGCCTTCTGGCACACGACGCTC
Source organism: Pseudomonadota bacterium (assembly GCA_027624035.1). Classification (GTDB taxonomy): domain Bacteria; phylum Pseudomonadota; class Gammaproteobacteria; order Pseudomonadales; family Azotimanducaceae; genus UBA7455. The sequence goes on along the minus strand of JAQBUI010000048.1, from coordinate 22,835 downwards.
GAAACGAAGCTGACCTACCATGAACGCTTCATGTTGATGATTCTGTTTCACCGATTCGTCATGGACCGTTTTGGTCAACTGCTGACAGCAGCCAACAACACGTTAATCAACCTGAGGGTTGATCAACACCTGGGTTGATGCAAACCCGACGTCACTGGCTGACGTCAAACCAGTAGTGATCATTGGAGCGCTTGATATGCCCCGCCGTTGGCGTGGCAAAGTGGGTTCCAATGATGAGCACATCGGTATCGCTGTAGCGGTTGAGCAGGTCATCCCGGGTCGACCGGGCGAGCGCCTGATCATAGTCCGCGCTACTGCACCAGTCGAGCTTCTCCATCTGACACGGATGATGGATGCAATCGCCGGTAATGAGCGCCTCGCTTCCTTCGGACCGTATGTGAACGCTGACGTGTCCTGGGGTATGCCCCGGTGTCGCTTCCAGACGAACCTCGTCACAGATTCTGTGATCCATTTCGACGAGGTCCACTAGCCCGGCTTCGAACACAGGACGGACCGAATCACCCATGACGCCGCTGTTCATAGGGTCCTCGTCTTCACTGTCCCAATAGGCATATTCCCTGCGGCCCATCAGGTATCGGGCACGGGGGAAAGTCGGCTTCCACTGCCCATCTTCGAACAGGGTATTCCAGCCTACATGGTCCACGTGCAGGTGCGTGCACATCACCGTATCAACGTCGTTGCGTTCGTAACCCGCCTCTGCCAGATCCTGCAGAAACGGGAGCTTGAGATTGCTCCAGTTGGGGATGTTGCGCTGCTTGTCGTTTCCGATGCAGGTATCCACCACGATTTTCTGTTCCGGGGTCTCGATCACGAGTGCGTGGATGCTCATGATCAGGTTGCCCTGATCATCTGCGAAGTGGGGTTGCAGCCAGCCGATGGGCTTGACGGCATCTCGGGTCGCATCGGGCAGAATGAACCGTGACCCTCCGGCCACCTCCATCTCGATGACCCGGGTGATTTTGACCCTGCCAATCTGCCAGGATGTGATGGGATAGCTGGACATGGATTAGTCTCCTCCTGGGAGTGTCACAGGGCGTCGTTGATGATGTCCAGAACTTCGCTCAGTTTGTCGATGCGATCCGTATGATTGTGACCGCCGGCGCTGATCCGCAGCGTGTTGACACCCGCATCCCGGTAGGCGCGAAGGCGATTCGTGATCATGTCACGGGTCCCGATGAAACTGGTGGCCAGAATCATCTCGTCCGGAACTCTGCGGGCGGCTTCTTCCCGCTTGTGGTCTACCCAGAGGCGTTGCACTTCGACGGCCGCATCGGCCCAGCCCGCCCGTTTGTAGGCATCATTGTAGAAGTTGGTGGTGGGTGACCCCATGGCCCCCAGCGTGAATGCCATCCCGGGCTTTCTGGCTTCGATCATTCGTTCCACGTCATCGCCAACCTCAAAGCTGCCACCGACCTGAATGTCGATATCAGCCATGGTGCGGCCCGATGTACGAAGCCCCTTCTTGAGATGGGCAAAGAACACGTCGGCTGTTTCGGGCATGAAGGACGTACCCAGCCAGCCATCTGCGACCTCGCCAGTATACTCCAGAGACTTCGGCCCCAGGGTGGCAAGATAAATGGGCAGGTCAGGGGCCGGTGGCTGAGACAGACGGATAGCCTTGCCCTCGCCGCCTGCCCTCGGCAGCTGGTAATGCCTGCCTTCGTAGGCAATCTTGTCGCCCCGCAGTCCCATCCTGATGATGTCTACCGACTCCTTCAGCCTCCCGAGAGGATGCGCAAAGGCGGCGCCATGGAGTCCCTCGACGACCTGTGGTCCACTGACTCCGAGGCCGAGCACAAAGCGTCCGCCAGAAATCGTGCGCAGACTCTGGCTGGTCATGGCGATCATCGCCGGGACCCGGGATGAGATCTGGATGATGCCGGTCCCCAGCCTGATTTTCTCGGTTCTGGCGGCCAGGTAGGCCAGCGGGACGATGGCATCCATCCCCCAGGCTTCGGCGGACCAGACAAAGTCCACGCCCATGGCTTCTGCCTTCACGGTGAAGTCTACGAGTTCGTCCCAGTTTTCCCCGTTGTAATAGGCGCTGCCCACGCCAATGGCTGTTTTCATCTCTGGATCCCTGTTGTCGAGTCTTTTGGTGCCAGTAGGCCTTGCCCCTGAATGTGCCTGAATCTACAGGTCTGGCCAACTGTCCACAAGTCGGGAGGCTGTTAGCCGGGCGGCAACGGGGGACGGTGCGAACAAGAGTTGTTATATTGCCTGCTGACAATGCAATGACGGACAGGTCTGATGGGTAGTGAGATTCCGGGTTTCGATGCCTATGGCCCTGCTATCGCAGCAATCGTGCCGGTGATCAGGGACCATGCGGCCCAGTCCGATGCGCAGCGCCACCTGGTGGCAGAGGTCGCGAGGGCCATGGCCAGAGCCGGACTCTACAGGGTGGGCGTTCCGCAGAATCTGGGCGGCGGGCAGGCGCATCCGTTGACCCAGATTCAGACCATTGAGGCAGTCTCCAGGGTCCACGGATCGACAGGTTGGAATCTGATGATCGGCATTGAGGTGATGGGCGCGCTCGCTTCCCAGTATCCGGCTGAGGTGATCGGTCCTTTGTTCGAGGACCCCGAACTCATCATTTCCGGGGCACTCAATCCCCTTGGAAGAGCCGTCAGGGAGTCCGGCGGCTATCGGATCTCTGGCCAGTGGCCTTTCGCGAGCGGTGTGCACAATGCCGCCTATTTCTGGGGGCAGAGCGTGCTGTATGAAGGCGGCGAACCCGTTCGTGGCGACCGGGGCCCGGTCACCCTCGAAGCTCTGATGCCGGCATCCGAATTTGAAATCCTCGACACGTGGCATGTATCGGGCATGCGAGGTTCAGGCAGCCACGATGTCCGAGTGGAGTCGCTGTTCGTACCTGACCGGTACATCAGCCATGTTCAGGCCAATCGTCCTTATGCCACCGGCACCCTGTATCAACTGCCCCCGTACAGCCGTCTGGCGTACAACAAAATTGGCGTCGCCCTGGGGATTGGCCGTGCGGCAATCGAATGCTTCATCGAACTGGCCAGCGAAAAGAAGCCCCGTGGGTCGTCGCGGCCACTGCGGGAACGGCCGGATGCCCAGCGCGCCGTGGCCGAGGCAGAGCGAATTCTGGGCTCTGCCCGGAGCTATGCCTTCGAACAGATCAATGAGCTCTGGGATTGCGTTGATCGTGGCGACTGGCCCAGCCACAAACAGCGTGCACTGCTTCAACTGAGTTGTTCCGGTGCTGCCAATGAGGCCGTGAAGGCAGTCGAGACAGTGTATTCTGCCGCCGGTGCCTCGGCGAACTTCGAATCGAGCCCTCTTGAGCGGTGTATGCGGGACGTCCTGGTGGTGCGCCAGCACATCATGGTTTCTCCCCAGTACACGGACGCCATTGGTCGTGTTCTGATGGACCTTGAGTCTGGAACTTTCCTGTTCTGATCAGGCCGGGCTCAATCAGGGCTCAATCAGGGCTCAATCAGGGTCTGGCAGGGAGATAGACATATCCCACATAGCGAAACGGGATGTCTTTTCTGAAGCGCACGCCAGACTTTTGAACAGTGACCTCGATCGCGGGCTCATGTTGGCGCAGATCTGCCAGCCAGGAGACGGCCGCAGTCTCGCAGTCGCTGCGATAGGGATGGCTGAGCGGCCCCAGGGGACACAGTACGAGCCCTCCTTCGTGGCGCCAGTTGTCGTGGGGTAGCACGGTGGCCGGATGCTGGTTCGGGAAGCCTCGAACCGCTCGGATGGCGGGGTCCGCATAAAAGGGAATGATCGCGTTCTCAGCCCATTGTCCGCCCACCCATCCAGGGCTCGTACCCGGATATCTTTGTTCCCAGGCGGCCAGTAAGGCTCTGGCGGCTTCGAGTCGCGGCCGATAGTAGTTCTCGGCACCCGTGGTGGATTGCTGCCAGGCGTAGACCGGTGCGAGCAGGACGATGAGCAACAGCCAGATCAGCCCTGCCTTGACGGCAGCGGCCTGCAGAGTTTTTGGTGCAGGTGAGATCCGCTGAAGGTTTCTGAGCCACAACAGCGGAAAGCCAAATCCGATTGGGATGGCCCACGGCAGCGACAGCGTGACCAGTCCTGACAGGCCGATGAGCATGGTCGTGGCCCAGGGGAGAATGACCAGCCAGAAAAGGTCATCGCGAGCGCCGGCGGGTAGCCAGGCACGCACGAGATTGTTCAGAAATCGTTTGATCCTTGAGTCCGTGCCGTCGCTGGTGCTGGTAAAGACCCATGCCACCACAATCCAGGGAATAAGCCAGTAGATGAGTGGTGCCAGCGCGAACCGGATGAGTTGGCCGACATTGATCCGGCCATCGCCTTGCCGGGCAACATAGCCAAGGCTGACGAAATTCTGATCCAGGACCCACTTCAGATGGGGTAACAACAGCGCCGTGGCGGCGATGGCTGCAATCCAGGGTCCTCGTGTGGTAAGCCATGCCCGCCCGTCATCTCTTAGCAGTGAGGCGACCAGCAATCCGGGAAGCAGTACCCCCGAATAGTATTTCCCGAGCAGCGCCAGCGCCGTCACCCCGCCGAGCACCAGCGCCCGAAGATCCTGCGATCCGGGGCTGCTGGCGATGCACCGCGCCCAGCACCACACCACCCAGGGCCACGCGGACAGCAATATCGTGTTGGCATTGAACTTGACCGCGAGGGTGCTGTACGGCAGCGCCATCGACAGCAGCAGCACCGCAGGCAGGGCGATGTCCCGGTGGCCGAGCGCGATCGTCATGCGCCACACACCCAGCAGACCAACTGCCGCATTCACATAGGCGAGAAGGTGGTACGCGATATCGTGGCGGGGCATGACAGAAAACCACAGGCCAGTCACCCAGGCGATCAGTGGTGGATGTTTGCCAGTGCCCCAGGTGGCTGCCTGGCTCCAGGCGAAGTTCTCAAGCATGTCACCATAGGAGTCAAGGTTGGTATCGGAAATCCCGTGGGAGCATACCCACGCGGCCACGTAGACCACCAGCAACAAGCCAATGCCGAATCGATGGGGAGAATGGCGCACAGAAGTCACTGCCGGATGATCGCCCCTTGCGTGGCTATCGGCAACCTGATTTCATTGGGCGGAATTTCCGAGGCGGTGTACTCATGCCAGATCAGTTGTCTGCAGATTTGTTCGACGTAAAAGCATCGGCGGAGCGATTCATCGAGGAGGTCATACGACCGCTCGAAGCGTCCGGCGGGGACCCCGCGACGGTTCGCCGCACCGTCCAGCAGGCGTCCCAGGAGGCTGGTTTTTTCTACAAGACCCAGCCCGAGGAGTTCGGTGGCCGTCCGGCCAGTATCCTTGAATTGACCATGCTGAGAGAGATCTGGGCGGCCGCCAACAGTGCTCTGACCAGCCATATCTTCGGCCCGGGCCCGGGCATTCTGCATACGGCCGAGGGCGAACTGCGCAAACACTATCTCGAGCCCGTGATGCGAGGCGAGAAGCGAGGTGCCTTCGGCTTTACGGAATCCGACCAGGCACCGCGGCCGACCTGGGGCCGGGTTGAGGGCGAAAACATCATCATCAACGGCCAGAAGTCCTATGTCACCGGCGGCGACACGGCCGACTTCGTCTCTGCCCTGGTGAATATCGAAGCTGCCGATGGTGCAAAACTGGGTACGGCCATGGTCGTGATTGATCGCACCGCACCGGGCGTTGTCATTGACCGCCAGTTTGCCTCCATGGAAGGGGGCGGGCATGTTGCGATGGCGTTCAATGACGTCTGCGTGCCGGCGTGGCACGTGATCGGCAAGATCGGCGAGGGGATGCCGCGCGCCCTGGGCAACATCGGGAATGTTCGGTTGATGGTATCGGCCCAGGCGACCGGCATGTGTCTGTGGGCACTGGATTTCGTTGAAAACCATCTGCAGGCACCGCATCGGTCTGGCACGCCGCTGGGCGCACGGGAAGGGGTTCGTCTGCGCTACGCTGATATGCGGATCGAGACTTATGTGGCCCGGAGCGCCCTGTATCGGACCGCTCGACTCGCTGACACAGGCGAGAACGTGGTCAATGAGACCATCGCGGCCAAGGTGTTCTGTACGGAAACCGCTGGTCGGGTGATCGATGGCGCCGTACAACTCGTTGGAGGTCAGGCCCTGGTCAAGGGGCATCCACTTGAATCCCTTTACCGACAGGTGCGGTCGCTGCGTCTGGTAGAGGGGGCCAGTGATCTGCTTCGGATTAATCTGGTCAAGGGCAGGCTGGAACTGGGCAAGGGTCGGTTGTGATGATATCGAATACCGATGCCGCATAGCGGACCCTGACGATTTTCGCCCTGAGTCTCTACACGGCGACCGTTGGCCTGTCCGCCTTTCTGCTGTTTCTGGTTCAGCCGATGCTCGCCAAGCAACTGCTGCCGGACTTCGGCGGTGGCGCGTCTATCTGGGTGACGAGCATGGTCTTCTTCCAGGTGATGCTGCTGGCAGGCTATGGTCTTGTTCACGGCCTGATTCACCGGTTCGGCCTGCGCTATCAGATGGCGTGTTCAGCGGTGATGCTGGCCCTCGCACTTACCATGATGCCGCTGGTCGTGGTTGATGTGATCGATATCGGTGTTTTCGAGGCAGATGTTCCCGGCACTGATAGCGCCGTTGAGTCTGTCCATGGGCTGGTGCCGTCACTGCGACTGCTGGCGACGCTCCTGCTGACCGTGGCGTTGCCTTATACGCTGCTCGCCTCGACCGGCCCGACACTGCAATACTGGATGGCCAATGATCGTGCACTGGGGGAGGTCAATCCGTACATTCAGTACGGGGTGTCCAATGCCGGTTCGCTGGCTGGCCTGCTCATTTTTCCGTTTCTGCTTGAACCGGTATTGCCTGGTGAGCGCCAGTTGCTGCTGTGGACCGCCGGCTTTGTCATCTACGGCGTCCTGCTCGCGACCTGCATGGTCCGATACCTGGCCCTGAACCCGGCAACGATTGCCAGCATCGGCCCGGTGGGCCAGCACCGTGTCCTTTGGCTTGTTCAGGCCATGGTCCCGTCTGCATTGCTCATTGTTGTCACTCATTATCTCACTCAGGATGTGGTCAACTTTCCGCTGCTTTGGGTGGCGCCACTAGCGCTGTATCTGCTGTCGTTCATCTGCTGTTTTCTGTTTCCGGCGATCAATCGTCCCGGGTCGATTCGCACCGTCGCGGGGGTTGCCGGGTTACTGGCGCTGGTGGTGACAAGCAGGCCGGAATTCGGCTTTGAACTGGCTGTCAGAGTGGGCTCGGCCCTGCTTGGTCTGTTCGTGGTGTCGCTGATCGTGCACGGTGATCTGGAGCGGGAAAAGCCGGAGCGTCAGGCGTTGACCGGGTTCTATCTCATGGTGGCTGCGGGCGGTGCCCTCGGCAGTGTGCTGGCAGGATTGCTGGCCCCGATGGTGTTCGTGTCCACATTTGAATTTCACCTGGCGATGCTCGCCAGTCTGGTTTATGTGATCGCTACCGGAAACGGACTTGGTCAGACGCTCAGGCGGTCTCTGCTGCTGGTTTTCGTGGTCTTCGTCGGCATCACCTATGTTACCCACGAAACCCGCTATGACGGCCAGACCATCGCACGGTCAAGAAGCTTCTACAGTAGCTATGCGGTGCGCGAGGCCGACGGGGTGCGGCGTCTGGTGGTGGGCAGCCATGTCCATGGTGAACAGTTTCTGGATCCGGCGCGGGCGAGCGAGCCCCTTGCCTACTATCACCCGGACACCGGTATTGCCGACCTGTTCAGGCAGATGCTACCGCAACGGGTCGCCCTCGTGGGCCTGGGGATCGGCTCGCTGGTGGCCTACGGTGATGCAGCGACCAGTTTCGACGTGTTCGAGATCGACTCGGAAGTCATCCGGCTCGCCAGGAGCCATTTTTCCGTGTTGAGCCGGTCCGACTCCGAGATCCATTTTACGGTTGGCGACGGGCGAATTGCGCTGGGTGACAGTACCGCGAGCTATGACCTGATCGTGATGGACGCGTTTTCAAGCGGTACTATCCCCACCCACCTCGTGACCCTCGAAGCGGTCGTTGGGCAATTGGCCAGGCTCGATGCCGAGGGTGTCGTCGCCTATCACATTTCGAACCACTATGTGGATCTGGTACCGGTGCTGGCCGCGGCCGCGGCCGAACTGGATCTTGGAATTGCCATTCACGAATCCGGTGGCAATGAGGCTCTGCAACGTTACCCTGCCACCTGGGTCGCACTGACGCGAAATGAAGAACTGTTGCGTCGGCTACTGGCAGCGCCGCGCTGGAAATCGCCCGGCTCCGAGCGGATTCTGTGGCGCGACGATCAGTCGGATATCTGGTCGGTTCTCCGCTAGTCAGCTGGTAGCTGGCTAAGGGAGGCAGTCAAGGGAAGGCAGATCAGGAAGAGGAATCGTCGTCGTACTCTTCAAGCCGGCAGGTCCATCCAGCCTCACGCAACGTCCGAACCAGTTCGCTGGCCCTGGCCTCGCAGAACCCCGGTTCATTGCGAGCCCGCCAGGGGTGTTCAGTGATGCCCTCGTTGGTCTTTTCATAGACCACCCTGCAGGGAAGCACGGAATCCGGGCGCTGATACTCGACGCTGATGAGCCTGACGAGTCCGTGATGCTCACAGACGTGGGCACTGGTCGCGTCCGCTTGTGCACTTCCCTGAAAGCAGCAGGCAATCAGTAGTCCTGTTGTAGTTAAACGTCGTGCTGCCAGGCGTCGCATTCTGACTCCTCGGAAACTGAGACCCTGCTATTGTAGCCGGAAACGGCTGGTAACATCAGGGGCGGTATGAGAACGTGCTGGGCCCGGGCCGGAGCGCCCTGTATGCCAGGTCGGCCCAATGGCAGAGGTTGCTTCGCGTCTCGGCCGGGTCGATGATCTGTTCAATCTCGAAGAACTCGGCAGATCGAAAAGGTGAGCGTAACCGATTCAGTCTGGCCTTGATCATGGCGAGGTGGGCATCGTAGTCGTCCACGCCAGCGAGTTCTGACTTGTAGGCCACTTCAATTCCCCCCTCAATGGGCAGTGAACCCCAGTCTCCCGATGGCCAGGAGAATCTGAAGTGGTGCGATCCCGGTTTGGTGTTGGCGGCCCCGGCGACGCCGAAGGCCTTTCGAATGACGACGCTGCAGAAGGGCACGGTTGCCTGGCCAAGCGCCGCGAGGGCCTGGGATCCGAATCGAATGGTGGCGGTCTCCTCGGACTGTTTTCCGATCAGAAAGCCGGGGCAGTCCACCAGGTGCAGCAGGGGCAGGTGAAAGGTTGACGCAAGATCACAGAGCCGTATCAGCTTGCGGGATGAATCTGCCGTCCAGGCACCACCGTATACCATGGGATCCTCGGCGAAAACCGCGATCGCGACGCCATTGACCCGGGCAAGCCCCGTAATGATGGACTTTCCCCAGTTTCGCCCAATCTCGTAGAAACTGCCTTCATCCACGACGGCGGAAATCACCGGCCGCATCTTGTACACCTTGCGCGGGTCCTTTGGCACCACGCTCGCGAGTTGTTCGCAGCGCCGGTCCACGGGGTCGCTACAGTCAATTCGTGGTGCAATTTCGTCTACGCTGCCTGGCAGGAACGACAGAAACGTTCTCGCCATGGCAAATGCAGCCGCTTCGGAAGCCGCCTCATCATCAATGGCCCCGTTTCGGGTGTGGATCCGGCTGGACCCCAGTTCCTCTTTGGAGACCTCGCCGAGGCTGGCCCAGTCCACCAGGGCCGGGCCAGCGATCATCATTTGTGCGGTGTCCTTGACGATGACCGAGTAGTGTGAGGTGGCGACCCGCGCCGCGCCGATGCCGGCCACCGAACCCAGTGCCAGTGATACCGACGGTGCGATCCCCAGATGGTTGACGACCGTATCCCATCCGGCGACTTTCGGTATGTACGTGCGACCGGACGTTTCGATGGTCTTGACGGAGCCACCGCCGCCCATTCCATCCACCAGGCGAACATGGGGCAGGCGAAGTTCATGGGCGAGCCCTTCCGCCTGTTGCCGCTTGCCGGCAATGGAGGCATCCGCTGATCCGCCCCGGACCGTGAAATCATCCCCGGAGATCACAATGGGGCGCCCGTCGATTTCAGCGGTTCCGAACACGAAATTGGCCGGTGTGAAGTGGGTCAATTGCCCCTGCTCATCGTATTGGCCGACACCCGAGAGCTTGCCGATCTCATGGAACGACGATGGGTCGACGATGGCGTCAATCCGTTCGCGGATGGTGAGCTTGCCGAACTCGTGCTGCCGGGCGACCTTGTCGGCTCCGCCCATCGCCTCGGCAAGACGCCCCCGGATCGTGATTTCCTCAATCTCCTGGTCCCAGTTCATGGCTTGCCCGCTTCGGTTCGTTCCTGCAGCAGCGCTGAGCGTCGGGTCTTGCCTGCGTCATCCCGTAGCGGTTCTGCCACGAATTCGAGTGATCTTGGAATCTTGTATCTGACCAGTCTGTCAGCCAGGAATGTCAGCAGTTCTTCCTCGCTGACCGGTTCGGTGGCATCAATGATGCCATGGACTACCTGTCCGAGATCCTCGTCGGGCAGCCCGATGACCGCGCTTGAACGAACCGCCGGGTGAGCGTCGAGTGCCGCCTCTACCTCGGCGGGGTAGATGTTGGAGCCACCGCTCAGAATCATGTCGGTCTTGCGGTCACTGAGATAGATGTAGCCTTCCTCATCCACCGACCCCATGTCACCGAGGGACTCCCAACCGCCCGGCAGCGCTTTCGATTCGGCACCAATATAGTGGTACGTACTGCCCTGACCGCCGGCGGGCAGCAAAAAGATCTCGCCCACCTGGCCTGGTGGCAGATCGTGACCGTCTTCATCAACCACCTTGACCCGGGCGCCCCCCATCAGCTTGCCTACAGAGCCCCGATGGGTGAGCCATTCATTACCGGTGATCCATGTTGCACCGGTAGCTTCGGTACCGCCAAACAGTTCGTGGACCCGGTCACCACCCAGCCAGTTGATCCACTCCTCTTTCAGCCACGCAGGACAAGGTGCCGCGAGGTGCAGCATGATGCGCAGCGATGAGAGGTCATAACCAAGACGGGTTTCCTCCGGGAGTTTCCAGATGCGTGACATCATGGTGGGTACCATCATCATCCAGTCCACCTGGTGGCGTTCAATCAGCGCAAGGGTTTGCTCCGCATCGAATCGGGTCATCACCACGATGTGGTTACCGAGATACAGGCCATTCATGGAGAACGTGAAGGGAGCATTGTGGTACAACGGGCCGCTGACCAGTTGGGCCCGGTCCCGTTCCTGATGTAATGGCAGGGCCCGGTCGAAGTCAAACTCCGCGGAATTTCCGCTCACGATGATCTTCGGTCGCCCGGTTGAGCCGCCCGACGTGGGTGCCTTCCAGTGCTTTGAGACTTTCACCGGCAGGGGGGCATCCGATATCACCGGGTCAGGCTCGTAGTCGACAGTCAGCGTCGCTCTCTCTCCGTGAAGGTCGTCGTCCACACCCACCACCAGCGAAGGGTTCGCGAGCGCCACAATCGCTTGTCGTTCCATGGGGGGCAGGCGGGCCGAAATGGGTTGCGGTGTGGCCCCGAGCTTCCAGGTGGCAATGCAGGCCTCGTAAAATCCGATGGAATTGGGCAGGGCGATGGTGACCATATCTCCTTCAGCCACGCCTAATTCCGCGTACGCTCTGGCAAGACGATTGGTTCGAAGCTCCAGTTCCCGACGAGTGACAGTTCGGTCCTCATGGGTGATGGCCGGGCGGTCGGGTTCGCGGTCCGCGTTCTCGCTGATAAACTGACTGACAGACTTCGTGACCATTGTGTCGACGTTTCCTCGTTGTACGTGAGCTTCGCGTGAGCTTAACATGACAACTGATGGGGCGTGGTGGGGGGCAGGATTGAAACTGGGTAAATTAGGCGTCTGGTTGTTCACGGACGGACAGAGCGCAGCGGACTCCGCTGAATTTATCAGGCGGCTGGATGACTGGGGCTACGGGGCCCTGTGGCTGCCGGAGGCGTTGGGGCGGCATCCCTTTGCCCATGCTGCCTGGCTGCTCGCCAATTCCCGGCGAATTACCGTGGCGACGGGCATCGCCAGCATCTATCACCGCGACCCGGGTACGACGATGGCAGCGGCCCGGACGCTCGCTGAGCAGTCGGGCGGACGGTTCCTGCTGGGGCTTGGGGTCAGTCATGCCCCGATGGTCGAAGGCGTTCGCGGCCATCACTATGGCAAACCCGTTTCGACCATGCGGTCCTACCTGGATGCCATGGCGAAGTTTCCCTATATGGCTGTACCCCCGGATGAAGAGCCGACGGTCGTACTCGCCGCTCTGGGGCCCAATATGCTGGCCCTGGCCCGGGATGCTGCCGGTGGTGCCCATCCCTATTTCACGACGCCGGAGCATACCCGCATGGCTCGCGGGATTCTGGGCCAGGGGCCCCTACTATGCGTCGAACAGAAGGTGATTGGTTGCGATGATCCCAGTTTGGCGCGCGCGCTGGCGCGTCAGGCGGCGGGAATGTATCTGGGCCTGCCGAATTATCGTGCCAACTGGCAGCGCATGGGGTTCAGTCCGGCCGATCTTGATCACGGTGGTAGTGATCGATTCATCGATGCCACATTTGCCTGGGGTGACATCGATGCCATTCGAGCGCGGGTCGAAGCGCACTGGGAGGCTGGCGCCGACCATGTCGCGATTCAGCCGATCAATTCAAATGGGGTGCCTGGTGATCCGGACAATCAGCTGCTGGCCGAAATGGCCAATTGGGTATCTGACTGAGGTAGCGCTTGACTCGAGAGTTCCCGGCTTCAGGACTTCTTGTCGGGCGGTGGGTTCGAAACATCTCTTGCTTCGAACACGGCCCGACCGTGCCTGGGTTTGCCAGTCTGGCGGTCCTGGTTCGTCTTGTTCTTGTCGTCGGTCACGGGTTTTCGAACAGGTGCGACTGGCGGGGAGGCTGGCTCAATATCCCTGGATGTGAAGGCGGCTCTACCCGTCGGGCTGCCCTGTCTGGACATCAGCTTGCGTCGAATCTCCTCCGGCGTCTGTGCAATGGCGGGCTTGTCCGGCGTCTTTCGCTGCGCCGGGTCGGACGGGGGGGCGCCACCGAGATCCCGGGCCTCGAACCTGGAGGCACCTGTACTGCGACGGTTCGCCTGCTCGAGCTTCTTTCTGATTTCTTCCGGCGATCTGGCGATCGGGCCTGCCTCCGATTTGTGTGGCCTGGGTGCAGGAGCTGAAGTGCTGAGATCTCTTGCCTCGAACACGGACCTGCCACTGCCTGGCGTGGGGGTGGGCCTGGTCGCCTGGGGAAGCACAGACGACAGTTCCTTTGATTCGAACGATGCCTTGCCCGTCACCGCTGACTGCATGACCTTGCGCACATCGCCGGAGGTCTTGAAACAGGTTGCCAGCAGCGCAAGCTGGCGCTGCGCCGTGTCTGTCTGAATGTTGAGTGCCCGCCTGGTTCGAATCACCTCCTGATGCAGGTCGTGAAGGAGATCGATCGAGACTTTTGCATCGATCAGCTTCTTGATCGTCATCAGTCGGTATTCGAGTGACTCGTGACGATCTGTTCTCAGCGTCAGGTTATGAATGTCGCCGCTGTTGCCGAGCTGATACCACAACTGGGCCACGACTTCCGTCAGTGCGTTCGAGATACCTTTATCAAGGTCACAATACCCCGACCCGCTGTCCAGGGTACGGGCTCGATTGAACTCACTCAGTAACTGGGTTTCAACCTCCGTCGTGGCGGCATCGATGTTATCTAGGACTGGATCATTCACGTATTTTCATCTGGCTCCGAATTGGCTGACTCCTTGAAATCGGTCACCGCCTTGAGGATCTGACGGCAGGTAATCTGGCCAGTCAGCCGTCCGTTCTCATCCACGACCGGTCGCCGCCTGTGTTTGCGTTCAAGCATGGAGGTAGCAACATCAAGGATATCGTCATCGGAATGGTTGACGGCGACGTTTCGGGTCATGAGTTCGCCGACCCTCTCGATGCCCGGGTCGCTCCCGTTGTAGACACCATGGACCAGGGCCCGCAGGCAATCGAGTTCGGACAGCATCCCGACCAGTTTGCCATCTTCATCGACCACGACGACGCCGGAAACACGATGGCTCAGAATGACGTGCGCCGCGGCATAGACATCCATGTCCGCAGACACCGAGACGGGCTCTCGAACAATGAACTCCTGGACGCCAGGCATAGTGCCTCCTGATGGTTTTCCAATTCCGCAGTTTGGGGCAAACGTTCGTTTGACGCAATGCCGCAGCCATGGCGTTACGGGCGTGCGCGGGTAATGACTTTCATGGTTCCACTGATACGAGGCACCAGCGTGAATAGTTTCCTGCACGACGATGCTTGCCTGATGAAGGTATGCTCAGGGCTGCTATACTGAACGTGTCCATTTGTGTGCAACACGGTCCAGTCAAGGTGACCGTACAGAAGCGGACGCCCTCGCTGGTGAAGGAGCGGCGCCAGCAGCAGACAGAGTACGAAACAGATTACGAGGCAGGGCAAGTGAGCGGGAGAGTGGGAGAGTGGCTGTGAAGGGACTGGAGAAATGTGTGCGACTGGTGATACTGGGTTGTCTTGCAGGGTTTGCGAGTACCGCAGTCGGCGAGTCGGACCACGAGGATGCAGCGATGGCGCAGATGATGACGCGTCTTGCGGGTTACGAATGGCAGATCCCGTCATCGCCACTGCCGGTCGAGAACGCATCTGCAGTGTTGCTTCAGATTGCCTCTGATGAGGCGGTCGCTGGCTACATCCGAACCCGGGCGGTCGCGACGCTGTCACTGTATCCAACAGATTCCGTATGGGCGTATCTCACGGCGCGGATTGCCGAGGGCGGTCGGGTGGACCGGCGTCGGGCAGTGGATGTCCTCTGTGAAGGGTTCCTGCCACGCCGATCTGAACAGGTCACCAATCTGCTTGGTCCATTGCTCGCAGCCGAGGATCCTCATCTGCGTGCCCGCAGTGCCGCCTGCCTGCAGCGAGTTGAAACCGGGGCCGCGGGTACGATGCTCGAAGCCTATCGTCGAACCATCAGCAACGACTGGGAAGCGACGGCGGCAGGATTCGACCCCGGCGGCACCATCGCGCCGTGAGTGCGCCCAGTGACCAGGAGGTCGCAGACTTCCTGCGTGATGGCTATCTGGTGCGTCGTCGAATGGCTGCTCCCGATGTGCTGGCGGATTTGAACAAGGTCGCGAGCCAGCACCTCGAGGAGCAGTTGGCTCCGGCCGAGTACGAGATCGATGTGCATTATCCTGGCGCGCCGGTCGGTCCGAACGATGCTGGTGCAGGCACCGTCCGGCGCCTGCTCGGCGCCTGTTCCCGTCACCCGCTGCTCAGGCAGTGGGCGACCTCTGCACAGGTCTGCGAGGTCCTCCAGACGCTTTTTGATGTTCCTCTTGATGAGGGCATCATGCTGTCCCAGTGTCATCATAACTGCATCATGACCAAGCAACCCGGGTTCAGCAGCGTAACACGATGGCACCAGGACAACCGGTACTGGTCTTTCGACCAGGAAGACCTGATCAGCGTCTGGCTGGCCCTCGGCCGGGAAGACCGCAGCAATGGCTGTCTTCGGGTCATTCCCGGGTCGCATGTGATGGGCCTCGCGCCCGGTCGCTTCGATGCGGCCCTGTTTCTGCGGACCGACATACCGGAGAACAAGGCTCTGGCAGGGCAGGGGAAAACAGTTGAACTCGATCCGGGGGACACGTTGTTCTTCCATAGTCGTCTGCTGCATGCCGCGGGTCGAAATCTGACCGACGAGGTCAAGTATTCGCTGGTTTTTACCTATCATCGCGCCGGCAACAGACCGATTGCCGATACCCGTTCGGCACGGTTTCCTTCCATCGACATCACGACTCGCTGATGCAGACCGATCACTGCAGGTGTGTGCCGGATACTCATCTCAAAAGATGTTTGTTATCGGGAACTTATGGCACAAATGAGGAATCCTTCTGAATTGTCTTTGGTTGTTTTTGGAGTAAGATGTCTGATCATTCCCGACTGTCCGGGGCCGGGAAAGGAGTCGAAGAAGTCCAATGATCACGGTATGGGGTCCGACCAGGGTGCGACACAGCCTGAGACAGGGGTTGATACTCCTGTTCCTGGGCAGCACGCTCATCTGTGAGCAGGCCCTGGCGGACATTGATGAGCAGCGGTTGCGCAACAGCATCATTGGGATCACCAGCTATCGTGGCAAGAACGTCCTGAATCAAAGCGCCGGGTTTGTGGTTCGGGCAGATCGATTTAACGGCTATGTGGTGACCAGCGCTGCGCTGTTGGCTGATGCCGATACCTTCACCATTGCGGTACCCGAGACCGGGGCGGAGCTTGTGGCCCAGATCCTTCATCAGGATGAGCGACTCGGCCTTGCGGTGCTGAAGGTGAACGGATTAAACCTGGTGCCCGTTGTGTTCACCATCACCGAAGCCATTCCGGGTGCCACGGTCTGGTCCGCGACACGAATCAACGACAGCATGGCGCTCACGAAGGGCACGCTGGAGAGTCGCCGCACAATGCCAGGTCATGAAGGTGACATCGTGATCCATACGATGCGAACAGAAGCGCCGGCATTGATCCTGAACAACTGCGCGGAGGTCATTGCCATCAGCAGCGGTGAACAGCTTCGTGCGGTGGGTGCCGATGGGGTGTTGCAGATGCTGGGAAGGCTAAATATCAATCATTCGCAGGCGCCAGCGCCCTGCGTCTCCCAGCTTGATCTGGCGAGGCAAAAGGCCGACCGGGCTGCCGAAGACGCGAGGGCCGCCCAGGCCGAAGCAGTCCAGGCGCGTCAGGCTGCGGAGTCCCTCGAGGCGAAGCTGGCCGAATCTTCGCAGCGCAATGAAGCGCTGATGATACAGACCAGGCAGGCATGGGAACGGGCCGAGGTGGCGCTTTCCGATGCTGCTGCAGCCAGAGAGAATGCTGTGGCAATCCGCGGTGAATTCGACCAGCAGGCGACCGCGATCAAGGCGGAAACCGAGGCCATTGTCGAATCTCTTTCCCGGGACCAGCAACTGGCCGTAGAGCGTTTTGAACGGGCACTCGCCGAGCAGCGGGCGGCGGCTGAAAAGCGGGAAGTCATGCTGCTCGCCGCGCTGGGGTTGCTGTTTCTGTCAGTGGTGGTGATCGTGGTCGTATTCCGTGTGCGCGAGGCCCGCCGTGGTCCCGACCTGCAGCCTCGAGAGGCAGGCATCCCCATGACAGAGATGCACAAGCGAGATCTCTCGGAATACGTACTCGATGGTCGGGATGAAGACGGGATTCGCTACCTGCTACGTATTTCCGGTGATCAGCTTGTCAGGGAAGACGGAGTGGTCATCGGCAGAAACCCCAAGGATTCTCCGTACATTATCAATCATTCCGATGTGTCCCGGAAACATGCTCGCATGAGGATGATGAAAAACCGCATCTTCATCGAAGACCTTGGGTCGACCAACGGGACTTCCGTGAATGGCCAGGCCATCGAGGACAAGGGTCCTGTGACCATCAACAATGGCGATCAGGTCATTATTGGCTCTGTCGTCATGAAGTTACGTGTTCTGGATTAACCTTACATCAGGTAAGTGTACTGGCGTTGCGACGGTTGCCTTCAAATCTTTGATTTTTTTGTTAAAATCCGGCGGATCACACAGTTCGCAGTTGCTGGCAATTTGATGTGTTGTGCCATCGTTGCACCACGGTTGCGATCGTGGTTGCGATCGTGGTTGCGGTCATCGGTCGCCAGCGTCTTTGGCATTCCGGCGTGGAACGCGATGAACTTCGTTGCCCGCCCGTAACGCACGAGCCTGGGGCCGTGCGTTTTCTTTGCAGGACTCCGCGCATTCAGGACCTGCCAGCATACAGTTCAATTGAGGGAACAGATGTCAGTCGTTGAAGATATATCCAGGACACAATCAGACCAGAACGTCGTGAGTGACGTTGTCATTCGATTCGCCGGTGATTCCGGTGATGGAATGCAACTCACGGGGAACAATTTTACCGAGGCGACGGCGCTGTATGGTAACGACCTTGCTACGTTCCCGGATTTTCCGGCAGAGATTCGTGCGCCCGCGGGGGCGACGTTCGGGGTGTCGGCATTCCAGATCTATTTTGGGTCTGAAGATGTCACGACCGCCGGCGACGATGTGGATGTACTGGTCGCGATGAACCCGGCGGCCCTGATCACCAATCTGAAAGACCTGGTCAAGGGAGGCGTCGTGGTGGTTGACAGCGATGCCTTCACCGACAAGAACCTGGTGCGAGCAGGGTACAAGGGCAACCCGCTCGAAGATGGCTCGCTCGACGCTTATCGTCTGATCTCAATTGAAATCACCAAGCAGGTGGTCGAGGCCGTCAAGCCCTACGGACTTACCCACAAATTTGCGGTGCGCTGCAAGAACATGTGGACCCTGGGCCTGATGATGTGGCTGTTTGACCGTTCAAGGGATGCGACCATTTCCGGGCTCAGGAAGAAATTTGCCAGCAAGCCTGAAATCGCCGACGCCAATGTGGCCGCACTGAATGCGGGCCATGCCTATGGCGAGACCGCCGAGCTGCCAACAGGTGTTGACATCTATCGAGTGCCCAGGGCGGACGTGCCCCCGGGCCTGTATCGAAATACAACGGGCTCGGACGCGCTCGCTTACGGGCTGCTGGCGGGTGGGCAGCTGGCCGGTTTACCTATTGTCTTTGCCTCGTACCCGATTACGCCAGCATCGAGTCTGCTGCACACGCTGTCCGCCAACAAGCAGTTTGATGTGGTGACGTTTCAGGCGGAGGACGAGATTGCCGCAGCATGCGCCGCGGTGGGGGCATCATTTGCGGGCTCGCTCGGAGTGACTTCCAGTTCCGGGCCGGGTATTTCACTCAAGGGCGAAACCATCTCCCTTGCCTGCGCAACAGAACTGCCCCTGGTGATTGTCAATACCCAGCGCGGCGGGCCATCGACAGGACTGCCCACCAAGACAGAACAGTCTGACCTCAATCAGGCATTGTTCGGTCGACATGCCGATACGACCCTGCCGGTGATCGCGGCTGCCACGTCCGCGGATTGCTTCGACATGGCAATCGAGGCAGTGCGCATTGCGACCCGGTTCATGACGCCCGTGATCCTGTTGAGCGATGGCTACCTCGCCAATGCCTCTGAACCATGGCAGGTACCGGACTTTAGTGATTACGAACCTTTCCCGGTAAGTTTCGAGACCAGTACCGAGGGTTTCACGCCGGCCCGGCGTGACCCGGAGACCCTGGCGAGGGTGTGGGCAAAGCCTGGCACACCGGGACTCGAGCATCGGATAGGCGGGATTGAGAAGGATTACGACAGCGGTGACATTTCCTACGAACCGGAAAACCATCAGAAGATGACCGATGTGCGCAAGGCCAAGATCGATGGCATCGCGAAATTCATCCCGGAGCAGACAGTGGATCAGGGCAATGACAGTGGAAAGCTTGTTGTCGTTGGCTGGGGCTCCACCTACGGAGCGATCCGCCAGGGTGTCAAGCGGGCCCGGGCCGAGGGCCTGGATGTTTCCCACGTCCATGTCCGATACATGTGGCCGCTGCCCGCGAACCTGGGTGATCTTCTGGCACGATTTGACAAGGTGCTCATTCCGGAAATGAATACAGGTCAGTTTGTCGAGGTGATCCGTTCACGTTTCATGATAGATGCCCGGCGATTGAACAAGGTGTCGGGCCAGCCCTTCAAGATCCGCGAGATCCAAAAAGCCATCAAAGAACAGTTGGAGGAGAAATAGCATGAATGCTCCACAGACAGTACCGCAGAAGCTGACCCTCAAGGATTTCTCATCCGACCAGGAGGTGCGATGGTGTCCCGGTTGTGGCGACTATGCCATCTTGAAGACGATCCAGAAACTGATGCCCGAACTGGACGTCCCGAAAGAGAACATGGTGTTCATATCCGGCATCGGCTGTTCGTCCCGGTTCCCCTATTACATGGAAACCTATGGGTTTCATACTATCCATGGACGCGCACCGGCGATCGCCAGTGGCGTGAAGCTTGCGAATCCGGAACTCGATGTGTGGGTGATCACTGGCGACGGGGATGGACTGTCCATCGGTGGAAATCATCTCATGCATGCGCTGCGCCGGAATATCAACCTGCAGATTCTCATGTTCAACAATGAGATCTACGGGCTGACAAAGGGGCAGTATTCCCCGACCTCAAAGGTCGGTACCAGGTCGCCGTCCACACCGGACGGTTCCGTTGACCTGCCACTTCGGCCCTGTACGTTTGCTCTGGGCGTCGGGGCGCGATTCGTCGCCCGCAGCATCGATACGGAAGCCAAACAGATGACTCCGGTTCTGGAGCGGGCACATGAACACCAGGGTGCCTCGTTTGTGGAAATCTACCAGAACTGCCCGGTGTACAACGACGGTATATTCGACTACATCAAGGACAAGAAGAACGCGGCGAATACCCGCCTGATGCTGGAGCACGGTCAGCCCCTGTTGTTTGGCGAGGATAATCAGTTGGGCATTCGCCTCGATCCGAAGAGCCTGAAGCTTGAAGTGGTCACCCTGGGTGAGAACGGCATCGGACTTGACGATATCCTGGTCCATGATGAAACCAGCAAGGTGAAGGCCCAGATGCTGGCGGATCTTGCCGCGCCCGACTTTCCGGAACCGATTGGTGTTTTGTATTGCAACCCGGCGGACTCCTATGAGATGGATGTCTATGCCCAGCGTGATCAGGTACGAAGCAAAACCGGTGCGCCGGCCGACATCAACGCTCTGTTGCGCGGCGGTCACACCTGGACGGTGGAGTAGGCAGGAAATCTCGACGGGACAATCCAGGCGGGGGCAGACATGGCATTTCCAAAAATCAATCGGGTGGCACCGGCATTTACCCTGGAGAACGCTGATGGCAGGAAGATCAGCCTCAAGGACTACAGGAACGAAAAGAACGTCCTGCTGTATTTCTATCCGAAGGCAATGACCCCGGGCTGTACCTCCCAGGCGTGCGGCCTGCGAGATGCGAAACGCAGGCTCTCGTCCCGCAAGACCGTCGTCCTCGGCGTCAGCCCGGACCCGGTGAGCCGGCTTGGGAAATTCCGGGACAAGGAAAAGCTGAGTTTCGAGTTGCTGTCCGACCCGGACCACCAGATTGCAGAAAAGTACGGGGTCTGGGGGCAGAAGAAGTTCATGGGGCGCGAATACATGGGTATCCACCGAGTCTCATTTATCATTGGTATGGATGGAAAGCTCAAGCACATCATGGAGAAGGTCAACACAAAGACCCACCATGACGATGTGATCAAGGTTCTGGATGAGCTGAAGCTGAGCTGAAGCTGAGCTTTCATGGAAGTTCCACTGATACGAGGTGCCCGCGAGAGTACTTTCTTCACGACTACGCTTTCACGACTACGCTTTCACGACTACGGCGTGCCTGACCCGGGTACGCGCAGGACTTTCAGAAATGCCTGAAGGTTCGGTCGGGCCGGAGCCCCGGTGTTCAGGCAGACGGGCAACGGGGCTAGTCGGTCAGTCAGAACCCCTCGATGTCGTCATCCAGCTGAACACCGAAGCTGTTCAGCGCCATACAGACCATGTTGTACTGCCCGCAGGTGAATACGAGGTCCATCATCTGCTGGTCTGACAGGTCCTGTGCCAATGCCTCCCAGGTTTCGTCGGCAATAAATGCATCGTCGTGAAGTTCGTCGGTGGCCCGCAGCAGATTCGCATCATGGCTTCCCCAGGACGTGGCGTCCGGGCCCTCCTTGATCGAGCTGATCTCCTCATCGGTGAGGCCGGCCGCTTTGCCGATCACCCGATGCTGACCCCACTCATATGCGGATTGACACAGCCATCCCATACGCAGGATGACAATCTCACGGTCTCTCGGGGGCAGCGTTGACTTCGATAGAATATGGTTGCCGAAGACAAGCCATCGCTTTGCCAGCTTCTCGTGATTGGCCATCGTGAGAAAGATGTTGGCGACCCGGCCTCGCATCTGCTGTCCGCGAAAGACCTGTGCCGTCTCGGCAGACCAGTCATCGGTGCTGGTAGGGGGTATCCGTGGGGTCTTCAGTCTCATGATGGTTTCTCGTTGAGTCTTTTGAGGTGTCTGGTGATCGCTGACACATGATCATCGGCAGTCTTCATGGCCAGCAGTGCGGCTTCAAGCTCCAGAAGGTAGTCCACATTGTGACCGCTCGGCCCTGCGGAAGCCCGGATTTGTGTGGCAATGGCTTCAGGCGTTGCCTCTCCGAGGTAATTGGGATTGTCCCGGGTGGCGAAGTAGGTGACACCCGTCACGGTTCCGGGACGGTTCACCCCAAGGTGGATGTCGACAGCAACCCGATCGTAACCACCACGTTCCCTATGATCCAGATGGGCCATGACCGATGGGGCCTGACTGGCCGCGATTCGGTACGCAGCCCCCCAGCAAATGGCATCGGGGGCTTCAATCAGAGTCACCACACGACCGGGGCGGCCAGGCACACCGCGATGATCGGTTGAGCCCTGCCAGAAGCGACGACTCCATCCGCGGATATAGGCGGGGTGTCGTTCTTCATGGGGGAAGTCTGCCTTCCACACGATGGAGCCATAGCCGAACAGCCAGATATCCTTGTTCATTCAATACTCTAATCCAAACACTTAAATTCAAACACTTAAATTCAAACACTCTAATTCAAAACTCAAGCCAGGTGCCCGGCGAACCGTCTTGAGCGTGCCCGTCTCAGGCACGCGGTCGTCGTGCTGGTAGGTCTCCCGGGCCGCACACCATGCCACGGTACTGCTATAGGAGCCCTCAGCGTGTATAGGAGCCCTCAGCGTGTATAGGAGCCCTCAGCGTGCCCGGGTTGGGCACGCCGTTGTCGTGCCGGGAAGTTCTCCGGACGGCACAGCGTGCGGCCAGAACTTCCATGAAAGCCCT
>JAQBUI010000145.1 GCA_027624035.1 Pseudomonadota bacterium | reverse complement strand
ACTACCGTCGACGTCGACTCTTCCATCTCGATAGAAGGCGCCCGGGTTTCTCAGGACCTGGGGCTTCCAATGGCAGATAGCCTGATTCTCGCAGTAGCGAGGCGCCACAGCGCGACCCTGTGGACACAGGATGCAGATTTCAAGGATATCGCCGGAGTCCGCTATATTCCTGGAGCTTCATGAACCGATCTTCCTCGCTCACCGATTCGCCCTCAGCGTTGGCGCCAGAGCCAGCATAACGATTCGACAAACAGCGCGCCGCCGTGCCGCGGACTATGGCCGCCTTGTGCCGAACTCGAATCGATAGTCGTAACCCGCATACTGAAGGGCGTTGGCCATGGGTCTTGCTAGCGCACGTCAGCTACACATCCCCGAAGCCTTTGCCTTCTGCCACCAGGCGTTCCAGCAATGGTGCCGGTTCCCACGCGTCGCCGTATTCCTTCTGGAACTTCCTGATATCAGCCAGAACATTGTCCAGGCCCTGTTGCTCGGCCCAGAACATTGGGCCGCCGGTGACGTCCGGAAATCCATAGCCGTTCAGATATACGATGTCGATATCGCTTGCCCGGATGGCGATGCCCTGTTCAAGAATGCGGCAGCCTTCATTGACCAGTGGATACAGACAGCGCTTGAGCACTTCATCGTCATCGATCGGGCGCCGTTCGATGCCGAGTTCTTTCGACGTCTGTTCCACTATTTCCACGACTTCCGGGTCGGGCGTGCCGGATCGGCTGTTGTCGCCGTAGATGTAGAAACCGCGACCGTTCTTTTGCCCGAAACGTTCCAGTTCGCACAGCTTGTCTGCAACCCGGGCTGTGATGGGGACATTGGCAGGGTCTATGCCAGCGAGCTTACGCGCCCGCCAGCCAAGGTCGAGGCCCACCAGATCGTTCATCTGGAACGGGCCCATGGCCATACCGAATTGGGTCAGAACACCATCAACCTGATACGGCGTTGCACCCTGCAGGATGACTTCGCCGGCCTGGCGGGTATAGCCCGCCACCATTCGATTGCCGATGAAGCCGGGCGCGTTGCCGGAGAGCACGGCCAGCTTGTTCAGTGTTTTTCCGAGTTTCATTGAGGTGGCAATCGTTTCGATACTGCTGTCTTTGCCCCGCACGACTTCGAGCAGTCGCATGATGTTGGCCGGGGAGAAAAAGTGCAGGCCGATGACATCCTGGGGGCGCGACGTGGCGGCCGCCATCTTGTCGACATCCAGCCCTGAGGTGTTGGAGGCAATGATCGCCCCCTGCTTCATGACCTGCTCCAGCTTCTTGAAGACCTCAACCTTGACGTCGATGTTCTCGTATACCGCTTCGATCACGACGTCCGCCGAGCCGAGGTCCTCATAGGCGAGGGAGCCGGTCAAAAGGGCCATACGCTCGTTGAGTTCAGCCTCGGTGATGCGACCGCGCGCCAGCATGCGCTCGTAATTCTTGCGAATCACACCCATCCCGCGGTCGAGCGCGTCCTGTTCCATCTCGAGAATCGTGACCGGAATGCCGACGTTGGCAAAGCACATGGCGATGCCGCCGCCCATGGTGCCGCAACCGATGACAGCCGCCGACTTCAAATCGACCGTCTTCGTGTCTTTCGGAACGTCGGGAATCTTTGCGCATTCCCGCTCGGCAAAGAACATGTGTATCAGCGACTGACGCTGGGGATGATTGAGGCACTGGGCAAAGCACTCGGCCTCTACCTTCATGCCGGCATCGAAATCGCCTGCATTAACGGCAGCTTCCACGCAGCGAATGATCATCTCGGGGGCGAACCGGCCGCGCATCGTGGCCGCAGCGGTCTTGCGCGCTTCGGCGAAAATGTCTGGATTGCCGCGGTCAGCTTCGACTGCGCTGGACTCATTGCGAATCTTGCGGGTTTTGCCGCCGGCGGCGAGGATCTCATGGGCATAGGCGATGGCACCATCCACCAGGTCCCCGTCTATGACTCTATCGATGATACCGAGTTCAGCTGCCTCCGGGGCCAGTACCGGCTCGCCGGAAATGATGAAGTTCAGCGCCCGGCTGGCGCCGACCAGCCGAGGAAGTCGCTGGGTGCCACCGGCACCGGGCAGCAGGCCCAGCTTTACTTCGGGCAGCCCGACCGGGGCCGTGGCCACGGCGACCCGATAGTCACAACAAAGGGCCACTTCAAGGCCGCCGCCAAATGCGGTGCCATTTAAGGCCGCGACGATGGGTTTGGAACTACCCTCGAGTTTGTTAAGCGCCTCATTCAGTGAGGCGCCAGCGGTCGCCGCCGCCCCAAACTCCGAGATATCGGCTCCCGCGATGAAAGCACGGTTGGCACCGGTCAGGACCACCGCCTTGACGGCATCGTTAGCCAGCGCCTTCTCCACGCCATCAAGCAAGCCCTGACGGACGCCGCTGGAGAGGGGGTTGACGGGAGGGTTGTCGACGGTCAGCAGTGCGATATCGCCGCGGGTTTCGTAGTGAACTTGTCCTTTGAGGGCCATGGTCGGGATCCTGTTTCGTGAACGCAAGATGTGGGGAGCGCAAGCATACTGAATCAAGCCGTAAAATGGCAGGTTGGGGTGAGATGTGAAAAAAGGCCTGCCTGTCAGGCGGGAAGGTGTCTTCATCAATATCAGCCCTGAGAGCGTGTCCGTGTCCGGTACGCCGTAGTCGTGCAAGAAAGTGTTCACGCCAGCGCCTCGTACCAGTGAACTTCCAGGGAAGGATCACCGGTGTTCAGGAAACAGGTTTTTGCGAAGGGCAAATTGCCGGTGACGGCGGGTTAGTTGGTTCCTTTTTCGTCGGAACTGGACTGTGGCTGTCGCCTATGCCGCCGTGCCTGAAGTCTTCGATCCCGGTCTGAGCCTGCCTCAAACGGTCCCAAAAAAGTCAACAATTCCTGTTGACTTTCGGTCTGGTGTGCTAAAAAATTAGCAGTATGCTCAAAAATGAGCACATACAGGCACGACATCGCGGTAAGCAGGCAATCCACGAGCAAGACGACTGCTGGTTGAAGGCGCGCACGCGTATCGTTAAATGTTAGATGAGCATATCGCGGTGAATTAGGCGGCACGGATTGCATCCCTCAGAGGGGACGCGCGTCGAGCGCTGAGAACAGGAGGATAGAAACGATGGCGAGAGCGGACGACCTGACCAGGCGAGAGAGCCAGATCATGGATGTGATCTACGTGAATGGGGAGATATCGGCGGCCGAAGTACGTGCCGCGATGCCAGATGCCCCGAGCTATTCCGCGGTCCGGGCGGTGTTGAGCAGACTGGTCGACAAGGGGCTGCTGACCTATCGTGAGAAGGGCCTCAAATACGCGTACCGGGCAACAACGCCGCAGCAGTCAGCCGGTAAGGCAGCGCTGGCCCATCTGGTGGACACCTTCTTCGGTGGTTCACCTGCAGATACATTTGGCGCGCTACTGGGGGCTGCGAGCGAACGCTTGTCTGAGGACGAGTTGGCCAAGATTGAAAGGTTGATCGCTGCAGCCAGGGAGCGCCAGAAATGAGCGCGTTGCTGACGCTCTGGTTCAAGGGCGTGCTGCTGATGTCCGTGGGGCTGGCAGCGAGCCACTTGCCGGGTCTGACGGCATCAGCGCGACACTTCACGCTCGCCCTTACATTTGTCGGCATGGCACTGTTACCGCTTTCATTCCTGGTGTCCGCCATGCCGATCAGTGTCGCAGCACCCGATGGTCTGCAATCGTGGCTGCCCGCTTTCGATAATCTGGGCCAGATTGATCTCCAGACGACTACCAGAGATTCCGACGCGGCATTCACGCTGACACCCGGCGGCGTTTGTATCGCTTTTGTTCTCGTGACACTGCTGCTGCTGGCGTATTGGTGCCTGCAGCTCTTTAGAACTCAGCGATGGATCAACGCCACAAGCGTGCTGCCGACCACGATATTGGCGTCGATGCCAGTGTGGCCTCGCACCGGCACCAGAACCGTCACTGTTCGTCAGAGCGCATCTACCGGTTCACCTTTGACCTGGGGCGTGTTCCGGCCCTGTATCGTCGTACCGGCAGACTGGCAGAGCTGGCCGCCGGACAAACAGCGGAGCAGCCTGGTGCACGAGCTCGCACATATTTCGCGGTTCGACACCTTGACCGCCTCGGTCGGACTGGTGATCTGCTTTGTGTTCTGGGCCAACCCCCTGGTCTGGATAGCACATTTCCGACTGCGCGAGACGGCAGAACATGCCGCAGATGACGCCGTCGTAGGCAGCGGCATCGCCCCAACAGATTACGCGAGTCAGTTGCTGAGGATGGCTCGTGCAAGAAACCCGGACTCCACCACCGCGATGGCATCCGGTTCACACCTGTACCGGCGAGTAAAAGCCTTGCTGGACGAACATACACGGAGAATGCCCATGAAAACGATCCATTATTTATTGATCACCGTCGCGCTGGCGTCGGTCCTTGTGCCCATCGGTGCGATCCGTGCCGAGTTGAGCGCCAGTGCACCAACGGAAGCGAACCGTGACGTTCCACCTTTGAGTCAAGCCACCTATGACAGTATGGCGACCGCCCAGGGTCTGATTGAAGAGGGGCAACCCAACGAGGCGATTTCGCTCCTGGAGACGCTGAGAGACGGTGGCAATCTCAACGGTTATGAATTGGCACAGGCGTGGAATACGCTCGCCTATGCCTACTTCAAGGCGAACGATCTCCCGAAGACTATCGACGCGTATGAACACGTGCTCGATGACAGGGACGCCATCACGCAGGGCCTGGAAGAGTCGACCTTGCGGGCGCTGATGCAACTCTACTTCGGTAACGAGGACTATTCCGCTTCGATTCGCCGGCTGGATGAGTATATGGCATTGCGTGGTCGCGACCCGAAGACGCTCTTTATCAGAGCCACCGCCTTGTACCAGTCAAAGCAATTTGAAGCAGCGCTGGTGTCTGCACGTGAAGTGGAAACGCTGGCACAGGATCTCGGATCACCCGTGGAGGAAAACTGGCTCTATCTTCAGGTGGTGCTCAACAACGAACTGGGGCGCCCGGATCAGATGGTCACGGTGATGGAACGAATGATGGCACTGTATCCCAATGAAGAAACCGGGCGTCACCTGACGAAATTGAAGGCGTGGCTCGAAACGTCGGAGGGGCCATATCCCCTGTAATAGTGCAGGGCGTTCAGGCCGAACCAACGCCTGACATCGCTGGGCTTGCCGCACCGGTGGCCGACGGTGGCCGGGAACGACACCTCAGCTACTTCACCGCGAAGATGTTGGGGCAGACCGAAAAGGTCTGCCTTCGCTTCGGCATTATTGAAGGTAAGGGCTACGAATTGCACCAGCACCACACCGTAGCCCAACTCTACGACGACCCCGGCCCTAAGGGGCGATTCAAGCCCAAAGGCCGAACCTGCAAGCTAATGGTCGAGTTTGCACGTGCTTTCCGGACCAGAAAATCGAGCGACTGGACGGGATCGCGCGTGTTCGTAGTGTCTCGGCCCATGTGTCCTCGCAATCACCGTTTCACATCCTGCCCCCTTCACTCATGGCGACCCGCCTAAGGCTACCTAGGGCACGCGACGCCGGAGGACGTTTCCCAACACACATAGCGCTGCATCTGGAGCAATCCACCAACCTCCACAATCGGGATCCCGTCATAGGGGTTAGGGCCCACTCCGGCCTCGTATTCGATCTGTTGCATCATGTGGTAGTAATAGTTCGTGAACGCGGCGTTGTACCCGTTGAACATGTCGAAAGACGCGCTCACCCTGTCGTGGATTGGTACTGCCATTTGTATGTTATTGGCAACCATGTAGTTATTTATATCGGCTCTTCCCCTGATCGAGTGGGCAGATTATCGTAGTCCCCTATGAGAGACAAA
>JAQBUI010000005.1 GCA_027624035.1 Pseudomonadota bacterium | reverse complement strand
TGGATACAATCCCGAAGCCCGGAGCGTCACGCCCCGATATCGCCTGGCAGTAGAGCAACTGGTTCGCCGCCTGCTGGCAAGGCCCCTGATCACTGTCCTCGTGGCAACAGTGCTGGCAGGCCTGGCCGGTTTCTCACTATTGAATCTGGGTACCGAGCTGTTACCCGCCTCGGACCCCAGGCAGTTTTCGATACGAATCGTGGGTCCGTCCGGGCAACGGGTTGAATCCACCAGCCGCGTGGTCCAGAGCATTGAATCCCTGGTCGAGCAGGCAACGGGCGAGCACCTCGAAGCCATGCTCTCCGAGATCGGACGGCTGCCGGAAGACAGCCGGTTGATCCGAACCGAACTGACCGAGGAAAACACCGCACGGATTACAGTGCGGGTCGGCGCAGGTGGCCCTACGGGCAGGCAGATCGCGGAAGCCGTGACGCCAGAACTGACATCGCTCCCCACGACCACGGTGGACTGGGAGGTAGGATCAGGCGCGCTGGCAAGTGCCCTCGGCAGTGGCGGCCCGCCGGTAATGGTGGAAATTTCGGGCCAGGCTTTACCGGACCTGCGCCGGGGAACGGACCAGATTCAAACCCGGATGGCGGCCTTGCCGGAACTGTGGAACGTTCGTTCGTCCTTCGAAGGGGGGCCACCTGAGCTTCGCATCGTGCTGAATCGAACCATGGCCGATGGTCTGGGCATCGACCTGCGAACCCTGTCACTGGTGCTCGAAGCCAGCCTCAATGGCCGTGATGTCACCACATTGTCCATGGGTGACGAGGACAGACCGGTCAATCTCCGAGGCACCCCAGCCACCCGGGAGTCATTGAGCCAGATCGTGTTCCGGGGCGCACAAGGGCAGAAGGTGGCGGTAGGAGAGATCGCCACCTTCGTGCAGACAGAAGGTGCCCGGGAGATCTTCCGGCGGGACCAGCGAAGAACCGCCCAGGTCACCGCAGAGATCGCCGATGGCGTCTCCTATCCTGAGGCGATCGCCGCGGTCAACAAGCTGCTGGCTGACGAGGCCCTGTCCCCAGGGCTCCACGCCCAGCTTCGTGGCGATGAGGCAGAACGCGCCAGAACCTTCGGCGAACTCAAGCTGGCCGGTATCCTGGCTCTTGTGCTGGTATTGATGGTGCTCGCCGGGTCATTCGAATCCTTCATCCATCCCATTACCGTACTGGCAGCCATCCCGATTGCGATGATTGGGGTCGCGCTGGCGCTGACACCACTCGGTGAGCCCATCGGCGTGATGGCCATGATGGGGTTGATTGTTCTCGCCGGAGTCGCAGTCAACGATGCGGTGCTGCTGATCTCAACCGCCAGGCAGTTGATGGCCGACGGCCAGGAACGCGTCGACGCGCTGGTGGCCGCCGCCGGCATCCGCCTGCGGCCGATTATCATGACCACCCTGACCACCGTCCTGGTGCTGGCGCCGCTGCTGTATGGTTCCGGTGAAGGCGCGGCATTACGTGCCCCGATGGCTATGACGATCATCAGCGGGATCATTGCCTCGACCGTTGGCTCGATTGTGGTGCTGCCCTGCCTGTATCTGATCCTGGACAGCATCCGCCACCGTCCGGCATCCAGCCCGGGCCGCTGACGTGGGATTCCTCATGCTGCCGATCCATCGACCTGTGGCGGTGTCGATGTTCTTTCTCGGCATTCTGCTGCTGGGAATGGTCGCGTGGCTCAAGATGCCCGTTGAGCTGTTTCCCACACTGGTCGGCAACCGGATCAACGTTCAGTTCTACCGGCCGGGCAGCGAACCTGAGGTGATCGAACGGGACATCCTGCTGCCCCTGCAGGCAAAGGTTTCCGCCATGTCGGGTGTCTCGGAGACCTGGGGGCAGGTCCAGGGACCTTCTGGCAACTTTACGGTCCGCTTCGACCCGGGCGTCAACATCAAGATCCGGGAACTCGAACTGCAGCGGGTGGTGACCGAAATGCAGCGGGAACAGCCCCGTGGCGCCTGGATGAACGTCAGGGCCGCCGGCACAGGCGCCATCTCGGACCTTGCCATGATGATCCACATCCTGGGCGCAGACGAAAGTGACCGGGATGCCCTGTATGACCTGACCGAGCAGATCATCGCACCGAGATTCGCCGTGATATCCGGCGTCAGCCAGGCCCAGGCGTCCGGTGGCGCCCGCAAGCAGGTTAACGTGACGGTAGACCCGATGAGGGCAACCTCCATCGGCCTGACCCTCGATAGCATCGTCAGCATGGTTCAGCGAGCAGTCGGTCGGATGCGCTATGTGGGCGCGCTGGAAGATGAAAGCGGCCGCACTGCCGTGGTGCTGGACGGCCGCCCGATCGGGGTTGATGCGCTGGCAGATTCCAGGGTCGCCTGGAACAGCCCTGGCTTGCTGCGCCATGTCGGGGAGGTCGAGCTCGGCACCGGGGAGGAAGAACGGCTGCTCCGGGTCAACGGCAGACCCGCCGTGGGCCTGGTGGTGTTCCAGGAACAGGGCTCCAACCTGGTTCGTCTCGGCCGCACGCTTCGTGAACGGGTGGAAGAAGTGCGCAATGAAACGGCCGCCCAGGGGCTCGATCTGGTCATTAACTTCGATGCCGCCGAAGCCGTGGAAGAACAGATATCGAGGCTCTCCCGGCTGGGCGCATCGGGCTTTCTGATTGCATTGGTGGTGCTGTTTTTCTTCCTGCGCGAGTGGCGGGCCGTTGCTGTGGTCGCGATTGCCGTTCCGGTCAGTCTGATGGCGGCGCTGTCGCTGCTGTACATCAGCGGGCAGTCGTTGAACCTGGTTTCCCTGTTTGGCCTGATGATGGCGATTGGCCTCGTTGTCGACAACAGCGTGGTGGTATTTGAAGCCATCTCCCGTGGCCTTGAACGTGACCAACCCATCGAAGCCGCCACCCGTGAGGGGTTGCGGCGCACCGTGCGCGCCATTGCCGCGGCCAGCGCCACCACGGCCGTCGTATTCCTGCCTGCCGCCGTGGTAGAGATGGATGATGAAATGATGCGCAGCCTGATTGCTGTCGTCAGTCTGGCGATCCTGTTGCCGCTGCTGGCATCGCTGCTGGTGGCAGTAGGCCTGGTGCCGCTGCTGGCGCATCGGCTGGCCGCTCCCGCCGCCGCCAGGCGCCTGCTTGAAAATCGACGCCGACGCCAACTGCGGGGCAACCTGCGCAAACCGGACCCCGCCCGGATCATCTTCACCGGCATCGTGGCCGCCGCGCTGCGCCAGCCAGCGACACTGCTGGCGAGTACTGTGGGTGCCATTCTGATTACGGTGATCATCGCGCTGCCGTGGGTGGTGTCCAACAGCGATGCCTCGGAGGCCACACGACCGGAACAGATCCAGATTGCCGCCCGCTTCCCCAGCGACCGCACCATCGACATCGCCAGTGATGCCATTGCCCACCTCGAACGGGCGCTGACCGGGCATCCGGCTGTCGAGACCGTCGAAGCGTTGATTGAGCCAGATGGCGCAGGGCTGACCATCAGCTTTATCGACCACGATGATCTGCCTGCCGACTTTGAAGTGCAGCAGATCTGGAGCCTGGTCCGTAAGGCTGCGAAATCTGTCCAGGGTCTGGAAATCCTTCGCCCGGGAGACGAACGCAGGAACGGTTCCGCAGGCGGCAACCAGTCCCCCGGTGAAGCCTTTCGTGGCGCTCCGGCGGAAATCATTCTGTCGGGGCCCGATACCCGGGTACTGACCGATCTGGCAAGCAGCGTGGAGGCCCGGCTTGAGTCCCTGCCCCAGGTTGAAGATGCCTGGACGAGCGTCCGTCCCGGGATGAGCGAATACTGGCTCTCACCAGTCAGGTCAACCTTTGAGGCCCTGGGCCTCAGCTTCAGCCAGGTCACTCCCATACTGTCTCTCGCCGGCCGCGAGGGCCAGCGAATGGACACCGGCTTCGTGCTGGATAACGGCCGCGAGCTGCCCCTGGTGGTAGAGCGCCGCAGCGCCAGGGAAGAGAACATCGGCCTGCAGGAATTGGGCCGCCTGCGGGTGCAGACCCCCTCGGGCGTGCACCCCATCGACCATCTGGCGGATATTCGCAAGATGCCGGCTCCTCCTGTGATTGCCCATCACAACGGCCGCCGGGAACTCACTGTGCGGTATCGACTGCGCGGCGACATACCCCAGACAGGGCCGTCACGCATTGCCATCGAGGAACAGATCGCCGAGGCCATCAGTGCCATTCCACGCCCCCGGGGCACCGCGGTCGAAACCCAGGAAGAAGACACCACAACTTCCTGGACACGGCGGGTGGGATTTCCCGCGCTGGGGCTGCTGTTTCTGGTTCTGGCAATGACCTTTGAATCGCTGACGCTGCCGATACTGGTGCTGCTGGCACTGCCGATCACGCTGCTGGGCGCCGTATGGGCGCTGGCGCTGTCTGGCACGGCGTTCAGCATGATGGCGGCACTTGGTGCCCTGGTGCTGGTGGGTCTGACCGTAAACCCCGCCATCCTGCTGGTCGACCGGATGCAGCAACTGACCCGTGAAGGCGGCTGGAAACTGGGTTCGGCAGCTTACGGCGCGGTGCGGGAACGAACCCGCCCGGTACTCATGACCACCGCCACGACCATCGCGGGCCTCTGGCCCCTCGCCATCACATCAGGTCGGGAAAATGAGATCTGGCCACCGTTCGCCATCATTGTCATTGGCGGATTGATTACGTCCGGTCTTCTGACGCTGCTGGTGATGCCCGTCGGATACATCCTGTTGCGCCGGGTCGATGACATCTTCAGCAGGGTTGGCCCCTGGCTGGTGCTGGCCTGGATGCTGGGTACCGTGCTGATCATGGGCACGCTGATCCTGTCCGATACCGTTACGTCGATGCTGTGGCAGTCGGTGCTGACAATACTGACCGCGTCGGCACTTCTGGCCATCGTCGTGATGATATTCAGGCCATCGGATATTCCCGTGCCTGACACGGCCGGCGGCCCACCGTCTCTGGTAGTCAGATTTCTGCACAAGACCTATGGCATGCCGGGCGCCATCCGGCGGGGACTCATGGCCCCATCGGTCTTCAGGAGCGCAGTCAGCGCCCGGGGCGGCTCCACCAGCCTCAAGGAGGATGCCCGCGACAGCCTGATTCCACTGGGACTGGGCGTTACAGGTGGCGCTACCCTGGCCCTCATGGTGCAGTCCGCTTTCTGGCAGGTCTTTTTCTGGTTGGTCGCGAGCCTGATGCTGGGGCGACTGCTGATCGCCGTTCGACGATTCCGGGGCGATTCCGCCGGGCGATTCGAACCTGCCATTACCCTCGCACTGCCCTGGCTGGCACTGGCCGCCTTCACGTCACACGAAGCCATCGTGCCCTACGTCAATGGGCTCGTCCTGCCTGGAGTGTACTTCGTCTGTGGTATTGCCGCGCTGGTGTTACTGCTCGCACAGAGCCTGCGTCGCACGGCGAAACAAGCCTCAGTGAACAACAATAGCCGCCGACCGGCTGGCAGGCTGACCTCCATCTGGCGCGACTGGTCCATTCGACTGGCCGGACCCGACCTGCCAGTCCGGCCCATCGAGGCCCTGGCTGGCATTCATTTCAACATCGACCGGGGCATGATTGGAATTCTCGGGCCTAACGGTGCCGGTAAAACGACACTCTTGCGCCAGCTGGCGGGCGTGATGGACCCTACACGCGGCACCATCCGTGTTGGCGGCGTTCCCATGCCAAAGATTCAGCGCCATCTGGCCGAATGGGTCGGCTACCTGCCACAGGATGCCGGAATGCCTGGCGGCATGTCACCCAGGGAGTACCTGTCCTGGTACGCCGCCCTGTATAACATCCCGCCTGCCGAACGTCAGCAGCGGGTGGATGGCCTGCTGACGGAAGTGGGGCTCACCGACAAGGTAGACGAACGAATCGCCTCGCTGTCCGGAGGCATGCGGCAACGGGTGGCCGTGGCCCGAGCCCTGCTGCGCCTGCCCCCCATCATCATCGTCGATGAACCCACGGTGGGGCTCGATCCCAGGGAGCGAATCCGGTTCCGGAATCTGCTGTCCCGACTGGCCCGGGACCGAATCGTGCTGATGTCCACTCATGTCGTGGAAGACGTGGCAGTTGCCTGTGATCGGGTGCTGGTGATCGCCAGGGGACACCTGGTCTATGACGGCGAAACCGGGGCCCTTGCCAGAGTGGCAAATGGTCGCGTGTGGGAATTGCGTTCCCCGTCTAACGAGGTCTCATTGCCGGACGGGGTGATCCGGTCCCAGGAGACACCCGCTGCCGACGGCGCCGTCATTCACAGACTGATTCACGCCGACAAACCGGCCACCACGGCAACACCGCTGCCCGCGACGCTCGAGGACGGATACATGTGGCTGCTGTCCCAGACGGAGGCATTCGCATGAAGCCTGTTGTAGATCTGCCGTTTCTACGTCTTGCCATGCTGGTGCTGGCAGGCCACCGGTTCTGGGTGCTGCCGCTGCTGCCTCTCGCCTGGCCATTGTTTCAGGCGGGGGTCAGATTCTTCATCAATGGTGATGCGGGCGCGGTCTCTCCCGGCGATGTTCAGGGAATGATCGCCGTACCGTTAACGGCGCTCGGCGTCTTCCTGGGGATGCGCATCATCGCGGGCGAAATCGACGACCGGAGCCTGGAGATTGCCTATACCGTTCCCGGTGGTGTGGAACGGCTCTGGTGGATCAAGCTCGCGGCCAGCCTGCTGACGCTGATTGCCGCTGAATGCCTGCTGGCGCTATGCGTCTGGGCGCTGTTTACGCCATTTCCGCCCGGAATGCTGTACGGCTCGCTGCAGGCAGCCTGCTTCTATATGATCATTGCGATGGCCATGGGCGCCCTCTTCAAGTCCGAGGCGAGCGCCGTCATCACCACCCTGGTGGTCCTGGCAGCCAACGGCATCCTGACGGGGTTCGGCGACAACCAGCTTCGCTTTACGCCATTTTTCAATCCCTATACCCTCGCCGAGGGCAGCCAGCAGTTCACTTCCGACGAAGAACTGCTTGCCTGGACGGTACAGAACCGTATCGCAATGGCCCTCGTCATGGCCGCCATCCTTGGCCTTGCCTTCGTCAGGGGCAACCGGCGGGAAGAACTGCTGCCCTAGTCTCGACCAGCGACCGGCTCAGCGTGATACATACTGTATGTATAAACATAGGTAACCTGCTCCATTGTACCCTCGCAGGGGTCCACTATTATGGTCCCATCAACCAGGGGGACTAAGAGCATGTATAAGATCATTACGGGTTATTTGGTGATTCTGTTGATCGTCGGATTCAGCACCAGGGCGGTCATCCACGGCCCCGTCGTCACGCCGGTGGATTTCGACAGCGTTACCAGGGGTATTCTGACGGCGCCCCTGGCTGAGATTCCACACTACTA
The DNA here is from genome assembly GCA_027624035.1 of Pseudomonadota bacterium. Taxonomy (GTDB): domain Bacteria; phylum Pseudomonadota; class Gammaproteobacteria; order Pseudomonadales; family Azotimanducaceae; genus UBA7455. The sequence goes on along the minus strand of JAQBUI010000005.1, from coordinate 103,340 downwards.
TCAATATGGTCTGGTCGATCAATACGAAACATCCGCCAGTGGACTGCCCGGAATCGACGTTCCCATGGTGCCCCGGGCTGTGACCAGGGCTATGGGCGAAGCCAACCTCGAAGCCAACCTGAAAGCCGAGATGAAAGCGGACTTGAAGGCGAACCTGATCGCGGTCAGATAGCGCTACAAGTCACCGATTAACTGCACCAGACTGGTATACTACCCGCCCCGTTTTCTCAAGGCAGACTGAATGAGACTCGACGAGATCCCCATCGGGGATTCGCCCCCGAACGACATCAATGTGGTGATCGAAGTCCCGGTCGGGGGCGAACCCATCAAATACGAGATGGACAAGGCGTCAGGCGCACTGTTCGTGGACCGTTACCTGTATACGCCAATGCGCTACCCGGGCAACTATGGATTTGTACCCCACACCCTGTCTGACGACGGCGACCCTATCGACGTGCTCTGTGCCAGCACCCGTGCCATCATCCCTGGCGCCGTGCTGAACTGCCGGCCCATCGGTGTGCTGATCATGCGGGACGAAGCCGGTCATGATGAAAAGGTGATTGCCGTCCCCAGTACCCGACTGACCCGCCGCTATGAGAAGGTCCGGGACGTCAGTGAGCTCCCGGAAATCACGGTGCAACAGATCCAGCATTTCTTCGAACACTACAAGGATCTGGAAACCAACAAGTGGGTCAAGCTCGACCGATGGGAAGGTGCCGACGTTGCCCGAGGCCTGATTACCGATGCGATCGAGCGCGCCAGGCAGAAGGGATATTAGCCACTGCCACGTGCGGGCGGCGAATCATCAGCCCTGGTCCTGTGACTGCCACCGACCGAGTTTGGCGAACTGCATGCCGCCCTTGCCGCAGTGAACAAGCTCAAACCAGATACCTGCCGGGTCGACCGCAAAGGCTGGCGTACGGGGCCCCTGGGGTGTAGGCGGGTTAGGACTTCCGTTCAGCCCGTGTTCTGGAAACCTGACCCCATTAGCCATCATGGCCGCGCTGGTCTGGTAAACATCCTCCACGAACCAGCCTAGATGGTCGAAATGTCGAAACGGCTGACCTTCGTCCGGCCCTGAATGATCACTGGCAGCTGAAAACACCAATTGACAGGAGTCATAGATCAGAGCACGACGTCGGTCGTCCCAGGCCCAGGCCGCTCGAGAACCACCGAGATGTTTCTGATACCAGGCCAGCAACAAGTCGGGGTCCTGGGCAATGATGTTGACGTGATGGAGGGCGGAGCCGTGGCCCTCCCCCTGAATAAATTCACAGCGCATTCCCCAGGGATCCGTGGCCATGGCGTCCGCTGGATTCCTGTACAGCAGCGCGCCTGCGCCCTGCTGCCATCTGAACAGTGCCGCATCAAGATCCGGGACGATGAAACCCAGGCTGTCAATCCATGCAGTCGCCGGTGGGTCCGCATGTTGCATCTTCTGCATCAACACGAGATTGGCGCCGCTACGGAGCACTTCTGCCTTGTAGCCCTGGTGGCCCGGGTGATCCCATGACTCATTGCGGACCGGCGAGAACTCACCGTGCCAATTCGCCGCCTCGTGCCACTCGGGATTGACAACGTGTACATGGTGCCAGCCAGGCTCAGACATGGGGAACCTCTGTTGGGAGTTTTTGTGACTGTAGAGACTAGCTGACATGAGCAGCTTTAAAAAGACCATCGCGGCGCCAGCAGGACCGGCCGGCTGGCTCTGCTGGCGCATCCGCCCCGTGATGTCCTGAAGTATGAGAAAATCAAACCAGACCTATTCAGGACCAGGTAATCGAGATGACGGAAAAAAGAAAAGTGCTGATCACGGGCATATCAGGCAGCATCGGCAGATTAATGCGCGAGCATCTTGCCGCTGACTATGAACTCAGCGGCATTGATCAGAAGCCTGTAGAGGATGTGCCTGCTCTGCAGACTGATATTTCCGAACTCGATACCATCGTCTCCGCGTTTGAAGGCATCGACACCGTTGTTCACCTGGCGGCCAATCCGAGCCCTCGCGCGTCCTGGGAATCGGTTCTTCAGGACAACATCATTGGAACGCGTAACGTCTTTGAGGCAGCGAGACGGGCCGGCGTCCGACGAATTGTTTTTGCCAGCAGTCACCATGCATCCAGCTATCATGTCTTTAAGGAAGACCCCTACAAATCAGTGTTCGATGGTCGGGTAAAGGAACTGCCAGATTCCTTTGAACCATTGACCACCGATGTGTGCAGACCCACCAGCCTGTATGGTGTCAGCAAGGTTTTCGGGGAATCACTGGGTCGCTATTATCATGACCACTATGGCATTTCGGTGATCTGTCTCAGAATCGGCTGGGTGATGCGGCCTGACGACCCGACCTTCTCAGCCCCTTCGGTATCATTGTGGCTGAGTCATCGTGACGCTGCCCAGATCATCAGAAAGAGCATAGAGGCGTCAGACAGTGTCGGCTATGCTGTGGTCAACGCCGAGTCCGGCAATCGGCTCGGCGTCTACGACCAGCAAGGAGGCAAGACCCTGCTGGGCTATGTGCCCGAAGATGATGCAGGAAGCCAGTGGACAGAAACCGAAAACAGTCCACCCGTCATCTAGCCATCATTCACGAAACAGGATTGTAGATGGCCCAACAACGGTGCTGTGGCGTCAAGCCTTCTCGCGCGGGGGTATAGACCAACTTCAGGAACACAGGAGTACACACATGTGGTGCAGACTGAAATCCCGAATCTCGGCCGGCACGATTGACGCGCTGCTGGAGCGGGCGGCTGACCTGATTTCGAACGCCCAACAGGATAATTCCATCACCTTCGGCAAGGATTTCTTTGGACGTATTGACTCGCAGAACAACAACCTGGACCTGCTGCAGCGGCTCCATCAGGATTTCTGGCCCGAGATCGCTGACATTGTGAATTTGAAACTGCCGGTGGTTGATCACACAAGCCTGCTGATCAAGGGTGCGGGTGCACCGGGAACGGCACTGCATCAGGATCGGGCATACTGGGTGAGCCGTGACCCGGAACCTACGATTTTTTCTGTGTGGATCGCACTTGAAGACCTGACGGAAGAAAAAGGTGGTCTGATTCTCACGCCCGCCAATCAGGTCAGTGTCGATGGGATGTCCGCATTCAATACAGGCTCAATCATTGAACATACCCAGGACTACAAACAGGCCGGCGGCTTTCCGATCACGGTCCCGGTGGCTGCTGCAACTGAAATGAAGCAATCCATGGAGTTCATCAGCCTGGCAAAGGGAGAGGCACTGGCGTTTGACAGTTTCGAGGCCCATACCACAGGGCCCAATCAGACCACTACACCACGACTCGCCATGAAAATCGCCTACTCAGATGGCACAGACAAAGATTATTACCTGATGCGAACCGACCAATTGGTGTCACTAGAAACAGACGCCGGCAACAGGCCCGACCAATAGGCGAGATAGCATCAAAGTTGCTGCGTAACGCTCTCTGTGGTCGGGAGGAGGGAAGTGGAGACAAGAGCGGCGAGGACGAGGGAATCCACGAGAAGTCCGCCCGATATGGTTTTCGGCCATTCCCAAGATCCGCTGATATCGTCACCAACACCATCATTGATCAACTGCGCGAAGAGGCAGGTGATTAGTGCATGCCCTGCTGGACGTTAATGTACTGATTGCTCTATTGGATCAGAACCATATAGCTCATGACGCTGCATGGCGGTGGATGGAATCCAACATTGAGATGGGGTGGGCAACCTGTCCAATCACCCAGAATGGCTGCCTTCGTATCATGTCCCAACCGGGCTACCCGAATCACCACACCACCAGGGAAATCGCAGCAAGACTCCGACAGGCAATGGATCAGCCATTTCACCAGTTCTGGGCCGACGACTCGAGCATTCTCTCCCGCGACACCGTCAACTGGGACCTGCTGATTGGTCCCCGGCAACTGACTGCCATCTATCTGCTGTCATTAGCGGTACAGAACAACGGCAGATTCGTAACCTTTGACACGAAAGTATCGATGGATATGGTGCATGGCGCTTCCAGCCGACACCTCGTCAGATTGTAGCTGAACGTCGTAAATCACTTCAGCGATATGTTCGAAAGAACGCAACGGTCACAAATCTGTCAGCGTGGGTTGATTCGGTGAACAGGCCGACAGTACCATCGGACAGGGCTGATGATGGATGTCTCGCCAGACACTGACGAGGCCCACTCCGAGCACGATGTAAAACCGATATGGAACACGGTACAAAACACTCGATACAAGGCACTCGATACAAGGCACTCGACAAGACACTCGATAAGACACTCGACAAGACAAGGGCGACCAAATGATGCAAACGACCACACTGATAGATGGACTGTGCTTCGGCGAGGGGCCCCGATGGCACGAGGGACGCCTGTGGTTCTCGGACATGCACGCCCATAAGGTATACGCTGTGGACGCTGCCGGTCATTGCGAAACAGTCGCAGAGTTGGATGGCCAGCCCTCAGGGCTCGGCTGGTTACCGGACGGCCGCTTGCTCGTTGTTTCCATGCTGGACCGAAAATTGCTCAGTTTCTCCGATGGGGAGGGCAAAGAATATGCAGACCTGTCTGGCCTCGCGTCCTTTAGCTGTAACGACATGGTGGTGGACAAGTCCGGCCGCGCCTACGTTGGGAATTTCGGCTTCGACCTCGTGAACAAAGCGCCTCCCAAAATGGCCGAGATCGTCCTGGTACAACCGAATGGCGAGGTGAAGATTGTTGCCGATGAATTGTCTTTCCCGAATGGTACGGTCATCACGCCGGACGGCGGCACCCTGATTGTCGGTGAATCCATGGCGGGACGCCTGACTGCCTTTACGATCAACGACGATGGCTCACTCAGCGACCGTCGGGAGTTCGCCCGGTTAACCGGTGCGGTCCCTGACGGTATCTGCCTGGATGAAGCGGGTGGGATCTGGGTCGCCTCGCCCATCAGCCATGAAGTCCTGAGAGTGGTTGAAGGTGGGCAGGTCACAGACCGGGTGACTGTAGAGAACCAGGCCTATGCCTGTATGCTGGGTGGTGACACCCGGCAACGCCTGTTCATCCTCACTGCAGAATCCTCAGATCCTGAAGAATGCCGAAATTCGAAGTCCGGAAAGGTGGAGTTCGTCGATGTGGCGATACCGGGCACCGGTCTGCCGTAAGGATACGGAACGGTTCGCGATTGCAGCACTGAACGCAACATCGGCGCGGGCATTCATGCAAGTTCACTTGATCCAGGGTGCCGGCACGCACTTTCCGGACGACGACGCAGTGGTGTCTGACCGGCACACCTAAGGCCCTGACCTTCCCTGGCGACGCCCGCAGCGATGTGATTTACTCCCGGCACCTGACGGACTGGACCCTCTGGAGATTGAACATGACGAATCCGACCACTGCGGTCAACCCATCCCGCGAATCACTGCAAGCGCTGGCCGCACTCGATGACAAGGGCCCCATCGTCATGGCCAACCTGCTGAAGTTCGCAGAACCCGATGGGCGCGACCGTTACCGGGAATATTCCCGTGTCTCCAGCCGGGAAATCGCAAGTCGTGGGGGGCACGTCATCTACAGTGGTCAGTTCCTGCACGCCACAGACTGGGACACCGTTGCCCTGGTGTACTACCCGTCACGAGGCGCCTACCTGGACCTGCAGGAGAGCGCCGCCTATCAGGCCGCCATCCCCGATCGCACCGCGGGCCTGACCCGACGCCTCCTGTTCGCCTTCAAGGAAGCCCCCATGCCGCAGAAATATGATCCAATCATCAAGGCGGACGATGACGAGATCTACGTCGTCAATCTGCTGCAATTCAAAAAAGATGGCGGCGCAGCGGAATACGGCAAGTATGGCAATGTCGCAGGCAAATTGATCGCAGAGCGCGGTGGCAGCATTGCGTTGTTGCTCGACGCTGAGCAGGCCATGGTGACTGATGACGACTGGCAACGGCTGATACTGGTTCGCTACCCTTCGCTTCAGACGTTGATGGAAATGACTTCTACCCCGACCTGGCGGGAGGCCGACAGCACCCACCGCCAGTCCGGGCTGCAAAACACCATTGCCATACCATCGAAACCGCTCCTGCGGGGATGATTCTGGCCACAGGTATCTACCGCTTTGGCCCTACCCCGCACGGCGAATTGCCCATGAGTGCCACAGAAAGTACACCGTTGGCAGAACGACCAGGGTCAATATCATCGCACTCATCATTCCACCGACCATAGGAGCGGCGATCCGGCTCATCGCCTCCGAACCGGTACCGGTGCCATACATGACAGGCAACAGACCGACGATAGTGGCGGCCGCCGTCATCATGACAGGTCGTGCCCTCAACCCGGCGCCCCGGAGCACAGCCTGGCGCAGGGCCTCCTGCCCGGGTGACTCACCCTCCTGCTGGCATCGGACCAGCATCTGGTCGTACGCCTGATTAAGATACACCAGCATGATGACGCCAATCTCCACCGCAACGCCCGCCAGCGCGATAAAGCCCACACCCACTGCAACCGAAAAGTTATAGCCGAGTATGTACATCAGCCAGACTGACCCCACCAGCGCGAGGGGTAAGGTACCCATGATCATCGCCACTTCGGCAAGGCTGCGAAAGTTCAGAAACAACAGCAGCACAATAATGCCCAGCGTCAGCGGCACCACATAGGTCAGCTTTTCCCCGGCACGCAGCATGTACTCGTACTGCCCCGACCAGTTCAGAGAGTAACCCGCTGGCAATTGCACCTGCATCGCGACTGCTGTCTGCGCCTGCTTGACATAACTACCGATATCCACGCCTTCGATGTCCACAAAGGTCCAGCCATTCGGGCGAGCATTCTCACTCTTGATGGCTGGCGGGCCGTCTTCCACCGTCACATCCGCCACATCGCCGAGGGCAATTCGCTGGCCGCTGACGGTCACGATCGGCAACAGCGACAATTGTTCCGGCGAGTTGCGATAATCCTGAGGATAGCGCAGATTCACAGGATACCGTTCCAGTCCTTCAACGGTCTGGGTGACGTTCATGCCACCAATCGCCGTGGCGACCACCTGCTGTACATCGGCAATGTTCAAACCATAGCGGGCAGCTTGCTCCCGGCGAATGTCGACCGTGATATAGCGCCCCCCCGCCACCCGCTCGGAATAGACCGATGCAGTCCCGGGCACTTGCGCCAGCACCTGTTCAAGACGCTTGCCGATTGTTTCTATTTCCCGCAGGTCCGGGCCCGCCACCTTGATGCCGACCGGCGTTTTGATACCTGTGGCCAGCATGTCGATGCGGGTCTTGATCGGCATCACCCAGGCGTTGGTCAGGCCGGGAAACCTGACCAGTGCATCCAGTTCCTGTGTCAGCGCCTCGGTGGTCATTCCCTCGCGCCATTGCTCCCTTGGTTTGAGCTGGATGAAGGTCTCGATCATCGTCAGCGGTGCGGGGTCTGTCGCGGTCTCTGCCCGGCCGATTTTACCGAACACGGTTTTCACTTCGGGCACGGTGGCGATCAGCTTGTCGGTCTGCTGCAGGAGTTCCCTGGCCTTACCGATTGACAGGCCAGGATAGGTGGTGGGCATGTACATGAGGTCCCCCTCGTCCAGTGGCGGGATGAACTCACTGCCGATCTTTGACATCGGCCAGACACCCGCGGCAGTGATGAGCACGGCAATGACCAGCGTGCTCCGCGGGTGGTTCAGCGCGATCTTCAGCGTCGGCAGGTAAACAGCAATGAGCGCCCGATTGAGGGGGTTTCGGTTTTCAGGCAGGATCCTGCCACGAATGAAGTAACCCATGAGTACGGGTACCAGGGTCACCGCCAATGCGGCACTGGCGGCCATCGCGTAGGTCTTCGTGAAAGCGAGCGGGCTGAACATCCGCCCCTCCTGGGCCTCCAGCGTGAACACCGGCACAAAGCTGACGGTGATGATCAGCAGGCTGAAAAACAGGGCCGGCCCCACCTCGGTCGCCGCCTGTGTCACGACCTGCCACCGGTTCTGGTCCGTTAGCTCGGTGTGTTCCATGTGTTTGTGCATGTTCTCGATCATCACGATGGCACCATCAATCATCGCGCCGATCGCAATGGCGATGCCACCGAGCGACATGATGTTGGCATTGAGCCCCTGCAGATGCATTACAACGAACGCCGCGAGAATGCCCACCGGCAGGCTGACAATGGCCACCAGACTGGAGCGAACATGGAACAGAAACACCATGCAGACCAGTGCCACCACGATCAACTCCTCCAGCAGTTTGTGCCAGAGATTGTCCACCGCCCGTTCAATCAGGCCGGACCGATCGTAGACCGTGACGACCTCGACCCCGGGCGGCAGTCCGGCCTTCAGGGACTCGAGCCTGGCCTTGACGCCAGCGATAGTCCGCTGGGCATTTTCACCAATCCGCATCACCACGATGCCGCCCACCACTTCGCCCTCACCGTTCAGTTCCGCGATGCCGCGGCGCATTTGTGGACCGATCCCGATATCGGCCACATCCTTGAGCAGCAACGGTGTGCCGTTGACATCGAGACCGAGCGGGATCGTGGCGAGGTCCTCTACCCCCTCGATATAACCGCTGGCGCGCACCATGTATTCCGCCTCCGCCATCTCGACGACCGATGCGCCCACTTCCTGATTACCCCGCTGGATGGCCTGCTGAATGTGAGACAGCGGCATGTTGAAGGCGCGCAGCTTATCCGGGTTCACTTTGACCTGATACTGCCTGACCATGCCGCCCAGGGTGGATACTTCGGATACGCCCGGCACGGTCTGCAATTCATACTTCAGGAACCAGTCCTGCAGACTGCGCAACTGGCTGATATCGTGCTGGCCGGTTCTGTCTACCAGCGCATACAGATACACCCAGCCCACGCCGGTGGCATCCGGCCCCAGTTGTGGCCGGGCACTGGCGGGCAGGGTGGGCGCGATCTGGGACAGGTATTCCAGCACTCGCGAGCGCGCCCAGTAAGTATCGGTCTCTTCATTGAAGATCACATAAACATAGGAGTCGCCGAAGAAGGAATAGCCGCGTACTGTCACCGCGCCGGGCACCGACAACATGGCGGTTGTCAGAGGATAGGTGACCTGGTCTTCCACCACCTGGGGTGCCTGCCCGGGATAGCTGGTCTTGATGATCACCTGCACGTCGGACAGGTCCGGGATGGCATCCACCGGCGTGTTTCGCAGCGACCAGATACCCACCCCCACCAGAATCACGGTAGCCAGCAACACAAGCAGGCGGTTGCGGACGGACCAAACAATAATGGCCTCAATCATGTTTATGCTCCGGTTGATCACCATCGACCGGACCCGATTCAGGGCGGTGCTGCATGCCCTGATGCTGGCTGTGATCCATGGGCGGAGCCTCTCCATCATGCGCCATGCGGGTGAAGTCAGAGGTCTTGCTGGATTCAGAATCAATCAGAAACTGGGCTGATGTCACAATCTGCTCACCCTCTGCAAGGCCAGACAGGACCTGCACCTGGTGCTCACCGATTCTGCCCACCGTGACCGCGATGGATTTGAAGCGCCCCTCGCCCTTTGCCAGTACCACCCGGGTCTGGCTGCCGGTGCGAATGAGGGCCTCACTGGGTATCAGCAGGCTCGGCTTCGAAGGGCTGGCGGCAATGGCCATTTGCGCGAACATGCCAGGCTTCAGGAACACATCTGGATTGTCAAAGCGTACCCGCACCTGGGCCGTGCGGGTTTTGATATTGAGCGATGGATAGATGTAGTCCACTTTGCCCAACCACTCACGACCAGGCAGATAATCCAGCCGCATGCGGACGGCATCGCCTTCGCTGACACTGGCCGCCTGCCGCTCGAACACCTCTCCAATGACCCAGATGTGTTCCAGCTGACCGATACTCATCACCTCCATACCAGGCCGAACGTACATGCCTTCACGGACGTTCAGGTTATCCAGCACGCCCGACTGGGGCGCTGTGATCGTAATGGTCTGGCTCACTTTGCCGCTGCTCTTTATCTGGTCGATGTCGGACTCTGGCACTTTCAGCGCAGACAGCCGCTCCATCGCAGCAGAGATCAGCGAGGGGCTACCCCGCCTCAATGCCAGCAGCAACTCCTCCTGGGCATTGACCAGGGTGGGCGAATACAGCGCATACAACGGCGCACCCTGTTCCACAGGATCGCCCGTGGCTTTGACATGGAGGGTTTCAATCCAGCCCTCTACCCTGGGATGGATATGAACCAATCGATCCTCGTCATATTGCACATGGCCCACGGTGTTGACCGTGTCGACAAGACGCCCCCGAGTCACTGCCGCCGTACGCACACCCAGGTTGTTCATCACATCGGGCGAGATCGTGATCGAACCCGGATCGTTGTCGCCGCCCGATGTTTCGTAAACCGGAATCAGGTCCATCCCCATTGGGGACTTTCCAGGTTTGTCACGACGGTAATTGGCGTCCATTGGTGCAACCCAGTAGAGGGGCTCCTTGCCTGCCTCGCCCGTATCAGTAGCCGGCTGATGATCCATCGCGCCATCGTTCCACCACCATGTCAGCGCAGCGCCCGCCGTTGCGCCAAGCAATGCACCAGCCAATGCCACTGCAGCCAGCGTGATGCCTGATCTGTTCAGAACTTCCATCATTGTGCCTCCATAGATCTGTTTTGAGCGTGCCCGGCGCCCGTGCTGCTTCGCGTCAGCAGATAGTGAATGCTCGAGAGGGTTTGCTGGCACTGCACCTCGATCACCAATGCCTCGATCTTGCCATTGAGTTCCGCGATGCGGGCACGCACCGCCTCGGCGAAATCTCCGTCGTCGTTGTTATAGGCAGCGAGCGCGGCCTCGGCCTGTTCCGCCATCTGGGGCAGCAGTTGTTGGGCATACAGGGCCTTGCGTTCGTTCAGGCGCTCAACTCGGGACAGGGCCGTCTTCAGCTCAGCCAGCATCTTTCGCACCATGATCGTTTTGTCAGTCCGGAGTGCGGCCACCCGGGAGACAGCCGCACTGACGTTCTTGTCCTGCCGGTTACCGGTAAACACCGGCAAATCAAAGGTCACCCCAACAGACAGCAGATCGGCGCGCTCACGGCCCATCAGGTCATCCCGACGATGGCCATATTGAGCACTCAGACCCCACTGGGGCGCATACTGCTGGCGCGCCAGTTCGACGCTGGTTTGCATGGCCGCGATGCGCAGATCAACAGCCAGCAATCCGGGGTGCTGGCTGATCTCGTCAAAAAGTTCCTGCTCACTCTCCAACTGGCCCGCCAGGCGCGTCGAGACCTCCAACCGGGGCCAGGTGTCGGCCAACGGTAACAGAGCGTGACCACCGATCCATTCAGACAGAACCCGCCGGGAGGACTCAAGCTGCTGTCGCAACACGGTCAGCCGGTCTTCCAGCCGGGTCAATTCCAACTGGGCCCGGATGATGTCATGCTGCCGCGCGCGGCCTACGGCCGATGAGTAGCTGGCTCGGGTCGCATCCACCAGATACTCAAACAACGAGCGGTCCAGTTCGATCAGGCGGATGCTCTCCTCGGCCTGAAATGCGTCCAGCCACAGTTGCCGGACCGTCGCTGCCAGCCTGGCTTTCCGATCCTCCCTCAGTAATGGTTCCTGTGCGGCCTGCTCAAGTTTTTGACGGCCGGACAGGGCCCGGGTGTTACCACGCGGGAACGCCTGACTAACGCCCAGGGTAAGCTGGGTCATGGCTTCCTGGCCCATCTCAAAACTGTCAGTCGGAATGTTGGCCAGCATCAGGCTCACCCTTGGGTCAGGCAGGACCTTTGCTGCCACCGATTCGCTGAACAGCGCATCCTCCCGGTGCTGACTGCCACTGAGCCAGGGGTCAGTGGTGACGGCCAGTGTAACGGCATCATCCAGGGTCAGCGGCTTTGGCCAATCCTGGGCGCTGGCGGAAAACCCAAAGAGCAACAGTGGTACAACCAAATGTAGAGAAAACAGAAACAATTTCATGATGACTCCCAGGTCAACCTTTCAGGCAGCCCGCCTTGGTGCGAGTGCCGCGATTTGAGATTTGAAGGGAGTGCAAACTCCCGCCTGCAGAGCAGTCATGCGTCCCGAATTTCGGACGAAATGACCCCTGTCAGCGGGAAATGGGAGGGCGAAATAGTGAGGAGATTTCGGCGGTCAGCCAGGTGCCCGCGTATTCCGGGTCTGGTGTTTGTAAGCGCTGTACGGCAAATGGCGTAAGGCTGCCAACGAGGACAGCGTTCACGGTAACGCAGTCTGTCTGGCCGCATTGCGGGTGGCTACAGCAATCCGAAGCGTCGGTTTCAGCTGATTCGGATGGCTGCACATGGTGACCATGGTGCCCGGACGATTCCTCATGCGCCATGTCCAACACTTTGGCAGGCACATTGTCTTGTTCGGCGTCGGCCATCTTCATCGACATCATGGACATCGGCTGATCACCCATCCCGCTACAATGGACGATCACATAGGCGAAGGACTGGTTTACATAGGCCAGTAATGCAAACACCGCCACGCACAATCTGATTGTTTGACGCATACCGCGCATTATCTGTTCTCAACAGTCAGAACATACCTGATTCTTGCAGGAGGTCAATCCTGGTTTCGATGGTTCCTGACAAGGATCAGGAATGAAATGCTGGTAGGTCAGCCAGTTCGCAAACCGTCGCAGTGTGTGATTCCTGGACCGATGCTGCCTGGTGACCAATAAACAGGGGCAAATAAACAGGGTCAGAAACAAATAGGGTCAGTGTAACAATTGGGGGCGCTTACACCGACTAATTCGACACTGACCCTAATTCTTTGCTGACTAATTCGACTCTGACCCTAATTTCCTGGGTGGGGGGCTAGAATTCGAACAGATCCTCTGAGGATTCGGCTGCGACCTCTATGGGGTGCCCGATGCCCTTGTGACAATCGATGCAGGTGACATCCTCCTGGCCCATCCTCGCATGATCGAGTTGTGCCGCCCGGCTGTGGGACTCGGCGATCCATCGTTCCGGTGAGTGGCAGTGGCGGCACTCGGCCGAGTCTGAGGCTTTCATCCTCGTCCATTCCCGTTCATGCATGGCGTCACGGTGCGCCGCGTATTTCTCGGGCGTATCCAGCGTTCCCATCAGATGCCCCACCACCTCTCTTGAAGCACTGATCTTGCGCCACAGCTTGGGCACCATTTCCTTTGGAATATGACAGTCCCCACACTCCACGACGATACCGTGGGTGTTTTTGCCATGGGTGGTCTGGGCCAGACGCTGCTCCGGTATGGTCATTTCGTGGCAGGATACGCAGAACTGCTCATGGCTGGTCACAGACATGGTGACATTGAAGGCCAGTGACCCAACCACGCCCAGCACAACGCCGACACCGATCAACCAATATTTCATCGTCACTCCAGTCCGTGGGCAGCGCTGACGCTGGCCGTTCTTCCAGGGCCGTGACACACCGTACAGGTCTCCGTACTGGCGCCGCTTGAAATCGTAGCCTGGGTTGCCGAGAAATCCCCGCCGTTTTGTTCCATGTGCGCAATCGCAAGCGAACCGTCATGGCAGGATGAGCAGGTGGCCGCGACTGGCGTCACCATGATGTCATCGGAAGGATCTGCCCCGTCGGCTCCGGTGTCAACGGTCGTCGCAAGCGCCGTTGCCGGTAACGGCAGTTCGTAGGAATCATTCACATGGCAGCCAAGGCAGTTGGATATGGTGCCAGGGTACTGGACATGTTCCTCATCAAAGACGTGGACAGAGCCGCGAAAGCCATACACCACCAGCGGAGACTCCCGCACCCCGGAGGCATGCAGTCCATGAATCAGGGTCTTGAAATGAATCGATTCCTCACGCTTGCCGTCGACAGACTGGGCCTGCCCCGGCCGAACGGCAAGATCCGTATTCCTGGGATTGTGGCACCCGGCGCAGCCGTTGATGTTGTTGCTGCGATTGCTGCCATGGTTCACCTTCACGCCGTGACAGGCGTTGCACCTCGCAATATCCACGATCTCGCGCCTGGCGAGGGCCTGGCCGTTCGGTTCGTCGATGGAGAAGAACCGCTGCGGCTGCACGAACGGGATATTCTGAACATTGCTCGCACCCTCCTCACCGATGTCTTTTCTCGCTCTGCCTTCTATGGTGGCCATGCCGCTTCCGGTTGCGAGATAACCGAGAGGTCCGGTGCCATCGGGGATCGCAACGCCCGCCACTACAGAGTAGGTACCATCACCATTGGAAGTGGCCCCCGACAGCAGGTTGGTGCGGGCATAACTGGGGAGGGCTTGGCCATTTCCTGTGTTAACGAATTCCTGAGTATTCCAGGCCAGCCCCAGATTCAGGCTGGCGCCGGACCAGCCCGGGTCCGTCGCGAGGTCATAGGGCGAGCCGTTTTCGTCGGTCACTGAAAAGGTCACCAGCGGATTTTCACCCGGCGCCGTATTGGACACGGACTCGATGCTGACGTTGAACTCTGCCATCGCTTCGAGAATCGGATCCCGATGGGACTCGGCCGGGGACCCGGCAATCCCGGAAACCGAATGGCAGGACCGGCAGCCACTGTTGTCGCTCTGACCTCCCCTGTGGCTGGCGAAGTCAACGTCATCATGGCAGGAACCACACGCGGCAATGGTCGGCACCTCTGTCCAGTTGTCGCCATTCTGGGTCACCACGTTCGTGCCGATCCCGGTCAGCCCGGCGGTTGCGGTGCCGGCATGACACTTCGTGCAGTTCGCAGGGTTCTGGGGATACACCACGTGTGAATAGTCGTGTCGGCTATCCCGAAAACCATAGACCACATACTCACCGCCTGCCTGGACACTGGGGAGACTGGCGCCCATGTGTATCTTGTGCACCAGTACAGCAAGATCCATCTCGGTTTCCGAGTTGGGCTCCGTGGTGCCGGGATTGTGACAGGTCACACAGTACTCCACCTCGACCCGACCTCCCCCGTGCAGGGCAATCGGATCATGGCACCGATTGCAGCTTGCCGTCGCCACCACATCCTTGTTGGCAATACCCATCGTCTGACCCGTTGCGGGGATCCAGTCGAATACCGGATTGGCAATCGGGCCCCCACTGAACTGTATCGCCACACGATGGGTCAACAGGGGTTCATAGGGTACCGCCATCGGTGCGGTCACGTTGGTGATGTCTGTAACAAACTGGTAGCTATAGGTTCCGTCTCCATTGTCGGTCAGCGTGCCACCGCTTTCAGACGTCGCCTGAATCGCCGCATCATTCTCCGGATGAACGTTCGGTGTCTTCAGGCGATTGATATAGGACTGCCAGTGACTGCTGTCCCCGTTGCTGGCAGGAATCAACTTGGCGATAGTGAAGCGAACATTGGAAGACCGGAGCCCGGTGATCGCGACGCCGTCACCGTCTACCACGGTCATGGTGAGTACCGGCGGCGATGCCACAGTGACGTCGGTGATGGTCGCGATGATCTCGCTGGCCGTCTCATAGGTATTCGGACCCGCCGGCAACTGAACCGGATCCGGTGCGGGCGGGTTGCCGTTGGATGGTGCGGGCCCGGGCGCAACATCCGGAGCAGCCGTGCCACCGCCACCGCCACAGCCCACAAGCAGTGCAATACAGCAGGCCAATGCTGCCTGAATCCAGATCCGGTTCAGGCCATATCTCTGTCTAGAATTCATAGGTCATCGCCATTTCGAAAACGCTCACATTCTCGTCGGGGTTGTGCTGCCCCAATGCAAGCAGGTTGCTGATGCTGCCGGCTTCAATGCCGGCCAACCGCCAGTCGTCATTCCGGTAGTCAAAAAACTGGTACTTCCAGGTGAGGCTCAACTGGTCCGAGTAGGTATAGACGGCGGCAAGCGTCGCTTCATTGGTCGTCCAGTCGATGGTCGGCAGCGGTGCCCCGGCACCAAGGTCACGAGCCCCACCGGTTGTCACCTCATAGTCATCATCAATGATCAATCGTCCGAGCTGACCCGATACAGACCAGCGGCCATTCACCGTCCAGTCAAGACTGACCCCCGCTGCGACCATCTCGTTGTCTTGCTGGGTGGTGTAGTCCCGGGCGGGGTCGCTGCCTTCGGGCAGGGGACCGTCAATCACGTTGGCGGGCTTCTCGATGCCGCCCCGAAAGGCCCGGCCGCGCTGAGCCCGCTCGACCCATCGATAGTCCAGATAAGCGCTCAGCACCACATCACCGGCAAAGTAGTTCACCGCAAGATTGCCCGCTCGCTCACGACTTGCAGTGAGCCCCAGCGTGCTCCCATCGTAGTCCTGCTTGCGGGTCTCGACCCGAAGCTGTACTGCAGCATGCTGCCCAAGGTCAAACTCGCTGCGCCACAGACCGCCGAACTCCTGGCGATTCGCCACATGGTACTGGCGTAGCAGCGGGTGATTGGTCCAGCGCTGGGCATCCGGAATCCGGTTGATCATCTGCACCGACATCAGCTGAAAGAAAGAATTCGACCACTCGTAGGTAGACCCGGCTGCATCGGCGCCAGAGAACGTGACCTGGTGCCTGCCCGGCAACAGCGCAGGGGGAAACTGGAAGCCAACCGAAACACGGTCCGTCTCTTGCCGGGTCACGGCGGAGTAGCGACGATAGTCCTTCTCATACTCCCAGCTGACGCTGAGTCTGGCCCGATTGGCGAGCGTGACAATCCCTTCAACCTCGTAGAGATCGGATTCGCGCTGCAGCGGTCGGGAATGAACCGCGAAGGCGGCATCCGGCTGGTCCGCGCCATCGCCTCGAACATATTGCCAGAGGTGCCGGGCGTTCTCGTCCTCACGGTCTTCGTACCGGTAGTGGAGGTTGACCCGTACACGCCTCGCCGGTCGCCAGTAGATTCCGCCATGTAGCCGGCTGGTCGACAGCGGCGCATTCAATGCGGTGGCTGGCAGCGGAGCGGACACCACAAGGGCGGGATTGACGGTGTAATCGACGAAGTGACCCTCACGTTCTGATTCACCGATAAAGCCATCCAGCACCAGCCGGACACTGTCGCCAAGACGCAGGCCGGATGCCAGAGACGCCTGACGGTACTGGTAATCCGGCGCCCCGGCAAACGCCCCCGCGCCATTGGGGAAGTCCACCGCGGGGCCGAGGCCATTGGCAAAGGGATTGTCCCACGATATCCGGGCATGATGATTGTCAAAATCGGTGATGCTGTAACCGAGGACCGCGGTAGACCGGTCGCCGGTATAGCCGAGTTCAGCCGCGACCACCGTGCTCTGTTCATCCACCGGCACCGGCAGCACCACCGCCTGGGGATTGGCGGCATCGCTGTAGATGGCGAGGCCCTTGATTTGCGTCCCTTCCACCGCTTCTTTCTCAAGGCTCACCTTTCCGGTCAGGCGGGCCGTCATGTCCCATTGTGCTGACGCCCTGAACGCCTGATGATCAATTCCGTTGCGGACGTCCCCGTTCATGAGTCCGGTCGGGAACTCATCGCTGTCCAGCCCCCCCTGCCAGTTGGCGGGTAGACTCAGTCTTCCCTGCCCGGTGTGAGTAAAGGGTGTGCGCCCGCTGTCGTTACCGCGGTAGGCAGACTCGTCATAGTCCATCGTCACTCGAAGCGGCAGCGCACGGAAGTCAAAAGACAGTTCACGATTATCGGTTCCCAGCCGTGACCCGTGCAGGGACCAGACGCCACCGCCGAGGACAAAGCCGCCATCCATCTGCAACCCCTCGGAATCAAGGCCGTTGTATTGGCCAAAGGCAAAGTTATCCGTCGGGACGATGCGTACGCCCAGGTCAATGCGCTGGGTCCAGGCAGGTTTCGCCGGGGGCTCCGGCTCCACCATTTCGAAGCCAAACTCATCCGCCTTCGCATTGAATGCGGACATCAGTCCAGGCAACAGTGACGGCAACAGGAATGCCCAGATCAGCCACCTGCGACCGTTCATCCGGGGCCACCTCATCGCGTTAACCTGGCGCCTGAAGGGTGATTCGAACCGTGCACCGAGCTGTGACAATTGGTACAACCGTTGACCAGCAGGTTGCTGTCGCGGGACACCAGCGCACGGCCATCAGCCAGCTGGCTCGGGTGGTCCGCCGTCAGATGGCACTGCTGGCACAGGAACGGTGACCGGGTCTTGAGCAATGATGGTTGTGCTGAACCATGGGGGCGGTGACAGAGCGTGCAGTCCTCGGTCACGGGTTCATGTTCAAACAGAAAAGGGCCGCGCAGGTCACGATGGCAGGACAGGCAGTTCTCGTTGATCGACGCCTGCTTGAGCTCACCGGCATCCGCAGAACTGCCGTGGCTCGAATGGCAGTCGAGACAGCCGGTCTTGCCTTCCTTAATAGGATGCCGGGAGGGCATCGACAGCTCTGCCTGAAGCGAACGATGGCAGTGCAGGCAGACCGCCTCGCCAGGTTCCCTCGCATGCTGCGGGTCCACCCAGGCGGGCTCATGACAAGTGACACATCCGACATCTGCCTCATTGTGTGTGCTTGCCATCCAGTGCAGTCGTTGTTCATCATCATGACAGCCAAGACACTGCTCACTGCCAGTGGATGGATCACGGTCGGCGCCGCCAAATCCGACAGACACCGGGTTCGCCGGGCTGGCCAGATGGGCGCTGACATCGCCGTGGCAATCTACGCAGGACGCGCTGCCGGCCGCATGCTGGCCGTGAGTCACCCCAACCAGGGGTTCATCGTGGCACGCCTGACAGAAGTCCGATTCGGCAGCCTGGAGCGGCAGCGCTGCGACAACCGTCAATAGCAACAGTGGCAGGGCTCGCAAGCTAAAACTCCAGTGTTGCGCCGGACTTGTCCGACTTCAATGTCCCGGGAAGGCTCATGTAGTGTAATGGACCATCCTTGCCGCCAGCGTTCTGCAGCACGGCGAATCCTACCACCGTGTCACTGCGGGCTGGCGTCAGGGTGAGCTTCACTCGCCAGTTGTCACCTTCCCGGGCCGCGCTGACTTGCGCGTCTTCCACCACGGCAAGATACTCCTTGTCGAGAATGGCACCCCGGGACAACACAGCAGGTGCACCCGCCTTCAGGTCGACCTTGAGAAACTCAATCAGATTCGACTCCGCACGCATGCTGGCGAGGTCAGCGTCTGCCTTCAACTCGCTGCCACCACCGGTGCGGGTCATCCTGGCTCTGGTCTGGCCCAGATACTTGGTCTGGTCACCATCGGCAGACATGCCGCGCACGTCGTCATGACAGCCCACCCAGCATCCGGCTCGCTGAAAGGCCCTTGCGCCACCGGCATCCATCATGATGCCAAGCGTGGTGGTCTCGGGCCCCGGCCAGACGAGCGTCATGGCAACGCCGTCTGCCACTGGTTCGATGCTGACGTCCACTGAAATCCGTTCCCTGGGGAGCCGAAACCCGGCGATGTGACAGCTCGCACAGGTCTTGCCACCACGGGTCCCCGAGGCACCTGCATGATCTGTCAACATCCATTCCATCGACTTGTGCTCACCCGAGAACAGCATGATCTTGCCGACGGGTTCCGCTGATGCTCCCTGGCTCAATATGACGACGATGATCAGCCACCACGCTCTGCGGCTGCCGTGGTCTCTCAATATTTCTGGCTCTTTCAACACATCAATACCCCAATCGATCCACGCTAGCTGGCTGGTCCTCGTCCGGAAACTATACCCGTGGTGGCTGGTCCCTTCCAACCTGTTGATTACCAGCCCAACAATATTGGAATGTCGCCGCGTTTGCGCCCATAACGGTACTTTCGACAGGAACCCGCCAGACAGCTGGTCCATGGCCAATACCTGATCATGGAACAGATACAGGTTCTTCGCGATGACACTTATCAATAACAAGCGCGACCGTGCCGCGAGCCAGGCAACGACGATTCCACCCGACTTCACCAGATTCGAACGTTCGGTTCCTGGATTAGCCATGCAGAATTGAACGAAAACACCGGTCTGGCCGGTGGGAGAAGATACCGCCAAAGACCAGCACCAATGGCGGACGATTGCTGTTCAAGTCTAGTGATACACGGAGCCTTCATCATCCCGATGATTCTCAACATCAGCCCCTACCGCATCAAAGACGTCTTTCATGGTGTCATTGATGCAGGCCGCACAAATGCCTTCCCGTACCAGGTCCTCCACCAGGCAGCCCAGCACCTCATAGACCGAACGGCGCCCTTCCGATGACTCCTCGTATCTCCAGAGCACGTCTTTGATGGTCTGCAGGGCAATCTCCAGATGAACATCATCACGTTCCTGGTTTTTGACTTCATCCATTGGGTTCACCTGTTTGCAAGCACATGTCTTGTGCACTTTTTGAGCATTATTCGAGCATAAAGAGCTCCGCGAGTACCAAGTTTACTGAAACGCCTGCGCCCTTGCAGTTCATTTCGGGCAATTCAAGTCGGGCGATCGGGCTTTCATGGAAGTTCTGGCCGCACGCTGTGCCGTCCGGAAAACTTCCCGGCACGACAACGGCGTGGCCGACCTGGGCACGCTGAGGGCTCCCCCTATACGGGAACATCAGGAGCCCGCTGTTCACCGCGGATCAGACGGCCCGGCAGCTCACCGGTGAACTCATCATCGCGCAACGTCTCAACACCACTGACAAAGGTGTGTAGATAGCCCTCGGCCTGCTGCACCAGTCGGCGTCCTCCCGCCGGCAGGTCAAACAGTACCCGTGGCGGCTTCAGCCGGAGGGAGGCGAAGTCGATGATGTTGAGGTCTGCCCGATAACCTGGCGAGAGCACGCCACGGTCATGAAGTCCATAGGCTCTGGCATTACCGCGGGTATGCTTGGCCACCAGAAATTCCAGCGGAAGCCTGGGGCCACGGGTCCGGTCCCGCACCCAGTGGGTGAGCATGAAAGTCGGTGCGCCGGCATCGCAGATCACGCCGACGTGGGCGCCACCGTCCGCCACGCCGATCACAGAGGCTTCGTCCGTCAACATTTCCCGAATCGCTTCCAGGTCACCACCGTAATAGTTTTCAAATGGATACATCACATGCCCTTCGCCGTCGTCGGCCAGCAGCCATTCCAGGAGCAGCGACCAGGGCTCGGTGCCCATCCGCTGGGCGTTCGCCAGCAGGCTCTGGTCCGGCGTCGGCTCGTAGTTCATCGTCTCATCCAGGCGGAACAGTTCCCCGAACAGGCTTTCAATCCAGCGGGTATGACGGTCTTGCGGATGCACGTTTTCGAGTCGACTCCGCAAGGTCTCGTCCTGTCTGAGCCTTGCGCGTCGCGCATCCGGTGTGAGATCCGCGAGTTCCTGCCATGCCGCGTGGCTGCGAAAGGGATTCAGGGTGGTCTCGAGGCCCATCACCATGCCAATGCCCCGGACGTGAACCTGGCTGTTGCAGTCAACCCCGGCTGCCCGCGCAGCCCGGACATTGGCCATGGTCTCCCGCCACAGGCCCGGTGCGTTTCGAACCTGCACGATCAGGCAGGACAGCGGCCGACCAGACCGTTCCGCCGCCGCGCGCATCGCCTCAAATTCTCCCGGCCCGAAGTCGGAATTGACCTCAATCACGCCGGACCCGGCCCGTTTCATGGCCGCCGCGAGCCCCAGAAGTTCCGCTTCCGACGCGCTCAATGACGGCGTCACCCTGCCGTCAGCCGCCCGATGTTTGGTGGTCCTGGAGGTCGTGAACCCCAGTGCGCCAGCGCGAAGGGATGATTCAAGGAGCTCGCCCATCTGCTCGATTTCGTCCCGGGTGGGGACTGCCTCATGATCGGCCCCACGGTCGCCCATCACATAGAAGCGAAGCGCTGCATGGGGAACCTGGGCGCCCACGTTCATGACCCTTGGCATGGACTCCAGTGCATCCAGATATTCCGGAAAGGACTCCCAGTCGAACGAAACGCCCTCGGCAAGGACGGTCCCGGGTATGTCTTCGACCCCTTCCATCAGATTGATCAGATAATCCGTCTTGTCAGGCCGAACCGGAGCAAAACCAACGCTGCAGTTTCCGAACACACAAGAGGTGACCCCGTGCCAGGACGAAGGCGTGAGATAGGGGTCCCAGGTTGCCTGTCCATCGTAGTGGGTATGGATGTCCACAAAGCCGGGCGTGACAAGCAGGTCCGCGGCATCGATCACTCGCTGGCCTGCGCCAACATCGTCGCCGACTGCCACAATCAACCCGTCCTTCACCGCGATACTGGTGCGGCGCATCGGCTGCCCGGTACCATCCACCACGTTTCCACCCTGGATAACAAGATCATGCATCTGGATACCTCGTTCTGTCGCTGTTGCCTCTTGTGAACACGATGCCCCATGTGGTCCATCCTGTGCAACTGGTCGCGCCATCGCTCACCATGATGGCGAGTCCAGCCGCGTATCCAGACCGTCGAGGGACCAGGGTAACGTGAGGTCGATATGAACAAACGCACCGAACGGTCCGCTTCCGATCGTGTCATAAGTGGCATGACCGCCGTTTTGCTCGGGCCCCGCTGCCTGTTCGTCTGATTAACGGCACCCTTAACAGGGTCATTTGAATAGGGTCTTGAACTTCGATGACCTATAATCAAACCCTCAAAGGGGCCGTCAAATGTTCAACATTCCGGTACTGAATTCACTTCGGGGTAAACTGACCGTTCTGTTTACCCTGTTCGTGGTGTTCACCGCGCTCCTGCTCAGCATCAACGACTATCGCTATGTTCGAAATATGCTCCGCAACAACATTGAGCAACAACTCACATTGTCTGTGCAGGGCCTGTCCAACATTCTGCTCGCCTACGTCCAGCAACAGCAGGAGAGGGCGGTGCTCATCTCCAGCCGTACACGCCTTCGAATGCTGGTGGCGGAATACCTTGCCGGCAGCATCACATCCGGGCCCTTTCTGGAACAGACGCGGCAAATCCTCGGTGACGCCCGCAACAGCACAGACAGTTTTTTCGAGATCACGATTGCTGACCCTTCCGGAACGATCATCACTTCCACCGAACCGGGGCTGATCGGTCACAGCATCGACCATCAGCCGGCGTTTCAATACGGACTGGTCGAACCGTCTCTGGGGCTACCGCGTCGAACAGATGGTGGGCTCCGCAGCCGCCTGAGTGCCCCCATTCGCGCCAATGAGGGCCACTTACTTGGCGTAATGCTGGTCGATACCGATGCCTCTCACCTTGAGAGCGCGCTCAGTTCCATCCCCAGCAAATTTGAGTCCTATACGGTTCGGGTCGCCGCCCTGCGGGACAGCAAGATTCGTTATCTGTTTCCAATCGGGGAAGATGACTCAGACATCACCGCAGACCTAGGGGATGACCCGGTGATGCTCGCCGCACTCGAGGGCTTTTCCGGGTTTGAAGCGCTCACGGACGAGTCCGGAACCGTGTGGCTGGCCGCATACAAGAACGTCGGGTATCAAAACTGGGGACTGGTGGCCGAAGTGAACGAGGATGATGCCTATGCCAGCATCGCCGAGCTTCGCGGCGTCATGGCTCTGGCCGCCGTCCTGGTTGCACTGCTCGGCATCGGCATCGGCGTGCGCGTGGCCACGGGTTTCACCGGGCCCATCGGCGACCTGACTGCGGTTGCAACCCGGGTTGCAGCAGGCGACCTGAACGCACGGGCCCGGGAAGACTCCGGAGACGAAGTGGGGCTGATGGCCACCGCCTTTAATAACATGACGAGCGTCATGCAGCGGCACCAGAATGAACTGGAAGACCTCGTCCAGGAGCGTACCCGGGTGCTGGAAGAACGTACCGCGCAGCTGACGAGTTCCCACAGCCAGCTCGAAGATCTGGTCCGATTGCTGGAGGAACAGGCCGAGATTACCGAACGGGACTTGAAGCGTGCTGAACAGATCCAGCGATCACTGCTGCCGGCGAAGCCACCCACGCTGCATGGCTTCTGCATTCAGACGCTATACCGGCCCGGCCACAGCGTTGGGGGTGACCTGTATGACGTCATCACGATCGACCAGAGATACCTGGCACTCGTGGTGGCTGACGCCTCCGGGCACGGTGTCAGCGCAGCGATGCTCGCGGTACTGTTCAAGCACCGGCTGCAGCAGTTGGGCGATAGTCATGCAGGGAGCCCTTTCAGCCCTGCCGAGGCATTGCGGAATCTCAATCGCAAGCTGATGGGGGATGTGATGACGCCAGGCGTGTTCTTCACCTGTGTCTATGGCCTGCTGGATGCGAAAACCAACGAACTGCTGCTGGCCTCGGCAGGGCACCCACCCAGCATTCTGCTTCGGTACGATGGCACTGTGGATCAGTTTTCCAATACCGGACCTGCTCTGGGGCTCTATGACGAAGTGGACTATCGCGATGAGGTGATCAGATTGAATCGAGGTGACCGGGTGTTGCTCTACACGGACGGACTGTTCGACGTCGGGGTGGACCGGGGAGCCGACAGCACCGTGGTGGCCACCAGCTTTCAGACCCATCGAAATGAGACAGAACTGCTGGAACAGGTATTTTACGATGTATCCGGCGGCACAGAGCCCGAGGACAGGGATGATGTGACCATGCTGTTGCTGGAAGTGAGTGAACGCCAGAGCGAGTTCAATGCGACCATCGATGATAGTCGTCTGACGGTGCTGCCCACCCAGGAAGCATCCCAGATCACCTGGGTCGATGGCCCGTCGGATGGTCAAATGTCGGCACACTTTCTGTGCATCAAGGGCCGGGTGAGCTGGACCTACGGGGAGACCCTGCTGGCTGCCGCGCAGGCCCAGATTGAATCTGACAAGACACTGATCATTGACCTTACCGAGTGTGAATACCTGGACAGCACGATGCTGGGCACGCTGCACGAACTGGTACGAATGGCCGAGGACCGCGGGACGTCTGTCCATCTGCAGGGAGTGAGCGCCCCGCTGCTCGAAGCTTTCGACGAATTGTCCATGGATAACGTCATTAGACATGTCCACCAGGACGCCGTCGCGGTTCCGGAACGCCAGCAGCCTCTGTTGATGATAGACACCGACCCCCGACGGCAGCACGGCAGACTGCTCAAAGCCCATGAGGAGTTAGCCGCCTTGTCCGACCATAACCGGGATCAATTCAACGGGGTGATCGAGGAGTTGCGGGCAGAGTCTTCAAGCTGAGCGCCGAATCGTTACCACCGCTCCCCATCGCGACCAATCCGGATCGACTCTGTGAGGGTTTCAGATTGCGGCGCCGATCGCGGCCCGCATCGTCGCCTCCGTCACGGCCCGGCGATCCTCGCCCCAGGGCATGGGCATCAGGATGGGATACTCCACTCCGGCAGTCACATAGGCATCCACAAAATTGGTCACCGCGTCGGCACTGCCGATAAAGTCAATCGCCTGAATCATCTCATCAGAGATGGCGGCCAATGCCCCATCCCGATCCCTTGCAGACTGTCGCTCACGAAGCAGATCCACTTCGTCTGAAAACCCCGCCTTGCGGAACATGCTGGCGTAGCCGTCTGCCATGGCGTAATTGAACAGGTCCCGTCGCGCCGAACCCGATGACTGCTGCAGATCACCCACAGCGGCATGCACATAGGCGAAGATGCGGGCGTCGCCACCGGCCCGGACGCGTTCAATGGAGGGGCCGACGTGACTCGCGGGGATGTAATTGAGCAGGACACCATCAGCAATTTCCCCGGCGAGCTTCAACATCTGAGGGTTCAGTGCCGCCATGACGATCTTCGGTCGCCGATCGCCCAGGCGCACGCCAAGACGGAAGCGGCGAACGGACCAGAAATCCCCCTCGAAAGTCACACTCTCACCTGACAGGCAGTCTCTTAAGAGCGCAACGTACTCACGCATCATGGCGATCGGGCGGTCCGTGGTCGGTACACCATGCTGCTGCAGAATACCGGGGGCCGATACGCCAAGGCCAAGCCAGATATCAGCATCCGGGCTGAGCGCCTGGAGGGTCGCCGCCGACATCGCGGTCAACGGTGGCGTACGCAGTTGAACCGGCACAATCCCGGTCCCCAGCTCAAGGCCGGGGGCAACGGCCGATACTGAACCCAGAAGCGAGAAGGCGTCGGTGCCATTCGCTTCCACGGTCCATATCGACCGATACCCAAGTTGTCCGGCAAGCCGGGCAATGTCGATGATCGCCCGCGGACCCAGAACGCCCAGGCTGCCAAACGTGACGCCCATTGGTCGCTTCGCGTTGACCATGATTCTCTCCAGAAAAACGCGAAATATATCACGGCGCGCCACGACGGTTTGGCGGGTCGGTGGGGCATGTGACCTGCTGCTACGGGGCTTGCTGGCATCGTGACCTTGATGTCAGTGCAAGCGGCTTGCCTCTCACCAAACTTTGACCGCTTGCGCGTTCCGGCCTGACGGCTACATTGCGCAATTACCGCGCCTACAAGCATCACCCTGCCTGCGCCAGGCAGACAACTCTCCAGATTTCGTGGTGGCAGGTTTGGGAGGTTGAGGGATGCTGTTTAGAATGACTACCTCCGCCACGACCTGGCGATCGGAACAAGACAAGGAGGATTCGATGTATCAAATCTACGGCGGACCCGCTTCGCGGGACTGCGCGACAAACGAGTGATCGTTTTTGCGCCGAACTCGTGGAAGCCGCCCGCATTGGGCAAAGGGCAAAAAGCCAGCCGGACCATCACGTCCGTTACCTACCCTTCTGACCGGAGATTACCGTGAGCGACTATGACCCACTGCCAGAATCCGAACGAGCACCGAAGCCTGCGACCCGGTGGACCCTGCACGCCAATGCTGCGGTTCGCGAACGCCTGGACTTTGAGAACCAGAAGGCCTTCGAGGCCGCACGGAGAGGGTTCATTGCCACCCTGGACACAACGACCAACGATCACGACCGCCACGACCAGGCGGTGTATGACTTCGCCGCCACCAGGTTCCTGGAGGGTACTGCGCCGGATACCGTCAATCCCAGCCTGTGGCGTCAGGCGCAACTCAACGCCCTGCACCATGGCCTGTTTGAGGTGGTAGACGGGATCTACCAGATTCGCGGCTTCGACATCGCCAACATGACACTGATTCGGGGCGAGACAGGATGGATCGTGATCGACCCGCTGACCTCCAGCGAATCGTCCCGGGCGGGACTGACGCTCGCTAACCAGCACCTGGGTGAACGGCCCGTGGTCTGCGTGATCCACACGCACAGTCATGCAGATCACTTTGCGGGTGTGCTGGGCGTCGTGTCAGCGCAAGACGCCGCCTCCGGAAGGGTGCAGGTGATCGCACCCCGGGACTATGTGGACGAGTCGCTGGCCGAGAACGTATTGGCCGGCAACGCCATGGGCCGCAGAGCCACCTATATGTACGGCAATCTGCTCCAGCCGTCAGCCACGGGTTTCGTGTCCTGTGGCCTTGGACCGGCCTTGTCCCTTGGCACCACCGGCTTCATCATACCCAACGATATTGTCGAGGCGACGGGCGAGACCCGCATCGTAGACGGCATTGAGATCGAATTCCAGATGACCATGGGCACCGAGGCACCCGCCGAGTTTGTCTTCTACTTCCCGCAATTCAAGGCACTGTGCATGTCGGAGATTGCCACCCACCATCTGCACAATCTGTATACCCCTCGCGGCGCCCAGGTCCGCGATGCGCTTGCCTGGGCGGGCCAGTTGAACGAGGCCATAGAACTGTTCGGCGATCGGCTCGAGGTGGAATTTGCCAGCCATCACTGGCCCACCTGGGGGCGCGAGGCGGCGATCGACTATCTCTCGAAACAGCGAGACCTTTACAAGTACATCCACGATCAGACCCTGCGCCTGGCGAACCACGGTTACACAGCCGACGAGATTGCCGAGCAACTGACACTGCCGGACGACCTGGATTCGGAGTTCTATAACAGAGACTACTACGGCACCCTGCGGGTAAATGCCAAGGCGGTGTTCAACCGATACCTCGGCTTCTTCGACGGTCATCCCGCGCATCTGAACCCCCTGCCCGCGTCGGCTGCGGCAGCGAAATACGTGGACTACATGGGCGGCGCAGACGCCGTCGTAGAACGGACAAAAGCAGCATACGACGACGGTGAGTACCGCTGGGTTGCCGAGGTGCTCTATCACGTCGTGATGGCGGACCCGGACCATGCAGCAGGACGGGCCCTGCTGGCAGATGCCATGGAACAGATGGGCTATCAGGCGGAATCGGCACCCTGGCGAAACTTCTACCTCTGCGGCGCACTGGAGCTGCGAAACGGTTTACCAAAAGGCGCCAAGTTCGGTGCCAGTGCCGGAATGGCAGCAAGCATACCCCTCGACAATCTGTTCAAGACCATGGCCGTACGCCTCAATCCGGAACGGGCCCGTGATCTCGTGTTGCACATCAACCTGCACTTTACCGACCACGAACCTGTGCTGCTCAGCATCGAACGGTCCGTGCTGCATGCCCACTTCGGAAAGAGCCTTGAATCGGCAACTGTCTCTATTCGGATTTCAGAGCGCAACTTCAAGCTGCTCATGACCGACCAGACCGACGCGGGCAGCCTGATGGCGCAGGGCGCACTGCAGGTGCAAGGCGACGGTAGCGCGCTGCTGCAGCTTGGCGCACTGTTCGATCAGTTCGAACGTCGCTTTCCGATCGTAACTCCGCGTCCCATGTCACCACCTGGATAAAGCGAGGTCAGCCCTCGGCCGCTGCGGCCTGCTCATCAAAATAGGGCTTATCGCCCGCGACAGTGACGCGGCGCAGGCACCTCGAGTGCGGGTAGTAGTCGCTGGCAGCATAGTGCTGCACGGCCCGGTTGTCCCAGAAGGCCATGGCGCCCTCGGTCCACCGGAAGCGGCACAGATACTCCGGCCGATTATGCTGCTGCAACAACAGCTGGACCAGTGCCCTGGCTTCGTCCTGGTCCATGGTCTCGCCGCTGCGCACGTCGTACAGGGATTCGTGTCGCAGAAAGCCGCCGTGGATGTACAGTGCGGTCTTGCCGGTCTCCGGATGGGTGCGGGCGAGCGGATGGCTGACACCGAAGGGGATCTCCTGTTTGATGGACTCTGCCAGGTCAGTGGGCAGGTCGGCGATGAAGTTACGATAGTCATTGATGCCGTGAATGTGCTGGATCTGCTCCCGCACTCCCTTCGGCAGGCCGAGATAGGCAGCGTGGCTGTCGGAGAATAGGGTGTCGCCGCCCACTGGTGGTGCAGTCACGCACTGGGCGATGGAACCGAGGGACGGCTCTTCCATCCAGGTCACGTCTGTGTGCCAGCTGTTGATGCTGCCTGGGCGCTTGCTGTTGTGACGGATCTCGAGGATGAAGGGATTCTCGCCCGCCGGGCCGAACGGGAAGGCGTCCAGTTCGCCGAAGCAGCGGGCGAAGGCCACATGTTCGTCCTCACTCAGGTGCTGTTCGCGGAAGAAGATCACCTTGCGTTCGTTCAGCACATCCCGCAGAAACCGGATCAGGTCGTTGGGTAAACCGCCTTTGAGATTGACGTTGTGGATCACCGTGCCGATGGTGATGCCAAGGTGTTCGAGTTCGAAGCCGAACGCCTCTGCCCTGGCCTGCAAAGTCTCTGAGACCGGCCGGTTCCCCATCCGCTCGTATTCCACGGCCACCCCGAGCCCCGTGCGATTGAAGGCGGGGAACCGATCCGCTACCGGTTTGTCTTCTGATTCTGACTGCGCCGAGTGCGCAGCGTCGGTCCGCGATACGACGATCTGTGCTGCGGTTCTGATCGCAATGTCGTTGTATCGTTCCTTGCCGGATGCAGTGGCCGTGTTCATGATCCTCTCTCCCATGGACTCAGTCTCGTCATCGTACACCGAAAGGCGGGGTCGGAGTAAAGGGTCGGAGTAGAGTGAAAAAAATGCGCAGGTACCTTCGCGACCGACGGGCTTTCGATGCAGTTTTCAAGCATCCATCCCATAGGCTGACGGCACCGGGCCTTCCCCCAGGTTCGCCATCTTTTCTCGATACGATCCCTGATTGCGGAATAAATGGAATAAATGGGGTCGGAGTAAGGGTCCGGAGTAGGGTGCAGGCGTCATCCCCTGGGTGCGCCACTTTTATCGGTACGATTCCTGATCGAAATGTACCGTGGCGAGCTTGCCGGCTAGAAGGTTTCGCGATCGGGCCTGATTGCATAACATGCCTGGCATCGCTCCTCATCATCGCGAGAGCCACATGGAAAGCCCGTTGAACATCGACCGTATCGATATGTCTCCACTCGATTTTCTTAACAGCAACGGTGAGGTGTTTGCCGTTTTCGATGAACGAACACAGGATTCGGGCAACGTTTCCTATGGTTGGGCAGTGCACCACGAACGTCGCTTCGTCAAGACTGCAGGCGCTCCTGACGCCACGGCATTCTTGCCACATATCGAACGTGTGGCGTGGCTCCGGAATGCTGTGGTGTTGGCCAACTCTGTGCAACATGAGGCACTGGTGCCCCTGGAACGCACCGTCGAGTCACCCCATGGCCCCATGCTGGTATACAAGTGGGTTGACGGTGAGCTGATTCGCGTCCCGGCTGCGCGGCGCAGCGACCCGGACTCTTCCTACCAGCGTTTTCGTTTGTTGCCGCTCCCGGAACTGCTCGCTGCCCTGGACAGCGTCTTCGACTGCCACCGCGTCATCTGCGCCGCTGGCTGGGTCGCCAGTGATTTCTACGACGGCGCCATGGTCTATGATTTTCAGACCCACACCATGGCGCTGGTGGACCTCGATCTTTATCGCCACGGCCCCATCATCAACGACATGGGGCGAATGTTTGGGTCAAGCAGGTTTATGGCACCTGAGGAGTTCAAGGCTGGTGCAACCATCGATGAACGCACCACGGTCTTCAACATGGGCCGGTGCATCCATGAGTTCGTCGCCACCCGGGCGGACGCCACGCCGTCAGTTCTGGCCATCGCTGCACGCGCCTGCGCCCCGGAACCGGACGAACGCTTTCAGACCATTTCAGAATTCTATGCCGCCTGGCATTCAGCCTGGCGTGGGGCTGTGGATATCACCGGGATCGACTTGACCCCGGCGGCAGCGGAACGTCAATCAGGGCAATCCTTGCCGGCATGACAGTGGGAACCCATTGTCAGGGTCAGGGAGGAGCCAGCCAATCACTTCCTTGACCGAGGGCTTGCGGCCGGTGGTCGGTGATGACCGGTTTCGCGGTCCACACGCTGGAATCCGTGGTGGGGTGGCCCGAATTCCCATGCCGAACAGCGTCAGTTTTAACGTGACGCGCAGCGTCGGACCGGCGCTGGGCGGCGCCATTGTGGCGGCGGCTGGCGCTGCCGCCGCTTTTGCGGTCAATGCCATCAGCTATATCGGCCTGATCGCGGTCATCTGGCGCTGGCGGCCGGAACGTGTGCCGTCGAGCCTTCCCCGGGAGGCCCTGCGTGCCGCCATGGGCACCGGCGTTCGTTATGTCGCATTGTCACCGAACATTGTGCGGATATTGATGCGTGGTTTCGTATTCGGAATGACCACGATTGTGCTGCTTGCCCTTCTGCCCCTGGTGGCCAGACATCTGGTCGCCGGAGATGCCCTGACCTACGGTATCCTGCTGAGCGCCTTTGGCGTCGGCGCGGTTTTCGGGGCCGGGGTTTCACGCCCCCTGAGAGAGCGGGTCAGCAACGAAGTACTGGTTCGCAGTACGTTTGTTGCGTTCGCCATCGTGGCGGTCACCACGGCCATCAGCTCAAATCTCATGATCACCGCCAGCGCGCTCATCCTGGGCGGCGGGGCATGGGTCATTACCTTGTCACTGTTCAATACCACGGTGCAGCTATCCACTCCACGGTGGGTGGTGGGCCGGGCGCTGTCTCTGTATCAGATGGCGATCTTCGGCGGAATGGCTTCCGGAAGCTGGCTCTGGGGGACCATCGCCGAGGCCACATCACCGGCCATCTCCTTGATCGTCGCGGCATTCGGCATGCTGCTGGGGGCGTTGATTGGCGTCCGAGTACCGCTGCTGAGTAACGAAGTACTGAACCTCGATCCGCTCAACCGCTGGCGGGAACCGTCGGTTGCCGTGCCCATCGAGCCAAGAAGCGGCCCCATCGCCATCGCCGTCGAATACCAGATCAACGAAGCAGACCAACAGGCTTTCCATCAGGTCATGCTGGAGCGACGTAGAATCCGGCGTCGTGATGGCGCACACGACTGGGTGCTGTCCCAGGACCTCGCCAACCCCCGCCTGTGGATCGAGCGCTTTGATGTTCCGACGTGGCTCGACTACGTCCGGTTCCACAGCCGAACCACCCAGGCCGACGCCCAGGTCAGCGACCGGATAGAGGCATTACATCAGGGAGAAGGCGCGCCCCGGGTCACCCGGATGCTGGAATGGAAGGGCCGGGCCGTTCGCCTCAATCATGGCCCGACCGGCGATCCATTGATTGCACCCTGACAGGACCGGCACCAACCAGCGGATGTCTGGCAGCTACGCGGTCTGAACCAACTCGATACTGACCTCGTCGGGGCCTTTCACAAACGCGATATGACCGTTTGGCTCCATCAGGAACTCGGCGCCCTTGGCCTTGAGTTCACTCACTGCCGCAGCGAGGTCATCGACGGCGAGACCAAGATGATCCAGCCCCAGACAGCTATGGGGACCGGTTGCCGTCCGCGTAACACGCTCATCAACCGTAGAAATCAGAATGAACTGATCACCCAGCGTGATGTTTGCCCTGGGAAGGCCGTTGGCCCCCTTCGAGGAGACCACGCGGGCACCAAACATCCGCTCGTAGAAGGCCGCAGCAGACATCGCTTCATGGCTCATCAAATGAATGTGGTGGGGTCTGTAGGTTGCCATCATCCGCTCCTGGCCATTATTCCAGGCCGTCGAGAAATTCCTGCACAGTGCGATTAAAGAGATCTGCCGATTCAAAATAGGATGAATGGCCGGCATCGCCCAGCATTTTGACCTCCGCGCCTGGCACCTGCGCTGCTGCCAGATGAATCATCTCTGGCGGAAAGATCGCGTCCTGTTCTGCCGTCAGAAACAGTGTGGGGATGCTATAGCCACTGAAGCGAGCCAGATCAATCGGGGTCTGGAGCTCCCGGCCCATCAGGCTGAGGTCCAGCGAGGTGTTGAATCCGCTGATCTGGGTATACAGATGAGACAACGCCAGATGCTTCTCATGGAAGTCCGGCGCCACTGCCCAGTGGGCAAAGGGGGAGGTCAGCGCCGGGCGTCGGTCTGCCGCGTCCCGCCGGATTGTGTCCATCTCCGGTGTCGATATGCCGCCAGGGGTGTGGCTCATCACCAGTGCACTCACCCGCTCCGGATGTTCCAGCGCCATACCGAGCCCCGTCCATCCGCCCATGGACTGACACACCAGCACCGCCCGATCAATCTGCGCGTCATCCATGATGGCCACCAGATCTTCGACAAAGTACCTGCGGGAGAACGCCTCTGGCGGGCAGGCTGACCGGGCAAAGCCACGATGATCGAACGCCAGCACCCGATGCCGGTCTGCAAACCAGGGGACCTGTTGCCACCATGAAGCCGCGTTGCCGCCGGCGCCATGGGCGAACACGATGGGATCATCCCCGGCCTGCTCGCCCCAGGTCTGATAGAAGAGACGCACAGACTGATTGTTGGCATAGGGCATATTTCATCTCCTTTCCCCCAGTAATCTGGGTCAAGTAATCAGATTAATCAGGGTCAGAGTCGAATTTACAATTGTAAATTCGACTCTGACCCCAATTTTTGACCCCAATTTTTAGAACGGGATGTCGTCATCGTAGTCGCCGGGTGGTGGCTCATCCATTGCCTGGGGTGGATTCTGGCCGGCTGCGGGCGGCGCGCTGCGGTTTGGGTCGGGCTGCCAGTTGTCCACTGCTGCGTACCATTTCCCGGCTCTGGATTCTTTGATGTCAGCGTTGATCCACTCGCCGGTCTGACTTTGCAGCCAGGCAATCATCTCCTCCCGCTTGATCGACAACTTGGCCTTGACGAAGTCGGGCGCATTGGGGTGGGGCTCTTTGACGATCAGGCCGTCGATAAAAACGTTCTCATTCATTGGGTTAGTCACCTCATCAGTGTTCATTCGCGCTCGGAGTTCCAGGCCCGGCAGCGTGCCGACAGAGGCACGCCAATGGCTTTCCAGACGCTACTTTGCCAGAGTGTGCCGAGTGTGTAACGCACTGACACACCTCTATCCATTTTTGGGTCCAGGTGTCGCGTCGGTTCGTCACGCTGAAAGCTCCATGTAACCACGACGGGCCGCCGGCGTCACGAGGCAACCACCACTTATCCACAGCCTGTTGCGTCCAGCCGCGGAAATAATAGTGCTCCATCATCCCTGGAATCCGATAGCGGCCCATGTCAAGCGTCTTCTACCTGATGCTGGACACAAATGGCAGACTCCCTGGCGGTGAAGGTGGTGAATTCTCGAGTCAATCACAGTCGGCGATCATTGCCGTGAACGACTGTGCCATCAGCCAAGAACACCGACTCCGGCAGACATGCCACAACTCATTTTCATGGAAGTTCCCTTCGACGAGGTGCCAGCATGAGTACCTTCTTGCACGACCTCGACGCGCCTGACACGGCGCTCATGGGTTTCATGGAAGTCGACTCCCATGAGGTGCCAGCGTGAGTACCTTCTTGCACGACCTCGGCGCACCTGACACGGCACGCTCATGGGTTTCATGGAAGTTCACCCCTACGGAGTTGCCACCGTGAGCACCTTCTTGCACGACCTCGGCGCGCCTGACACGGCACGCTCATGGGTTTCATGGAAGTTCACCCCTACGGAGTTGCCACCGTGAGCACTTACTTACACGACTACGGCACGCCTGACCCGGGCACGCTCATGGCTGCAAGGCAAGCATGATATTGCCCTTCCGGTTACACTTGTCGGAAACGGGAACGGCCTGGATAACCCATGTGGCAGATGACACTGAAGCAGCGACGACGCTACAACGAAATGATGAGAGACCTGGATAAGCTGAAGAAGGACCCCTATCTGCGGGTACCTGCCGGATACGAAGAAGGCAAGAACCTGGAAGAAGACGAACGTTACCGCAGCACCATCAAGACCTTTCAGTCTCTCGTGGAAGAAATACACGCACTTGAGGAATTGGCCCGCAAGGGAAATTGAGAGCGCAAGGCGGATGGCGGCTAGCAATGTTCACCATGGGTTAACCACAACGCCGCCCCGGAGAAGATTCAACTCATGATCAGAAACAGGCTCTTTCTCCAACTCTGGTCCATGACAGCCGTGGTGACTGCGCTGACCGCGGTCATTTTCTACAACGCGTCGCTATACGAGTTTCAGCTTGACCTAGAGGCCTCCGCACGAACTCGCCTGTTAGCCCAGATACCTCTGGCCGCAACCTTCGGCCGTCAACTGCTTGAAGGCAGCAGCATCGAACTTGAACACCAGAACATCTCGACCGACAGGTTAACGGTGATCGATGCTGCTGGCGTAGTCATCTTCGACACCGAGTACGACGCTGCCCTGATGGAAAACCACGCAACGCGTCCAGAGATACGCGAGGCAACCACGCTTGGCAGGTCAACCGCCTCCAGATTCAGTGACACGCTAAAGATGGATTACATGTACGCGGCACAACGAATTGACGACGTACAAGGACAGGTGCTGGGATTCAGCCGCCTGGCGACTCCCCTTGAGCAATTGGACAACCGATTGGCAACACTCCGTAAAAGGATGCTGCCGGTGATCGCACTGACACTGCTGGTGCTCATGACCATCAGCTACGCCGTTACTGTTCGCGTCTACCGCCCGATCGCGAGGGCCGCAAGGATGGCACGCGAGATTGCCGATGGAAACTACGATACACGCCTGCCCGGCCTCGGTTCTGACGACACCGCACTGCTGGAGCGAAGCCTGAACGATCTTTCCAGACAGACGGGCGAAAGGGTCAACACGCTGGAGGATGGCCGTGACCAGTTGGCAGGCATCCTGACGGCGCTTCAGGAAGGCGTCATTGCGCTGAACCCTGAACAGAGAATTCTGCACATCAACAGGGCAGCCCAGGAATTCCTTGGTGTCAACAACGATGTGATCGGACAACCCATTCGTCAAGTGACCCAGATCCCCCAGTTGATCGACCTGATAGACAAAACAAGACCCACCGGAGCAGAGCAAAATCGACTGTTGTCCATTGGACGCCGCACCATTGAAGCCAGGACCGAAAGCCGTGAACGGCCTGCCAGGCTCGATGGAGCGGTGATCATCGTACTTCACGATGTCACCGAGCAGCAGAGGCTTGAGAAGGTCAGGGCGGACTTTGTTGCCAACGCATCCCACGAACTGAAGACGCCGTTGACCGCGATCAGGGGATTTGCAGAAACGATACTCGACCATCCCGAAATGCCAGCAGACACCCGGAGTCGATTCGTGGGTAAGATACAGTTTCAGGCCAATCGACTCGGCCAGATTGTGGCGGAACTGCTGGAATTGTCAAGGTTTGACAGCCGCGCTGATCGTGGGGACGAATTTGTTGCGGTGAATGTCGCCGGTGTTGTCAAGGCGTCCGCCATTGCCGTCGAATCCATTGCCGAGGAGCGGAACATCAGCATCAGACTCAACCTTGCGGTCGGTCAATACATTGTCATGGGCGATCGGGAGGAACTGCTTCAGTTGACGATCAATCTGATCGACAACGCCATCAAATACTCGGGTGACGGGAGTACCGTTGAGTTAAGTCTCTCCGCGACCGGGGACATCGTGAAGTTGGTGGTATCCGATCAGGGGCCGGGTATCCCGCCAGAGTTTCGGGACCGCATCTTCGAACGCTTCTACCGAATCGATACTGCCCGATCACGGGAACTCGGAGGAACGGGCCTTGGGCTCTCCATTGTCCGAAATATTGCTATCTCCCATGGCGGCAGGGTCTACCTGGACAGCACGCCTGACATCGGTGCAAGCTTTGTCGTGGAACTGCCTCGCGTGAAAGCGCCGTAGTTCATCCCCTGGCAGGCGAACGCCAGCTATGACTGACACCAGTTGTAAAATCCGGTGCGAGGTCGCAACAATAATGGTCCTGGCGTCCTACTCAGTGGCTCTTGAAACACTGAACTGCCGGGTAGCGACCTCAAAGGCAAGCAGTCCATCGAATCTTTCACCCTTTTGAGAATCAGTCAGGAAACCTGGCAATGACCTGGTCAAAATTGACGCGGCCAGTGGTACCTCTTGTATCAGCTTCCGAAGGCTTTCAGGTCATGGGTCAAGTCCAGTGACGCCACTGATAGTCTCCCCGCAATCCGCAAAGGCTGTGCTGTCGTAAACAAGGGTAAACCGGATAGAGACACCAGTGGCAGTCGAGTACCAGTTCCCCACATCGCACACAGCCAGCACCGCCAATGGTGTGCTGCACTTTTTCGTGAACTCTTTTGTAAACTTTGTCGCCTTCCAGATCGGCTGGTTCGCATGTGTGCTGGGCGCAGCCAACGACGTACCTCAGCTGGGGCCCGCCGTAGTGCTGGTGATCCTGACACTGCACCTGCATCGGTCCGTGCGGCCTGCCCTCGAGGCTCGTCTACTCCTGCTGGCAGCCCTGATTGGCATGGTCTGGGAGAGCGTGTTGACCCTCCTTGGCCTGCTTGCCTATCCCAGCGGACAGTTCGCGCCGGGGCTTGCACCGTACTGGATTGTCGCCATGTGGCCATTGTTTGCCACGACCCTGAACGTATCTATGCGCTGGCTGCACGGGCGCCTGATTCTGGCTACGGTACTGGGTGGGATGGCCGGTCCCCTGACCTATTACGCGGGTTCCAGGCTCGGAGGCGTAGTACTGGTTGAGCCGGTGACCTCTCTGACAGCGCTTGGCGCCGGATGGATGGTGCTTATGCCCGTACTAGTCTGGCTGGCGGCCGCGAATGATGGATTTGACGAAAAGGTGAAGGCATGATCGCCAGACGGGTTAGTGCACTGCTGCTTTCGCTGTGTCTGCTCGACACAGCGCTTGCCAACAATGAGGGCCGTAACTTTCAGGAATGGCGCTTCAACGTCTTTCTGGATGACTCGAAGATCGGCGTCCACTCGTTCAGGATCGTCGCATCCGGTGATGAAGTCGAAGTACAGATAGATGCCGACATGTCAGTCAAAGTCCTGTTCTTCACCGCCTATGAGTACCAGCATTCCACCCGGGAGCGTTGGGGTGGCAGTTGTCTGACCAACATCGCATCCCGGACTCGGGTAAACGGCAAGCGCTTCCTTGTTGACGGAAAACTAAAGGACGACGGTCTGCTGATCTATCGTGAGACCGCACGGACCACCGAGCGCGAATCGCTACCTGACTGCGTTATGACCTTCGCGTATTGGAACCCGGACTTTCTGCAGCAGAATCGACTTCTCAACAGTCAGACCGGAGAACTGGTCGAGGTCGTTGTCGAGAGTCTCCCAGCCGAGGTGATCGACGTCCGGGGCAGTAGCGTCACCGCTGACCGCTATCGGGTGAGCGCCGAGACTCTCCAGATCCATCTGTGGTACACCGCGGAGGGAAAGTGGGTTGCGCTGGAGTCAGAACTCCATGGAGGCAGGCGGTTACGATACGAACTGATATAGCATTCTGCCCTGATCTTTTGCCTGCTACCGTCGTACTTTTGCCACGAGGGAAAACATCTCATGCACATTCTTGTTACCGGAGGCACCGGATTCATCGGCCGCGCCCTCTGCAGGGCTCTGATCGCCAGAGGAGATCATGTGTCGGTGTATTCACGGCGACCAGAAACGGTTACCAGGCTCTGTGGTTCCGGCGTCAATCCGATCGAGGCGCTTGACCAGGTTGATGACATTCAGACAGATGCGGTTGTCAATCTGGCCGGAGAGTCCATCGCTGGCGGTTTATGGACGGCATCCCGCAAACAGTTGTTACGTGACAGCCGGGTCGGGCTCACCGAAGAACTCTGCAGCCGACTGGCGCGTGCGCCACACCCGCCCCCGGTTTTCATCAGCGGGTCAGCCACAGGATTCTACGGGAATGGCGCCGATTCACCGCTGACAGAAGACAGTGACCCGGCTTCCAGTGATTTCGCCCAGCAACTCTGCCAGGACTGGGAAGAAGCTGCAGACCTGGCTACCTATTGGGGCGCAAGGGTCGTCAAACTGCGCATTGGTCTTGTGATGGGGCCAGGCGGCGGATTCCTCAAACCTCTGAGACTGCCATTCAGTCTGGGGCTCGGCGGCAGGCTGGGAAACGGTCAACAATGGATGAGCTGGATTTCGCTGAAAGATGTGGTCAGTGTACTGCTGTTCGCACTGGATCACGATTCCTGCCGGGGCCCCTGTAATGCTGTGGCACCGGAACCGGTGACCAACGCCGAATTTACCCGGACCCTTGCGACGCAGTTGCATCGTCCTGCCATCCTTGCTGTCCCTGCTTTTGCCCTTAGGCTGATGTTCCGTGATCTGTCAGACCTGATGTTGCACGGCCAGCGCGTATTGCCTGCAAAACTGCTGGCCACAGGATTTCAGTTCCAGCACAACACCCTGGACAGTGCTTTGAACGCAGCCCTTGAATAGGCCGATCCAGATTCTGCAAGCGTTTCAACCAGCGCACGAACCTCGCTGCACCCCACACCATCCATCCATGTCCACGCCTTCTACAGGGTCATGGGTTGAAAATGGAGGAAAACTGGATAAAATACGCAGCCAAATACAGATTTGGTCTCCAATTCTTGAAACTCTCCATACTTTCATCGCTGATTGTTATGGTTCTAGGTTATCCGCCGGCACCGGAACCCGTCGACAGCGCGCCTTCGTCGGCAGTAGCTACTGTCACCGCCGAGACGGTGCGATCCGCTGCGACAGAGACTGGTCCGGCGCACCCAACGCCCGACGTCGTGTCCCGTGTGCCCGATTTCAGGAGCTATACAGACGTTGCTGCCAAGAAGAACGACTTCTTTGCCTTCCTGCTGCCTCACGTCGCCGCTGCCAACCGGGCCATAATGGAACGACGGGAGCGCCTGACCAGGCTGCAGCGCCGGCTCGACGATGGTATCCCCGCCACCGACCAGGACATCCGCTTCGCTCAGGAAATGTTCCGGTTGTATCGCCTGGGCAGTCCAGAGGAGATCAACCCACAGGCACTGGGGCGGCTGCTGGATCGGGTTGACGTGATCCCTGCCTCACTGGCACTGGCCCAGGCAGCTAACGAAACCGGCTGGGGTACTTCACGCTTCGCGCGCAGGGCCAATAACTTCTTCGGAGTCTGGTGTTTCAACCCCGGCTGTGGCCTGAAGCCCGAAAGGCGTGCTGCCAGTATGACCCACGAGGTGAAGCGGTACGACAACGTCGCCGATAGCGTTTCTGCCTACATCCACACGCTGAACACGCACCCGGCCTATCGCGAGTTGCGCGCCATCCGCGCAGACCGTCGCAGGGTGGACCATCCGATCAGGGGAGTCGATCTCGCTGAGGGTCTTGAACGCTATTCCGAACGGGGGGAGGAGTACGTTCGGGATATCCAGCGGCTCATTCGAACCAACAACCTGCATCAGGTCGCCAGCGTCTAGTCTCTGATTTATTGGATTTATCGCGAGAACAAGGCGGAGACGCCCACAGAAAATCTCGAAAATGCTTCAATTTCGAGATGTTACGAGGACGACCCAACGCAGCTGTCGCGGAAAAAGACTTTTTCAGAGGTCCCCTGGCTAGCGAACATCCCTGGTACGGGCCCCGTCTCAGAAGAAGGACGAACAGCTTCTGGTTACTTCCCTGTGCCCTCGTACGAAGCCGCTGGATGCCTCGTGATCGGTTTTACCTATTTGATCACGCCTGCCACGTTGACGTAGCGATACTCGTGGTTGGCTGCTGAAATCTGCTTTGTTTCCCCGGTGGCAAAATGGCAGGCCATGACTTGTCCGTTTTGGGCGTACACAATGAACTCTTCATTGGGGGTGAAGCAGGGATACCATGTGGGACCCTCTTTGCACGGGTGGGCCACAACGACCTCGTTAGAGATGGTCAGGGTCGCCGCGTCCCAGTCGGCGTAGGCAATCTGCGACTGGGTGTAGTAGTTCCTGCCATTCACCATTTTCATGTAGGCAATCCGATGACCGGAAGGTGAGACCGTAATCTTGTTGAATGATATCCGGGACACGTCCTCAGGCGAGCCCTTTGGCGCATAGACCAGGGCCTGGTAGGTGGATTGTCCGGCGGGGATCGGCGACATGGCAAAAAGGCCATGACCACTTTCCATATCCCACCTTTGCACCAGAATGCGTCCGTCGTGCAGCGCACTGCCGTTCTCCTCATAGCCGGCACCCGTGAAGCTGGTCAGCAGTTCCTCCTGTCCGGGAGATCCCTGGGGCGAGGTCCAGAACACCTTGCCGCCACCAGTCTTGTAATTGGTCGAGAATACAATCCTGTTGGAACCATCCTGGGTCCACTTGGGCACATGATTGGCACCGAGGGACGAGATGAACCGGACATCCGACCCGTCAGCGTTCATGACGGCCACTCTCGTGTCCCATTCGTTGAAGTTCGCCGGCGTGTTGTAGGAGAACACCCTGAAAAACGCGATCTGCGAATGATCAGGAGAAAAGGCAGGTTTGTAATCCTGGGACTGGGCCGGCGTTAGAAATGTCGTGTCCTGTTTGAAAGCACGATCGTAACCGATGCCCATATCCGCCGTGGCAATCCATTCAATCTGTTCGAATGTCTCCGATGCCCCGCTCGTTTTGTCCGTCATCATAGCCTCCCCAACCCTGCTCGGCGGCCCGATTGGCACGGGCCGTCCATGGCGAATCATATCCTCAAGATCGGCCCGGCGCCTAATGCAAGCTCCCGCACAGGGCGGGCCGGCCTGGTAATGTTCCCAAGTCAGAACGACCACGAGCGCGGATTCGGATATCATCCCGGAATGGAAAGTGATACCCGTCAGGAAGAACTCAATACTGCACTCGCCGACGCAGATCCCCGACTTCTGATCGCACTGCTGGTGCACCATACGGCAGACCTCCGTTGGACAGGCAGCGAGTTTGCGGCCATGTGCCTGAGACACGGCCATCCTGACGCGCCAGACCAGGAACACTTATCCCAGTTCCGAGAGATCTTGTGTAAGGAAGTAACGCGCCTCGCAGCCGAGGGTCGTCTGTGGGAGCCTCAGAGCTTACCTGACGATGATGTTATGCTTCGGCTCATCCGGTTTGTCTGCGGCGCCGACCTTGGTCCGTCCTATCTCGGGAAACTGAAGTCCGACTTCGGCCTTGCAAAAATCAGTTCCATGAGAGGACGCAGTTGCCCCGGAATCGTGATCGTGGGTGGCGGCTTTTCCGGGCTCAGCATCGCGATCGAACTGGCCAGGCGTGAGATTCCGTATCGCCTGCTTGAACGCCACGAAGGCGTCGGCGGGGTCTGGTTCGAGAACTCCTATCCCCGCTGCGGCGTCGACTCGCCAAGCCATGTGTACTCGCTGACAGCCAATGCGGGTCGGCCCCGTTGGTCCCGCTATTTCGCCCGACGGGATGAGATCCTTGAGTACTTCCAGCGAACCGTCGATGAATTCGATCTGGCGAGCAGCATCGACTTTGACCGGGAGGTCCTCACGATGGACTGGACCGGGGCGGCGTGGCAGATTGTCGCAGCAGCAGCAGATGGTTCAGAGCACCGATATTCCGCCGACGTTGTGGTGAGCGCCGCAGGTACGCTCAATCAGCCCAAGACCCCGGACATTCCGGGTATCGGAGCATTCTCCGGCCCGGTCTTTCACACTGCCCGATGGCGCGACGATGTTTCGCTTAAAGGCAAACGCATTGCCATGATCGGCAATGGTTCCAGTGGGTTTCAGGTAGGACCCTACCTCGCTGAAGCGGCCGGGCACCTGACTGCCTTCCAGCGATCGCCAGCCTGGAGTGCGCCGAACCCCCGGGTTGCCGAACCTGTTGAGCCCGGGGTCGCGTGGCTGCTGACGCGTATTCCCGACTACGCCCGCTGGCATCGCTTTGCCATGTACTGGTCCTCCGGCGATGCGGGGTACGAGAACCTGCGAATTGACCCGGACTGGGATGGCGGCGGCATATCCGAGGCCAACGAGAAAGTGCGACGACGCCTCACGGCCTACCTGCAGGATCAGTTGCGTGACAGACCCGACCTGATCGACAAGCTGCTGCCGGATTATCCGCCGTATACAAAGCGCATGGTGGTCGATAATGGCTGGTATCGAGCGCTCAGGCGAGACAACGTGGAACTGGTGACGACCCCGATCCGCCATGGGACGGCCGATGGCCTCGTCACGGACGACGGCCGTCATCATGATCTCGATGTCATCGTCTACGCCACCGGCTTCCACGGCACCCGGTTTCTGTACCCGATGCAGGTCCGAGGCACTTCAGGCAGGACCCCGGCAGAGATTGCCGGGCGGGATGACGATATACGAGGCTATCTTGGCATAGCCATGCCGGACTTCCCCAACCTGTTCAGCATCTTCGGTCCGAACTCCAGTATCGGACACGGCGGTGCGGCGGTGCATATATCGGAGTGTCAGGCCCACTACATCGCCGAGTGCATCTCGACCATGATCGATCGACAGATCTCAACCCTGGAAGTGCGGCACGATGCCTGCGCCGATTACAACCGGAAGCTGGATGAGGACATGTCCAGGATGGTCTGGACCGAGCCGGGTGTCCGGAGCCGCTATCGCAATGAAGAGGGTCGTATCGTCACCAACCAGCCATGGGCCCTGCAGCGCTTCTGGGAAATGACCCGGACACCGATTCTGGAGCACTTCACGAGTCGCCCCACGGGCGACGGAACGTCCATGGCACGGGGGGCATCCGCTTGAACGCGGAAATCGTCGAATGCCTTCAGGCACATCGACACGTGGCCCTCTGGGGAAGCTCTGATCAATTGGATTTTTTCGTGAGAGCAAGGCAGAGGCGCCCGCAGAAAATCGCGAAAACGCTTTAATTTCGCGATGTTTCGAGGACGACTCCAACGCAGCTATCGCGGAAAAAGACATTGATCAGAGGTTCCCTGGGTCATGCCGGCGATTTCGAGCGCTACTGTCCGGCCATGTGGGATCAACCTCGCTTCTCTCGCCTTGAGCTTGCTACCACTGACACCAGTCGGATACGCGCGGCGAGGTCCCAACAATGGCCCTGATCGGAAATTGAACCAGGGATCGTCCTCTCAGGTATGAGATCAGTCTGTTGTGACCTTCCAGAATGACCAGCTTGCTCAAGCGGTCATCTCCAATGAGGATCGGCGGCTCAAGGACCCGCCCATCCAGGATCTTCTTCACAACACCGTTGTCTCGG
The DNA here is from genome assembly GCA_027624035.1 of Pseudomonadota bacterium. Lineage (GTDB taxonomy): Bacteria > Pseudomonadota > Gammaproteobacteria > Pseudomonadales > Azotimanducaceae > UBA7455. The sequence goes on along the minus strand of JAQBUI010000005.1, from coordinate 59,414 downwards.
TGTTCCCGGTCCCACACGGAGGCGACCGTTGCCGGGTTTCGGGTACCGTAGGCTGATTCGAAGTGGTGACGACAAGTCAAGGTCGTGGATTTCAATTGTTCGAGAGTGAGATCGAACCAGAACCAGGTCAGGCAAGACAGGTCCAGCCCGTCAAAGAGTCGCTCCCGGCCGCGATAATCTAAAAAGAGTCGCCACAAGGCGGAAGTCTCCGGAGCGCCATCTGATAAGGTTGCTTCCGCGAGGCCGCGCCGCGAGAGGGCCGCGAGCACGCGGCTTCGTTCCGTCGGCGAATCCAGCTCCGCACGAAGAAACGCCAGCAGCACCTGCCCGAAATCAGCCGGTCTCATCGGTGAAGAGAAGTCGCTTGTCCCTGCCCGTGTTTTCATCATCACTTGCCACTGGTTTTCGTTCGGTTCCAAATACCTGGTATTTTCTGTATCAGCTGCAGTCGTTACCGTCGACGTTGTTCTCACTCAAGTCAGAGAGACTCAATGACTCTCTGTGTCTTGTGTCTTACTCTCACCGGCGATCGCTGTAAACTTCGACGATCAGGTGGTCCCTGCCCGCTTCTGATATTGAGACCTGTGTCGGCAGTCACAGATCCAGTCCAAATCACTCGCCCGGACCAACGTTGCCGCATGGTACAAAAATGCTGACGGAGGGTCCCGTGGATCAGTATCATGTCATGATATGGTCCGGAAACAATCCTGCCGATTAGCAGCAACAGGAAGACCAGAACCCCGGCAATCTGTTGCGGAGACCCTGTTATGAAGCCACACATCGTTCTGAAGCTGTTGCTCCTGTCTCTTACCTTCCCCGTGATCGCCCTCTCGCCCGGAGACAAGGTCGATAACTTTCGTTTGCTGGATCACCATGGCGACGCGCACGAGCTGTACTACTATTCCGATGCGTCCGCGGTGGTGCTCATGGTGCACGGCAACGGCTGCCCGATCGTCAGGAACGCCATGCCGGCATTCAGGGAAATCAGAGACCGCTATGCAGACAACGGCGTTAGATTCCTGATGATCAACTCGAACCTGCAGGACACGCGAGAAACCATCATGACCGAGGCGCAGGAATTCGGCTACGACATGCCTGTTCTGATGGACGAAACGCAGCTGATTGGCGAGTCTCTCGGACTGGACCGAACGAGTGAGATTCTCGTCATCAATCCACGGGACTGGACGCTCGCCTATCGAGGAGCCATCGATGACCGCCTCACCTACGAACGGCAAAAGGCTAAGGCGAACGCTCACTATCTAGACGACGCCCTCAAGCAGCTGCAATCGGGACAGCGGATCAAAGTCGCCAGGACCGAAGCCCCGGGATGCATTATCAATTTCACCGACAGGGACAGAGAATCCCACGCCGGGATCTCATATGCATCCGAGATCGCCCCAATCCTTCAGGCCAGGTGCGTTTCCTGCCACCAGACGGGTGGCATCGCACCCTGGGCGATGAGCAGCTACAACATGGTCCTGGGGTTCTCACCGATGATGCGGGAGGTGATTCGAACGCAGCGGATGCCACCATGGCACGCGGATCCCCACTACGGTGAGTGGGAGAACGATCGATCATTGACGCCAGCGGAAAAGAAGACGCTGGTGCACTGGATCGAGGCAGGCTCGCCCAGAGGTGAGGGCATTGATCCCCTCGCCGCCACGGTGGCCATTGCACCTGAGTGGGCGCTGGGTGAACCCGACCTCATCATTGATCTGCCGGCCCATCAAGTGCCGGCTACCGGGGTCGTCGACTATCAATACCTTCGAGCACAGAACCCTCTGGACCATGACGTCTGGGTACGCGCCGCAGAGCTGGTTCCCGGTGATCGCCAGGCTGTGCACCACGTCATCACGCGCTTCACCGCCGCCGGCACTGACCAGCGACGGGCATTTCGCGGTGGCGCCACCGGCGGCGGTTTTGGTGGCTACGTTCCTGGAAGCTCAGTGTGGCTGATGCCGGAGGACGCTGGTGTTTTACTGCCTGCGAAGTCAAATTTCGTCTTTCAGATGCACTACACGCCGTACGGCAAGGCCACGACCGACGAGTCACGCCTTGGCATTTATTTCTACGACAAACCACCGACTCATCGTATGGCAGGAACCGTGCTGATCAATGTCCAGCTCAAAATTCCTCCCAATGCGCCGGCCCACAGTGAAACCACGCAATACACCTTCCCGCAGGCAGCAGAAATCTACGGCATGCTGCCCCATGCGCACTACCGCGGCAAGGCAGCCCGGTACACAGCGTACTACCCTGACGGGACCAACGAGGTGCTGCTGTCGGTGCCGGCGTACGACTTCAACTGGCAAACGTTTTACAAGATGGCCCAGCCCAGGCGTGTACCTGCCGGTACCCGGGTGACCTTTACAATGACGTGGGACAACTCGGCCCAGAATCCTGCAAACCCGGACCCGGACAGGGAAGTGCGATGGGGGCGTCAGTCCTGGCAAGAAATGCAGTTCGGCACTCTGTCGTTCCGTTTCCTGGCACCAGGCGAAACTGTGGAACGAGCTACCGCCGCAAGGTAGCGCTGCCGACGGGATGAAGCCAGATCCAGCGGCGATTTATTGCTCGGAGGCCAGGCGACCGCGAGCCCGCAGGGTGCTGTCGTGGCGCAGTCGCGTGCTTTACAGTGGCCTGGGGTCGGCCAGTTGTACCAGTGCCTCGACCTCGGAGACAGACACCAGTCGAATGAAACGAATGTGCGACCATTCGGGGGCCGCCTGCATGGTGAGCATCTGTTGCTGTTTTCGCTTGTGCTGGGTAACGATCCACCAGATCAGGGATTCCTGCTTCCGCCACACCATGAACTGGGGCCAGAACTTTTCATAGTTGGTGCCCCAGAGCAGTTCATGATGGCGCCATCTTCGCCACGACCGTGCCACCACCCGACGGAGCAGCAGCGGCATTGGCAGGTCGATCCAGATCACGGTTTGCACCCGGTCCCAGAAGACCTTTTGTGAGAACGCCGTATAGGAACCGGCAACGACCCAGCCATCACCCCGGGTCGCTTCCGCGAATTTCGCCATGAGTCGACCCGGCTCATGCTCATTCAGGCCGTACCAGTCGGGCTCCCAGTTGAGGGCATCCAGTTCAACCACCGGAACGTCCAATGCACCTGCCAGGCGCGCGGCCAGGGTGCTCTTGCCCGCACAACTGTTGCCCATGACATGGATTCGTTGGCCCAGAGATGAAGTCAGATCGATCACAGGTCAGCTCACAAGACGGTTCACAAGAGAGGTCACAGCAAAGTCAGTACACGCCACGGAATATGCATGGCGGCAAAGGCGATTCGCCATCATAACCGATCGAGCTACGCCAGCCAGCCCAGCCCGACCTGCGACGACAACTGACCACTTCAACCTTCTCCCCAGTCCCTACTTCACCTACCTGAAAAAAGGCGATACAGTGAGCCCGACAGCTCACCAGCAGGAGTCACCGTGGCGGATATCCAGCATCGCAGCATCCAGACCAATGGCATTCAAATGCACATCGCGGAGGCCGGCAAGGGGCCGCTGGTCGTGCTGTGCCATGGCTTTCCCGAGTCCTGGTATTCCTGGCGCCATCAGATCCATGCACTTGCCGATGCGGGATACCATGTGGTGGCACCGGACCAGCGAGGCTACGGAAGCAGCGACGCACCGGAACCCATCGGCGACTACACCATTTTGCATCTGACTGGCGACATCGTGGGCCTGGTCGCTGCACTCGGGGAAGAGCAGGCCGTCATCATCGGGCATGACTGGGGCTCTCCGGTGGCCTGGAATTCGGCGTTGTTTCGTCCCGACATCTTCCGTGCCGTGGCTTCTCTTTCGGTGCCGTTCGGAGACCGCGGCCCGGTTGCACCGATGACGGCGATGCGAGCCGCGTTCGGTGATCGCTTCTTCTACCAGATCTACTTTCAAACACCCGGTGTTGCGGAGCATGAACTCCAGCACAACATCCCGGTGACCATGCGCAAGATGCTGTTTGGCGCGTCCGGCGCAATCGAAAGATCGGGTGGTTCTTTCCGTTCCACAGGGGCACCACCGGCATCCTCCTACATGCTGGAAGCGATGCCGGACCCGGGTAACGACCTGCCGTCCTGGCTCACCCCGGACGACATCGATTTCTACGTCAAGGCATTCGAGGGCAGTGGCTTTCGGGGTGGCCTCAACTGGTATCGGAACATCAACCGGAACTGGGAACTGACTGCGACCTTCCAGGGCAAGAAGATCAACCAGCCTGCGCTCTTTGTTGCGGGCGAACGCGATGTCGTGCCATTTAACAGCGATGCAGAAGCCAGGATGAGGCAGTCCGTCACGGACCTCCGTGAAGTCATTATGCTGCCGGGAGTGGGGCACTGGACCCAGCAGGAAGCACCGGAAGCCGTGAACAGCGCACTGCTGAAATTCCTCGGTTCACTCTGACTGTGCCAACCCAGGCGCTTCGGCGGTCAGGATGACTAACACACTGCTCGTCATCACAATCGCTGTCGTTGGCCTGGTGGGCGTCATATGCATGGTTGCCCTGGTCGCCTTCGACAGCCCGGACCTGTCTGCCTTTTGACGCCCCTCGCCCTGAACCAACCGGTCGCCGAACCAGTGAGAGCGATGAACACAGGGCTGCTGCGGCCTCGATCCTGAAAGGGATGTCCGATCCTCCCGCTGGTGACCGCAGGGAACAACTCGAACTGATGCGCCGGATGTACTGCTCACCGGAGCACACCTACAGTCCTGCAGCCCGCAAGCGTATACTTGCGGCAACCCATAATCCGAACACGCCCATCATCGTCAGGAGCCAATAGACATGTCTGCACAACTCAGCAGTGAATCACAGTTCCAGGAGCGCATCGTCAAGGTCGATGTGCCGTCATCTCATTATGCGTATCTGGTCGCGCCAGACGGAAATTTCCTGGTGCCCCAGGGTGATGGGCTCGGCACCAGCAGTACAGCCGACGATCTGGCGATCTGGTATCAGCCGAACCAGGGAACGATCAAACACGGCAGCCGTGACCTCCAGCTGCACCTGACCGACGATGGGAATGGCGGTGTAAGTCTGCGGTTCGGCAACCAGTCCATTGATGGCAATGGCGAGCCAGGCGACGCTGCTTGCTTTAAGCTGGGGCACGGACCGGAGAAGCGACCCAGCGAATATCTGGAGTTTTTCCGCGCTAACGGCTGGGTCTGCCTGACCAGCATCCTCGCGGATGATGTCCTCGAAGAACTGGAGCGGGTGTCCTGTACTGACCGCCACGCCGGACGTGAATACGACAGCAGTCAGCCACCCTTCAACCAGAGCTCAGCCATGGCCCGAACGGCGGCCGAACCCGTCTCTCTCTGGCTCATGCGCCAGTATATGCAGACCGATGAGGTACGCCTTGGCCACACCCCGAGCCTTGCCCTGCTCAGCCAGGACGATGGCAAGCGCAACGTTCAGGGATGGCATTCGGACTTCCCTTATCTGTGGGGCATTTCAGGCAGTATCAACAAGCACCGGCATCCCATCGTCGACGGCCGGGTCCCGACGCCCTCCGGCCCCGCCGTGCTGGGGATTCAACGCAATGTCTGCATTTCTCCTTTTACCAGTGTCGGTGGTGCAACCGCCTTCAAGCTGGGGTCCCATGCAAAGGATCAGGGGCCGCCAAGGGAATGGGGCACTGGCTCTGATCATGGCCGGCCGGGATACCGGGCAGAGCATGGTCTGCCCTACAGTGGTCCGGAGGCAGACATCGTTGAAGCGCCCGGTGGCAGCATCATTCTGTACGATTCACGCACCTGGCATCGGGCGGGCGTGAACCGGACTGACAAGCGTCGCTCGGCCATGCTCCAGGCCATGATTCCCGGGTACATGCTTCCGTTCATGGACACCAGCGCCTCGTACAAGTCATTCAAGAAATGTGAGGCCTATCAGGACCTGACGACGAGGGAGCGCGATGAACTGCGCCGCCTCATGATCCACTACATTGCGGGGCCCATGGGACGACATGCCATTACCACGGATGCAGAACTCACCGAGGAACTGAGGGCATCACTGGGCGACACCCGTTCCTTATATTAGGGAGGGAAGCTCCGATCATGTGAACGGAAAAAGACCTCAACAAGAGGTTCCCCAGGCGGCCGGTGCATCTGGCCTGACCGGAGAGGCAGCGAGGCCTCGCCTGTGAGCTCTCCATCAAGCGCCTTCGGCAGGCTTCTTCTTTCGTATGAAGATAGAGGTGATAAGGCAGAGAATCGCACCCATGATGGTCAGGGTCACGAGGCCGATCAATGGCGTTGCCACGGGGCCAATCATCATTTTCTGAACGCCCATGGCCTGCTGCATCTGCTCCTCTGGTATTCCCTGGCCCCGCATGGCAGCCTCAGCAGCAGCGAGTGTACGCTCCATGATGCCCGGGTCGATGAAGTTCCAGTGGATCAGATTGTAAAGGGTGCCGATGACTACGAAGTACAGAATAATCACAAAACCCACCACAAACGCCTCGCCGTACTCCACAGGGGGCGGAGCCGATAGCCGATCTGCCCCCAGATCAGGACTACCAGCAGGATGACATAGATGGCAATCCCGCCGACAGGGGATTCCGACATGCCCACAACAAACGATCCAAGTGTAACGACCGCGGACAGCGCGCCGCCAATGACGCCGTACTTCAGAGCAAATGCAAATACCGAACTTGATTCTTCAGCCATGATTCCCCCAATGGTGATTGTCAAAGAGCACAGACCACATCTTATTCCAAATGTACCGGAACCCAGAAGCTTCGTCGCGGCGAGGCAGTTCACGGTATTCTCCGGATTGACGCAAGGGAGAGTCGTCAGCCCGACATCAACGAATAATCGTGGGGCAATCGATCATGTCGGACCTCGAATGATGCAGTATAGTTTGACCTGCCCGAACTGAATCAGAGGAAGCTCATCGATGAATCTGGAGAAAGTAGTCTTTGCCTTCACCATCATACTGGCGTTAACGCTCAATTTCGGGTTCTTCATCGGGGACATCGAGACACCGGCCCATCATCACGTCTATGAACTCTATGCTGCCATCTTCGTTAACGCGGTCGCGACCATTCTGAAATTTGGTGACCGCTCTCACATGGGGGCAGTGCTGCTCGCCACCAGTCTCGTAGCGGTCATTCAACTGGTTGCGGCCTCTGCCGTGTGGGGCTATGCCGAGTACGTTGAGGGGACCGGGCTAACACCAACCGTGATGGCAAGTATCGTTTCTCTCGCTGGTGGCGCCCTGGTCGCGAATCTGATCTCGGTCACGTTGCTCGTTATCGAAACCGTGTCTCTGCGCCGGTAGCAGCCTGATGGACTCCATCATCCTTCTGCTGCTGCGGCAGATGCGTGCGCCGCTGCTGCTGCTCTCTACTGTCTATGCCGTTGCCACCATCGGCCTGACGCTCATTCCGGGCATGGACGATCAAGGCAACGTCTGGCATATGGACTTCTTCCATGCCTTTTACTTCGTGTCCTTTATGGGCACCACCATCGGTTTTGGCGAAATACCCTATCCCTTTACCGATGCCCAGCGCATGTGGGCGCTCATCTTCATCTACATCACGGTGGCAACATGGATCTACGCAATCGGCGCCCTGATCAGCCTGCTTAAGCAAGAGTCACTCAAGCGGGCCATCACCGAATATCAGTTCACGCGCCAGGTCCAGAATCTCAGCGAGCGATTCTTCCTGGTGTGCGGCTATGGTGACACCGGCAGCCAGCTGCTCCGGTCACTGCGCAGCAGCAGAATGGCTGCAACGGTCATTGATATTGATCAGGACCGCATCGATGCCCTGACATTAACTGACTCGCCCCTGTTCACGCCCGCTATCTGTGCCAATGCAGGAGAGCCCCACAACCTCATCATCGGCGGCATCACTCATCCACTGTGTGATGCCGTCGTCGCGCTGACCAACGACAATGCGGTAAACCTTCACATTGCCATCGCGGCCCGGGTCCTGAACCCGTCGTTACGAGTGATCTGCCGTGCCGACTCCCATGAGATAGAAGCCAATCTCGCATCCTTTGGAACCGATCACATCGTGGACCCCTATGACAGCTTCGCCACATTGTTGGGCCTGGCTATCCACTCGCCCCACCAGTACATGCTCAGCAGCTGGTTTCACAGCGAGTCCGGCGCGCCCCTGTCCAAACTGCTGGTCCTACCCCGGGGGCGGTGGATTCTATGCGGTTTCGGTCGCTTCGGGCGGGCAGTCTTCTCGGAGATGGTCCGGCACGGGCTGGAGGTCACCGTCATTGAACCTGACACCGGTATCCAGGACCTTCCGGAAGGGTCCATCATCGGCCTTGGTACCGAGGCCGTTACCCTGCAGCAAGCCCGTGCCGAATCTGCCGTTGGCATCATTGCTGGCGCCAATGACGACTCCAACAATCTGTCCATCATGGTCACGGCCAGAGAACTGAACCCGGACCTCTTCGTGGTGCTTCGACAAACAGAAAACTTCAATCGCGACATCTTTGCCGCTTCAAGTGCAGACCTGCTGATGGCCTCGAGCCAGGTGCTGGTGAACAAGGTCCGAACGTTGCTGACCAATCCTCTGGTGGACGACTTCCTCAGCCTGGCGAGGTCCCACGACGACGACTGGGCCATGGAACTGACCCAGCGGCTGAAGACCATCTCACCTGATCGCCTTCCTCACCTGTGGGCCATCAGAATCAATAGCGACGAGGCACATGCCGTCTCTGAAAGACTGAGAGCTGATCAGAAGGTCCTTCTTTATCATCTATTGAAGGACCACAGAGATCGCCAGCATACATTGCCCATCATTCCTTTACTGCATTCAAACTCAAGGGGCGCTTTTTCAATGCCGGACCTGGACACGCCACTTTCCACCGGCGATCAACTGCTGTTTGCCGGGAATCGTACCAGCGAGTCCAGCATGCGCTGGATCCTTCAGAACACGATGGTACTGGACTATGTCGTGACCGGTAGAGTGGAGCCCCAGACCACCATTGGCAGATGGTTTGCAAGGCGCTTTGGCGACTCCGGTCGTCATCACCGCGACGGAAAACCAGCCTGAATTTCTGCCAGGAAACGTCACAGCTACCCGGGTAGAATGTCGCACACATCATGGAACCCAGGACAGATAGCGTCACCCTATGAACCTCTTTAAAGATCAGGTCGCGGTTGTCACGGGTAGCGCCAGCGGCATCGGGCGCGGTATGGCCACGGCGTTTGCAAGGGCAGGTATGAAGGTGGTGCTGGCGGACATCGAGGCCGGTGCCCTGGCCGAAACAGAGGCGGCGTTTGCTGCAGACGGGCACGACGTACTCGCTGTGCGTACTGACGTTTCTGACCGGGACTCTGTGTTTGAACTCGCCCTCGCTGCAAAGGCCCGATACGACAAGGTTCATATCCTGTGCAATAACGCCGGAGTAGGCGGGGCGACCGGTGGTGCCCCCGGGATATGGAATGCGCCTCAAAAGAGTTGGCAGTGGGTCATGGGAGTCAATTTCCAGGGCGTCGTTCATGGCCTGCAGGCGTTCGTTCCCGACATGATCGCCCACGGAGAACCGGGCCATATTGTCAACACGTCGTCCATCGTAGGGGTCTGGCCTGGTGATGGCAGCATCTACAGTGTCTCCAAACATGCGGTAACGGCGCTGACTGAGGGGCTGGCCCGGGACCTGCAACGCCAGCAAACGAATATCGGTGTATCGCTACTTCTGCCAGCACTGACGGCGACACGAATCAACACCGGCGCCCGCAACCGCCCACCGGAGCTCGCACCCGATGACGAGCATCCGGAAACAGCAAGATTCATGGCGCAGATGGATGCCCGATATCAGCGCGATGGCATGGACCCGTTGCAGGTCGGTGACACTGTACTTCAGGCGATTGTCGATGATCGCTTCTACGTCTTTACACACCCGAATACCCAGGCTGGTATCGAGGCCAGGATGAGGACCATGCTGGAATCATAGGACACTTCTGTGGCTCACTCTCCGGGATCGCGGCCCGATTGATCCGAATCGGGCGCGAGACTTTTGGTTTGCCATCGCGCCTGACACCTGGCAGCCTTGAGCGTGCCCGCCTCACGCACGCAGTGGTCGTACAGAAACGTGCTCACGCTGACACCTCCCATCAGTGACTTCCATGACAGCCTGCGCCGCTTCCACCAGCTGTCAAAGGTTGCATTGTTCTTGCATTGAAGCGTAATCACCACTAGGATGGGCGCACCTGATCAATGATCAGCCGCGTCATCTTGAGTTGTAGTACCGGCAAAAACCGGTTCCTTAGCCAGCCTTACGAGAAGATCTCCGGCAGCAGCCAGAATCCTCCTCCTAGAAAGCCCCTCTCTGAAATGCCGCATCGTGCATTTGCACTTCTTGCCGTCGAGGTTCGCCCGGTCGGCCAAATACCTATTCAGACGATACGATATCGTCAACAGGACAACTATGAATTTTGATTCTCTCGGCCTCATCGAGCCGCTGCTTCGTGCAGTGAAAGAAAAAGGCTACGAAACCCCCACACCCGTCCAATCAGGCACCATCTCTGCGGTCCTGGACGGCCGGGATGTGATGGCGTCCGCCCAGACCGGTACCGGCAAGACGGCGGCGTTTACACTACCGATCCTGCAACAACTCGAAGCGCACCCGACCCGGGGCAGAAATCCACGGGTGCTGGTGATCACGCCGACCCGTGAACTCGCTGCCCAGATCCTGGACAGTGTTCTGGTCTATGGCAAACACCTGAAAATCCGCTCTGCCGTGGTATTCGGAGGGGTCAATATCGGCCCTCAAATTCGACAATTGCGCGCCGGTGTCGATATCCTGATTGCGACCCCCGGGCGGCTTCTTGACCTGCACGGCCAGGGAGCAGTCCACTTCGACGACATCGAAATCCTGGTGCTGGACGAGGCGGACCGGATGCTCGACATGGGTTTCATACCAGACATCAAACGGATTCAGGCAAGACTTCCTGCCAAAAAACAATCGCTGTTGTTTTCGGCCACGTTCTCCGACCCGATCCGGGCGCTGGCTCGGACGATGCTCAATCAGCCACTGGAGGTCGACGTGGCAGTCAAGAACGCCGCCGCCGATACCGTCGCTCAGCACCTTTACGCGGTGGACAAGTCTCAAAAGACCCGTCTGCTGAGCCATCTCATTCGCACCAACCAGTGGACTCAGGTGCTGGTATTCACTCGCACCAAGCATGGGGCCAACAAGCTGGTGAAGGAACTGACCAAAGATGGCATTGAGTCGTTGGCCATTCACGGCAACAAGAGCCAGCCTCAGCGCACGCGAGCTCTGGCTGAATTCAAGCGCGGTGAAGTCGATGTACTCGTGGCAACCGATATTGCAGCCCGGGGCATTGACATTATCGAGTTACCCCATGTGGTGAACTACGACCTGCCACATGTCCCGGAAGACTATGTACACCGCATCGGCCGGACCGGTCGAGCGGGCAGCGAGGGCGTTGCGTTCTCACTGGTCTGTGCTGACGAGATCAAACAACTCCGGGACATCGAGAGGTTGATCAAGAAAAGCATTCGACGTGAAGAAGTCGAAGGCTTCGAGCCCACCCAGCAACTGTCGACGGTGAGCCCGCCGTCCGGTGGTCAGAACAACCGACGACGTTCCTCGGCAGGCGGCGTGACCCGCATGGAAAACGGCAGGGGCGCTCGAAACCGTCGCTCCGGCGGGCGAGGCGGCAATGGGAACAGCGCCTCTGGCAATCGCGCTGGCAATGGTGGTGACAACCGCTCCGACAGTCGGCCTGACAACATCGGCAACACCTCTGCAGGAAACCGATACAGTGGCCATTCAGACAATCGAAACAACGGCAACGCTGGACGCGCGAACATTCGCGGCAACGATTCCGGTCATCGCGCCGGCGGCCGGAGCCCCTCCGGGAGTCGCGTCCGTACCAGCAGAGCATAAACTGGCAGATAGGGACGTCTGATTAACGCCCCTTCCGTGATCACACCGTCGATTGGCAGCCCCGAGCGGCGCCCGGTTGGCACGCCGTAGTCATGCCGGGAAGTTTTCCGGACGGCACGGCGTGCGGCCAGAAAGCCCACCAAGCAGCCCTGAGCGTGACCGGGTTGTCGCGCCGTAGTCATGCAGGGAAGTTTTCCGGACGGCACGGCGTGCGGCCAGAAGGTCCACGAAAACGATGAGCATGTCCGTGTCAGGCACACCATCGTCGTGCTGGCAAGCATCACGGACTCGCACAGTGCAGGACCGAAACTTTTGTGAAAGGTTAAAGTGCGGTGCGACTGGCTGTGTGCGATGACGTCACGCATAGACGTGACCTGACCGCTGGTCGAACTGTCGCAGTGGAGTCGTCAATAGTACAGTCGACATTGTAGTACGAGTACGCCCATCAAAAGATTCGCCAGGAAAGTGAAGGTTTCTGTATTCCCTGACACTAACTCAGTGAATACCACTTCATGAGAGTGCCACCATGGGGAACACCTGCGAATATTTCAGAGCCTTCATCGACCACCCGGGCCGCGCCAGCAATGACGAACACGAGGCTTTGGCAGAACACGTCAGGACCTGTAGTGAATGCACCCAATATGCCTCGACGGCGGCAGTCACTGCGGCGCTGTTTGATCATGCCCGTCAATCTGTCTCTGATGGGGCGATAGAGAGTGCCTACCGCCGCCTGATTGACCGGTCGGGTCAGGAACGACGACAGACCTGGCTGGCCATATTGATGGCAGTGACCAGTCTGCTGGCTCTGGTCTGGTTCGTGAGCCATGAACGGGCGATCAATGCCGGGTCAGTCATACTGATGCTCTGGTTTCTGGCGAGTGTGGTCTACGCCTGGTGGACGTCAGCCGTCGCGCGTCGGTTGTCCGGCTACGATCATTCATCGGTCTTTCTGGCTGCGTGGCAGCGGGACCTGACCCGGAAGATCAGCCTGACCCGTATCGTTGCCGGGGTGATCGGCCTTGAAATCCTGGCTGGTGCACTGATCATGCTGTTCCGCGGCCCCCCTGCGCAAGGCGCACCAATTCTCTTCGGGCTTGGGCTCGTGCTTGGGATCGGGGTTCTCTATACCTATCTCGTTGAACTGCCGCTGCTTAAGATGGAGCGGTCCCTCATCTCCGAGGAAGATTGACCATGGCCGCTCCGCAGTCTGCGTCGTTCAATGAACTGTTCAGGGAACACTACCCTCGCGTCCTGCGACACGCTCATAGCCTGTGTGGGCACCCGGATGACGCGCAGGATATTGCACAGGAGGTGTTCATCGGGGTTATGAAGAATCTGTCTGGTTTCAGAGGCGATTCTGATATCGCAACCTGGATCTATCGGATTACCACCCGCGTGGCCGGACGCCATCTGGCCCGGAGGTCCAGGCTGGCTGATCCGCCGCCCGGAGGCGAACCTGCCCTGGCCAATGGAGCGGAAGAAACGGTTCTGCGGGACGAACTCGCCCGAGGGCTGCAGCAACTGTCGCTACCCCAGAGAACCATCGTATCGCTGATCTGTATTGAAGGTCTGTCGCACCAGACGGTGGCTGATGTACTCGGAATCCCCATAGGCACTGTCTGGTCCCGCCTACACGCCGCACGCACCAAGCTCGCCGCCGCAGTCATGGGATAAATGGGGTCAGAGTCGAATTTACATTTGTAAATTCGACCCTGACCCTAATATTCTTAAATGCGACTCTGACCCTAATATTCTGACCCTAATATTCTTTTTCCAGTAGATGCAACAGGACGAACGATGCGCAAGGCACCTCCCATTCGTGATCCGCAATCGCCAGGCTACGTCTCTGCGACGACGCTGCCGGATGGCACCATTCCGCCGATTGATGTGGGCGGCAACTATATCGTTGGCCCGACACATTCCACGGCGAGGGAGATGACCGAGCAACCAGGCGTCCCCCGGGGGTCGGTGCACGAATTGATCATGGAGTCCGCAGACAGCCCCATCTTTCCCGGAATATCCAGGGAACAGGGCACCTTTGGAACGCCTGATCCCGACAACCCTGCCCGCCTGATCGTGACCACCTCTCACCCGGCGCCGTATTCGCGCCAGGTAACAGTCTATGTACCACAACAGTACGTACCAGGTTCGGTGGTGCCCTTTATCGTTGGCACGGACGGGCCCGACTTTTCACTGTTCATGGCGTTGGACAACCTGATCGCCGAGGGGCGGGTTCCGGCCATGGTTGCGATCTCGATCAGCAACGGCGGCGGTGACGCCCAGGGCAGTCAGCGAGGCCTCGAATACGACACCATGTCGGGCCTGTATGCCGAATTCGTCGAAACCGAGGTGCTGCCGCTGGTCGAAGCGAAGTGTGACGTGATACTAACGAGGGACCCGGCAGCGCGCGCCACCATGGGATGCAGTTCCGGGGCTTCCTGCGCAATGATCATGGCCTGGTACAGAAACGACCTCTATCACCGCGTGCTCAGTTTTTCGGGGACATTTGTGAATCAGCAATGGCCCTACAATCCGGAAACACCCGGAGGCGCCTGGGAATTCCATCGCTCGATCATTCCGAACGCGGAACCCAGGCGTTTGCGCATCTGGATGGCGGTCGCCGACCGGGACCTTTACAACCCCAACACCATGCAAGATGGTATGCACGACTGGGTGCTCGCCAATGAACACATGGCGCGAGTGCTGGCTGAGAAAAACTACCCGTATCAGTTTTCCTTTGTCTGCAACGCCTGGCACTGTGACCCGGCCATGAAGGGACAACTGCTGCCCCAGGCACTGGAATATCTCTGGCAGGACTACAAAGGCCCGAGCGATTAGCCGACTGCTACGAGGCGCATCCAGGCGTCTCTCTTGACGGTTGAACGCTCGTACCCGGCCGGCAAAGACCAGGTTTCGGGTGCAAACCACCGACAGGCAACGCTACAATCCGTGGGTACTCCGCCAAAGGAAAGCCAGTGGCAAAGAAGAAACTTCTGGGTGGATCGCTGCAGGACCAGTTGAAAGCCGCAGGGCTGGTCACCGGCAAGCAGGTCCGCAAAGCAAAGAACGGCATTCACCGTCAGGAGATGCGGGCTCGCCATGGCGCGGGCGAGGATGACACCAGGGCCGCCGTCAGGCAGGCCCAGCAAGCCAAACAGGAACAGGACCGGCTACGAAACCTGCAGATTCTAAAGGCCGCCGAGACCAAGGCCCTGCGCGCCCAGGTCAAACAACTGATCGAGATGAACAGTCAGCGCCAGCCAGGCGACGTTGAGTACCACTTCACCGAGGACAAGAAGGTCAAGAAAATCAGGATCTCGGCGCTCAACAAGAACCATTTGAACAATGGCCAACTCGCCATCGTGAAGCGCCCCACTGTCGATCAGACAGACGTCTATGACCTCGTTCCGGAACAGGTGGCTCGCAAGATCATGTCCCGGGATGCATCCTGGGTAATGTATCTTTACGAGCGGACCGAAGATGACATCGACGAGGATGACCCCTACAAGGACTTCAAGATTCCAGACGACCTTGAGTGGTAGTACCCGGCGGTGCTGTCGAACTGCCAGCACCCCCTAACCGAACCCGGAACGGCAAGATGGCGTCGCGCAACCTCTTCGAAGCAATACCCGATGACCTTGCCCTCGAGGCAATTACCGAACTGGCTCGGGGAAGTGGTGTCAGGATTGAGAGAATTGTCTCGAGGGGCCACTCGTCTCCGGTTTCAGGCTGGTACGACCAGGCAGACGATGAGTGGGTCGCGGTCCTCACCGGCGAGGCTGTCCTGTCATTCGATCACGGCAGTGATGTGCATCTAAAGCCGGGGGACTACATCACAATACCGGCGCACAAACGCCATCGGGTCGCCTGGACATCACCTGATGAAGAAACGATCTGGCTGGCTGTTCACTACAATCAGGAGACAGACATGTGAGAAATCTGTGGATCACTGCAGATGGTCAACTTCCGATATCGATGGTGCGTTCTCGGTCATGCCCGTCTGCAGCAGCGCCCTGGTCGCCCGTGACTGACGCGGACTCTACCAATACGCCTTACGTTTCTGAGCGCGCTTCCAGAATCCCTGTGCCCGCTTGAGACAGCGGCTGACCCGGGCCTCGGACCAGTTCTGCACCAGCATCAGGCATTCGTCATCGACCGTCGCGGGCGCCAGCGCAGCCAGATTGCGCACCGCAATCGCAGCGTCGTTGATCGCACCCAACTGGTCCTGCAGCTTCTCGAGCGAGGAAAGGTAAGGGGCAACTCTCTTGGCAGACCATAGCCGGGCAAAGAATTCACCGGCATAGCGGGCCTTCTTGCCGCGCTTGCGGACCCCATGCAGGTCTTCAACCGGCATGCGGGCAAGCGGGCGCGTGTCCTGAAACAAGCGTGCATGCACCTTGCTCAACACATGAGCTGCAAAGGGTTTCACCTCGCCGTCGAACGGGGGCCGGTCATCGCCTTCAAGTTCCAGCAACCAGTGCTGGAACTGCAGCATCAGCAGCGAATACCGCTTACTCTCGATCATCTCAACAGCACCCATGGTGGCGGCGCGCCGTTCGGCAGTAGCGATTCGCCGCAGCCGTTGGATCACATCGAGCCTGTCCGGCTGGTCACGGGAGATCGCCGGAAGCGTTTCACTGAGAAATACCTGCCAATCCCTTGCTGGCCCAAGCTGCTGGAAACACTCGTGAAACGCCTGATCAAACGCCTTGCGCGGCGCTTTCGGCAAGCCGTGCCTGAACGCCCACAGTGCTGCACGCATACGGCGCATGGCAACCCTCGCCTGATGCACGCCTTCCGCATGTCCCGCCCGGCACGGCTCTTCGTTGGCGTGAAGATGGCGCATCGTTTCGCCCACCACACACCTGAACGCCTCTCCCACGGACATACCCGGCTTCAGCTTGATGCGTCCGGCCCGGGTTGGTCCGGGAACCAGTGACGGCCGCACGAGTGCGTAGCCACGGGCCGACTTGGTACGATGGACCAGACGCATTTCCTGGTTCTCGACGCAACGCATCGCATAGTCGAGCATGCCTGCCACGTTGCCGTCCTTCAGTTCAAACTCCGCTTCACATATCCGCTGCGAGCGTTGCCCTGCACGAAGCCAGCCCACGTCGAGCGCCAATTCGAATCTGGCTCCCTGATACTCTATGTCAAGCGCGGCGCGTTCAATCTCAGTCACAAACTGGGGCAGCAGGTGGAGCTTCCTGCGCAAACGGGAAGGAATGCCTTGCGCGCCAAAGGCAGGCTCAAACAACGCGACATCAGGTACTTCACCCGGCAGCGGTACCGTCACCTCAGTGGACACCTGCATGCCCAGGGGGCCGGGCCCGGGAATCTTGATAGTCTGTTCACGACGGTCACCATCCGCCCGTACTCGAAGCACAATGCCGGCCTTTCTCAACAGATGCTGATAGGAATCATAGTAAGTCGTGACCAGATGCCGGCGACGTTCAACGACGCCCAATGATTGACAGAAGGCCAAGAGCTTCTCTGCACCGTCTGGTGCCAGTGAGAACTTCATTTCGATCTCAAGCGTCATGAATTCGCCCCCTTTGCTGGTCCGTTTCCGAGATAAGCCAGTGAACGTCGGCTCACATCTTCCTGAATCAGTGTACTGTCGCCAGCCTGCTCATCCGGAGAATGCTGGAAAGAGCGCCAGGCCGTTCAGTAGTCCCAACCGTCAGCCAAACACCCAGAATCTGAGCCCGACCTGAACCGTTCAGCTCCGCTTTCAACCAGATTGGGTACTGAACGGGTAATAGACCACAGTACAGACGGCGGCCCCGACCACGACCCATTTTAGAGTGGTACGAAACCTTGATGCATTGATCTGGGTGAACTTCTGGTTGATCTGCAGGTTCTCCGACAGAAAGGCTTCGACGAAGTCCTTTGCGTCCTTCATGCCGAGTCCTTCGGCATGCCGGACGAGCGTCATGGCTTCGATCCTGTTTCCACGACCGAGCGCGGCGATCGCCGCTGATGGCATCTGACCGGTTGTGGAGCGGGTCAGTGCAGAACCGGCGTTCCCGGCCTCCACCAGTTCCCTGGCCTCCCGCAGACTGACGCCAGTCAGTTCCCGCAGGCGCTTGATCGCCAGCACCTTGTCGCCACGTTCGAGGATCACACGCGCTTGCTCAGGTCATTCAAGACCCGCCATTCCCTATGGACCTCAATAGTAGCGCCTTATCGGCCTTATATCGGCCTTATATTGGTCTTGTTGCCTGCCTCTGCCGATACAAGGAGGGTCTACAGCGACATCTGCCTGAAACAACTGCGCATCTCGTTCACGTAGAGCTCAGGCTGCTCGAAGGCGGCGAAGTGTCCGCCCTTGTCCAGTTCATTCCAGTAGACGAGGTTGGGATAGCGCTGCTCCGCCCAGGACCGCGGCGTCGGTACGATTTCTTTCGGAAAAATGCTACAGCCAGTTGGCAAAGCGACGGTGTTGTCGCCAGGCCCAAAGGCCCGATTAAAGCTCTCCCAGTAGAGCCTTGCTGATGAGGCTCCGGAATTACCCAGCCAGTACAGCATGATGTTATCGAGCAGCTCATCCCGGGTCAGCGCGTTTTCGGGATGGCCGTTGCAGTCAGTCCAGCGCCAGAACTTTTCGAGCACCCACATGGCCTGACCCGATGGCGAGTCCGCCAGCCCATAACCCAGCGTCTGGGGCCGTGTGGACTGCTGTTTGGAATATCCGGAATCCCAGTCCTGATATGCTTTGCCGCGCTCCATGGCATGCAGATCCTGTGGTGTGGGATTCTCCCTGGCTTGTTTTGTGGCACCGGCACTGGGCATATTCAGGTGAATACCCTTGCAGTGCCCAAGGTTCTGGATGGCAATCGCTGTGGTGACCGCCGCACCCCAGTCCCCGCCCTGAGCGAACCAGGCATCGTAGCCCAGCCTGGTCATCAATTCGTCCCACATGCCCGCGATCTTCGGAACACCGTAGCCCGGCGCTGCGGGCTGGCCGGAAAAGCCGTAGCCCGGAAGCGAAGGACAGACCACATTGAACGCGTCCTCGGCCTTGCCGCCATGGGCCTCGGGGTCCGACAGGGGACCAATCACCTTCAGGAATTCCACGATGGAACCAGGCCAACCGTGGGTGATCAGAATGGGCCTCGCATCCTTCACGGGACTCCTGGCATGGATGAAGTGAATCGGAAGATCCTCGATTGTGGTCACATAGTGTTCGAACTGGTTCATCCGTGCCAGTCGGGCCGGCCAGTCATATTCACTGGCCCAGTACTGGCAAAACTCCCGGGCATAGGCGAGCGGAACGCCCTGGCTCCAGTCATCCACGGTTTCGGCATTAGGCCAGCGGGTGTTATTCAATCGCTGCTTCAGATTTGCCAGCTCAGCGTCGGATACACTGATTTCGTAGGGATCAATCATCGCTATCAAGCCTCTCTCGGTTATCGTCGTGGTCGCTCTAAGTTATCAGGTAATCAGGGTCGAAACGCAAGCGGGCGCGGCACCAGCCCGGCCGGATGGGAAATGACCCGATAAGCCTGCGGTACCCACTCGCAAACAAGGCGGCGAGTGTCCCGTGGATCGACCATCTCCTCGATCTGAAACCGGTTGAGCGGCCCCACAGGGCCACGGGCGCTTTCAATTCGAGCATACAATTCGGCTCGCAGGGCCTCCGGGTCTTCCGACTCCGCCAGCTGCCGCTTGTAGGCTGCCTCAATGCCGCCCTCGGGCGGAATGCCGCCCACATCCGATGCGGGCCAGGCAACACGAACTGACGGCCTGGATCGCGGCGTAGCATAGTTGTTACCCGCAACCCCGAAGCTGCGGCGCATGATCACCGTAAAGATGGGGATGTTCACCTGGGCGAACGCCACCATCCACTCACCACCCTTTCTGATCGTTCCCGCCCGTTCATGTTCAACCCCAACGGCGAACCCGGGGTTATCCACCAGATTCAGAACCGGGATGTGAAACAGATCACACAGATCCAGATGCCGCTTCAGCTTGTCACAGCCATCGGCGGTCAGGGCACCCCCGTTGACATGGCGACTGTCCGAGGCGATCACGCCAACAGGATGACCATTCATTCGCACGAAACCAGTAACCTGGTCCGTGCCCCACAGTGCGCCGATCTCGAAAAATGAGCCCCGGTCTGCCAGCAACTCGATGACCCTGCGCACATCGAACGTGGTCGTTCGCTTGCGTGGAATGATGTAGAACAGTTCCTCTTCACGACGATCCGCAGGGTCGCTGGCATCGGGCGCGATGACAGGCGGCGCCTCATAGACACTGGAGGGCAAATACGACAGGAACCTGCGGGCCATCCGGGCAGCCTCCTGCTCACTGTCTGCCAGATTGTCCACCGAACCGTTGGTACAGTGAATGCGCCAGTCCCCCAGATCTTCCTTGGTGATGTCGTAACCCATCGCATGGGAGACCACCGGGGGCCCTGCTACGAACAGTTGTGCTATGTCGCGAACCATGACCGAAAAATGCCCCAGCACGGCCTTTGCCGCACCAATACCCACGACGCTACCCAGCAGCATGTTGACTACCGGAACAGTGGTCAGTTGCTCCGCATACATGTTGCTGCCGAGATGGCCGGGCAGGAACGAACCGCCGCCACCCGCTACCCTTGGTCTACCGGCAGAGATCGCACCGCTGCTCTCCTTGGCTTTGCTATCGCCTTCCTTCTTCTGGGCAGGCACCATCGCCGCAACGCTGCCGCCGCCGGATGAACCATCGAGCATTCGAATGGAGGGAATTCGAAGCTCCATCGAGAGCCGGTCAAGATAGCCGCTTTTGGCGCCGATCGCGCCGTCGGCATGGCCACCACGCGACGTGAAGTCGTCGGCACAGACAACCGCGGTACGGCCCTCGATCTCACCCCAGCCACCCACACTGTTCGCGGGTGTAAAAGCGGCAATGCGCCCTTGATCGTCATAGCTGGCAAACCCCGCCACGCTGCCTACCTCCCGGAAGGAACCGTTATCCAGAAGCATATCAATGCGCTCACGGCAGGTCAGTTTACCCCGGTCGCGCTGCCGGACGACCCCGGGTTCATCGGAAGCCGGGCCAAGACGGGCCTCTCCCATTTCCCGCAGCGTCGCCACATCCTCCATCATTGCGACCCAGGTGCTGTCCCGACTCGCCTCGTGTTCGATCCCCGTGCCCGCTTCGGCCGGTGTCATGACCACGACCACCTGGCCGGCAACCAGGAGGTCGCCGGGTATCAGGGGCTGCACCTCGGCGATGGTTCCGGAACAGGGCGCACTCACCACGGTTTCCATCTTCATGGCGCTCACTACCATGATGGTGTCGCCAGTACCGACTGTATCACCCTGCCGCACAGCGAGTTCAACCAGTTGACCGCCAGTTGGACATTCGATGCCCCGTTCGCCCTCGCCGACCGCCAGCGATGGCCGTGATTCCGGCACCGGATCCGGTACCTTCGTCTGCCCTTCGCGCCCCGGAGCCTGGGCATCCAGAAACGCCACCGCATCACTCGCGGCGCGCCCGGAACTCATCAATTCAGGTGCCTCTACAAGCAAAGTCGTTCTGGCATCACCAGAGATCACATCCACGTGGTTCAACATCGCCAGGAGCTGGCCCAGATTGGTCGGCAATCCGGTGATCTGGAATTCCGCCAGCGCCCGCCGAGTACGCAGCACAGCCGCCTCAAGACTCCGCCCAACCCCGATCACCTTACCCAGCAACGGATCGTACTGGGGCGGCGGCGTCAGTCCGGCGTATCCTGCCGAGTCCACCCGGACACCTGGCCCGGCTGGTTCTCGATATCCGGTGATCGTGCCCGGCCCCTGGGCAACCACCCGCGCCTGAACTGCAAACCCGAGTGGCAGGCCGACCGCCTTCTGATTCGCGAGCCCCAGTTCCTCGAGCCGTTTGCCGCCAGCGATCTGGAACTGCAGTTCAACGAGGTCCAGGCCGGTGACCATTTCGGTCACCGTATGCTCAACCTGAATGCGAGGATTGCACTCGATGAAGTAATACTCCCCGGTTTCCGGCACCACCAGGAATTCAACGGTACCGGCATTCTCGTACGCCGCATGGTGCAGCAGGCGCACCGCGTCGGACGTCAGCTTGTGCTTCAGATCAGGGTCGAGGTGATCAGCCGGTGCCACCTCGACGACCTTCTGGTTACGAAGTTGCACAGAGCAGTCGCGCTCATGCAAGTGGAGCACGGTACCGCTGGAATCGGCCAACACCTGTACCTCAATGTGTCTTGGCCGTTGAATGACTTTCTCCAGAAAGACATCGCCGTCACCGAAGGCAGCCTTCGCTTCGGATTGACAGCGCCCATAGGCCTCCGCCATATCCGCCGCACTGGCAACCAGCCGCATGCCTCTTCCGCCACCGCCCGCCGATGCCTTCAGCATGACCGGATAGCCAAGCTCTGCCGCCACGAATCCAGCCTGCTCGACGCTATCGAGTGCGCCAAGACTACCGGTCACGACCGGAATGTCCTGGGATTGCGCCAGTTCCCTCGACCTGACCTTGTCACCGAACAGCATCAGCGCCTCCGCAGACGGCCCCACAAAGGTGATGTTCTCATCGCCGCAGCGCTTCGCCAGGCCGGCGTTTTCAGAGAGGAACCCATAGCCCGGATGAATACAATCACAACGTTCAGCCCGGGCAATCGCGATCATCGCCTCAATGTCCAGATAGGCGGCAACAGGATCACTGCCCGGAAGCTCGACTGCTTTGGTTGCATATCGGGTATGCAGTGCCAGTCGATCCGCAGCCGCGAAGACCGCGACAGATTCCATCCCAAGGCTGGTGGCCGCACGGGCAATCCTGATCGCAATCTCTCCACGGTTGCAGATAAGCACTCGTTTCAGGGACATTCTGGCTCCGGTCTTCCAATCCATTTGAGCCCGGAGAATGAATCACCGTGTGAATGATGTCCAGCCCACACCAGCAGCGGGACAGGACCTCACTGCCGGGGATCGGCATCCGGGCCGTTGAAGCAGGCTCTGGCGCTATGCGCGGGCTACCAAATTGTGTTGAACTGTCGCGAGGCAAAAAAAGAGGAGGCTTCATCCATGGGCTGGGAGAAAGAAGTACAGGAGATCACACGCCGCCATGAACTGGCAAAGAAGATGGGCGGCGAGGAAGGGATCAGGCGACAACATGAACGGGGCAAACTCACCGTCCGTGAACGCATCGACCGCTTCGCCGATTCCGGATCATTCAACGAGTTCATGGGGCTGATCGGCGGCGCACGCTATGAAAACAATAAGCTCAAGGACTTTACGCCCAAAGGCTCAGTGGAAGGGTTCTGCAGACTCGATGGTCGCAAGGTGGTGCTGTCGGCTGGCGACTTCACCGTTCGC
Organism: Pseudomonadota bacterium; assembly: GCA_027624035.1. Lineage (GTDB taxonomy): Bacteria > Pseudomonadota > Gammaproteobacteria > Pseudomonadales > Azotimanducaceae > UBA7455. Next base: position 36,205 of record JAQBUI010000005.1, on the reverse strand, counting down.
GGTGGGTCTGGCGGCGCCGGTGGCGGGCTCGGCATGGAGCTTTCGTCCAACAGGAGGGCCCAGGAATGGCGGGTGCCCTATGTGCGGCTTCTGGACGCCTCCGGTGGCAGCGTCCGATCGTTTGAAGATATCGGCAGAACCTACCTGCCGGACGGAAACATCTGGTCTGCTATCGATGTACAACTGCTGAGCGAGATCCCTGTGGTCTCCGCCGTGATGGGCTCGGTGGCCGGGCTGCCCGCGATCAATGCGTGCCTCGCCCACTTCAATCTGATGGTCAGAGGCACCAGTCAGCTGTTCCCGGGGGGCCCTCCTGTGGTCAAGGCATCTCTCGGCTATGACATTACCAAAGAGGAACTGGGAGGCGATCATATCCACACCCGCGTCAGCGGCGTCATCGACAACCTCGCCAGTGACGAGGACGATGCATTCCGCCAGATCCGTCAGTTTCTGTCCTACCTGCCTGCCAACGTCTGGGAGATGCCGCCCCGGGCCGAAACCAGCGACCCGGCTGACAGAACCGACGAGTCTCTGCTGTCGGTCATGCCACGGGACCCCCGCAAGACCTACAAGGTGCATCAGATCATCGAATCCGTGGTCGACCAGGACTCGTTCTTTGAGATCGCACCACGGTACGGCCGGTCCCGTGTCACCGGGCTGGCCCGATTCAAAGGCTATCCAGTCGGCATCATGGCAAACAACTCCCGGCACAAGGGCGGGTCTACGGACAAGGCCGGAGGCACCAAGGTCATGCGTCTGCTCCAACTCTGCGAAACATTCCATCTGCCCATCGTTTCCCTCGCCGATGAGCCCGGTTTCATGGTGGGCCTTGAGTCCGAAAAGGAAGGCATCGAGCGGGCAGGCGCGGCGCTTGTTGCAATGACCTGTATGACGAGCATGCCCTGGATCACCATCGTGATGGGTCGGCTCTATGGCGTCGCCGGTCAGTGCCAGCACCGCCCGACCGGCATGTTCCGTCGCTACGCCTGGCCTTCTGCCAGGTGGGGTTCAATGCACATTGCCGGGGGAGCCTCGGCCGCCTATCGCCGGGAAATCGAGTCGGCGGATGATCCAGACGCCAAACGCCAGGAAATCGAGGACCGATTGAATGCGCTGGCGTCACCCTTTCGCACGGCGGAGGCGACCGGCCAGGACATCATTGATCCTCGCACCACACGGGCACACATCTGCGACTTCGTCGAAGACGCCCAGCGAATCGTACAGAGCCAACTCGGGCAGCGGGTGCGATACCTGCCCTTCTGACCGGGCCACGCAGGCAGGAACGTGACCGGGCCTGGGAACAGTCAGATGTTACGTACTGATGCCGCGCGCACCAGATCGTGGACAAAGTGCAGCTTGGACACCACCGGATCGACCAGCACGTCAGGGACAAGGTCCATCAGGCCCATGGTACGGTTCATCTCGTTCAGGACGACACCCAGGTGACGATAGTGATCCACCATGGGCTCCAACTCCGCACAGGTGGGGTCGACACCGGCGCCAATACCCATGTTACGCGCCGTATCGAGCACACTGACCATGTTGAGATACAGCGCAAAGGTCTCGGCAAAGTCCTCCCATGGATGCATCGTCGCATAGGCACTGATATAGCGGGACCGCCAGTCGGCGGGAGGACCTTGCTCGTAGTGCAGGGCCAGCGCATCGGAGTAGCCCGGATTCTGGTAGTCACCAAACAGGGAAACAAAATCCGTTTCCCTGCGGCCCAGGACGAGCATCTCCCAATAGTAGTGGCCAATCTCATGGCGAAAGTGCCCGATGGGTGTGCGATGGGCCTCCTCGAACATGACTCTTGCCTGCTCACTCGCGACCGAATCGGCCTCGACAATATTGATGGTGATCTTACCGCTGGCGTGCCCGGTATAGACGCGCTCGGTCTGACCCATCTGCCACCACCACCTTGGCTTTTTCTCGGTGTCTGCCTTGAAGTCAAACGCCAGCGGTGGCTCGATACCGTCGTCCTCGGTGCCATAGGGCAGGCCAATCAGGTCAAGGGTGTACAGAAGGCGACGTTTCGCCAACTCCAGCCGTCGCCACAGCCCTCGATTGTCCGGTACAGTCAGGTCAGGAATCGTATCGTTGAATCGGCAGTAGTCACACAGAACCGGGCCTTCAGAAGCGCTGTCCGCCTTCATCACACAGCGATTGCAGACCGACTCCACACTGTAGTTGTGGCACTTGACGAGGGCCACACCGCAAGAAGGCCGGCCACAGGAGAAGCTGCCTTTAGCGTTTCCCGGCACCAGCGGCGCCAGGCTGCGGCACCCGGGGCACCAACCGAGCTCACTCTGGCAAACCACGCACTGGGTATTCTCAAAAAAAACTGCGTTTCCGCATTCACATTCAAATGTTCTCAAGGGTTGCTTCTGTATCGACCAGCACATTACTCTGCACTCTGACATGAACGGTTGCAAGGGTCGGATGCCACGCGGATGTTCCTGCAAGGCGACGCCATGTCCGACGCCGTCGAAGTGGGCGACCCCTACGGGTGTGAGTGCGCCAGGCGACTGCTGGATGCAGCCTTTGAAGACTAGCGGAACGCATTCGAGAACTGATATAAGAATTGATATGAGAGCTGGTATGGATGCACCAGCCGTGTTCCTGTCGGCCGGTCAGGCTCACCTAAACCATCTGCAGTCGGCGTGCGTCAAAGGAAGGCAGCGAGCGGAGCCATGAACAGCAGAATTGCCGACACATCGTCCCAGGACACCTACCTCGAACCCACGGGCAGTTCCCGACGCTGGGTCATCACGGGTGTCATCGTGGTGGCCCTGGGAGTGCTCATCGCGACCGGGATTCCCATGCTGCTCCGATGGCTCTCCTCAGAGGACAGCATTTCCCGTGATCGCCTACGGGTCGCCACGGTGGAACGCGGTGACTTCATTCGGGACATCTCGGTTCAGGGCACGGTGGTGGCTGCAGTCAGCCCGACGCTGTATGCCAACCAGTTCGGGACCATCGAGTTCAAGGTCGCGGCGGGCGACCGTGTGAACAAAGGCGAAGTGCTCGCGACGCTGGACAGCCCGGAGCTGACCAATCAGCTCGAGCAGGCTCGCTCCATTCAGACAAAACTGGAGGTGGGCGTGGGTCGCTATGACATCGAACGTCGTCAGAAGCTGCTGACCAACACAAAGAACGTGGATCTGGCAGAACTGGCGCTGATTGCAGCCAGACGCGAGCTGAAGCGGGCCGAACAGGCCTATGCCAGCCAGGGCATCTCCCAGGTGGACTATCAAAAGGCCCAGGATGATCTGACGGTCGCGGAATACGCCCACGCCCATGCCATCGCGGATACCGAACTCGATGCAGAACGCCTCGCGTTCGAAGCCAGAACCAGGGATCTGGAGCTTGAACAGCAGAGGCTGCTGGTGGCCAATCTGCAGCGACAGGTGGACGAATTGACGATCGTATCACCTGTGACCGGCGTGGTCGGAAACCGGCTGGTGGAACACAAGGGCGAGGTGGCGCCCAGCCTGCCGGTCATCAGCGTGGTCGATCTGACGCAGTTCGAAGTGGAGGCCTTTGTGCCCCAGAACTATGCCGATGACCTCGCCATTTGCATGCCGGCCGAGGTGAGAACCGGCAACTCGGTGTTTGCGACCACCGTCAAGTCCATCTCGCCGGAAATCGTCGACGATCAGGTGGCCACGAGACTCAGTTTTGTTGGTGACCGGCCCGAAGGAATACGCCAGAACCAGCGACTCACGACGCGGATTCTGCTGGAAGAAAAGCGCGATGTGCTGATGGTGACCCGAGGGCAGTTCCTGGAATCGGGTTCTGGCCGGTTTGCGTTCCGAATCGACGACGATATCGCAGCTCGGCAGCCCATCAGCGTGGGTGCCCGAAGCCTCAATACCGTCGAGATCACGAGTGGGCTGAATGAGGGTGATCAGATCATCATCTCGAGCACCGACATCTTCGAGGACGCCGAGACAATACTCATCACCAACTAATCACCAACTAATCACCAACCCAAACACCAACGGGGAGCAATTCATGCTGGACATGAAAGGCATAGCCAGAATCTACCAAACGGATCTCGTGCGTACCCATGCCCTGCGTGATCTGACACTCACGGTCAACGAAGGGGACTTCACCGCGGTGGTTGGGCCCTCCGGGTCGGGCAAGACCACATTTCTCAATATCGCGGGTTTGCTTGAGGACTTCGATGAAGGCAGCTATCTGCTGGATGGTGAGAATGTCGCCGGCCTGAACGACCGCCAGCGCTCGAAGCTGCGCAACGAGAAGATCGGGTTTATCTTTCAGGGCTTCAACCTGATTCCCGATCTGAACGTCTTTGACAACGTGGATGTCCCCCTTCGATATCGCGGTTTCCCGGCGGCCGAACGCAAGCGGCGAATCGAAGAACAGCTTGAGCGCTTCGGGCTCACTGGACGAATCCGTCACTTTCCATCACAGTTGTCCGGGGGCCAGCAGCAACGTGTGGCCATCGCCAGGGCGCTCGCCGGTGATCCCAGATTTCTGCTGGCCGACGAGCCGACCGGCAACCTTGACAGCGCTTCTGCGAGCGGCGTGCTCGACCTGCTTGAGGGACTGCATACAAGTGGCACGACGATCATCATGGTCACCCATGATCCGGCGCTTGCGGCGCGCGCCCCATCATCCATTCACCTTCAGGACGGGCGCGTGGTCGGGAATGACGAGGCGGCGGCGTGATCTTTTACTATCTCCGCCTGGCAGCCATCAGCCTGCGCAGGAATTGGGGCCAGACCACGCTGATGATCCTGGCCATCGGCCTCGGGATCGGGGTCTGTATGTCCATCGTCACCATCAACTACCTGATGGCGAAAGACCCGATTCCGGACAAGAGCAGCCAGCTCTACTACGTTCAACTCGACAACTGGGACCCGAACCGGCCGGCCGAATCACCCAACGAGCCCCCCGACCAGATCACCTGGATGGATCATCAGGCGCTCATGTCAGCCGCAAAGGCATTTCGTCAAACGGGCAACGCCAGTGCCACCGCGATCATCCGAAAGCCGGACGATGACAACTTCAGACCATTTCTGGCCAGGATCCGTGGCAATCACGCCGACTTCTTCCCCATGTTCGACGTACCGTTCCTGTATGGCACTGGCTGGACATCCGATGCCCACCGGGACTGGGGCGCCGATCAGGTGGTCGTACTGTCGAGGGAGACCAACGACCGGCTGTTCGGTGGGGAGGATTCTGTAGGCAGAGAGATCACGCTCGGCAATCCGACGGAATTCAGCTCAAATCTGTTTCGGGTCATCGGGGTGCTGGATGAGTGGCGTCCGGTCCCAAGATTCTATGATCTGACCAGCAATTACTTCTCCGACCCCGCAGAGATCTTCATTCCATTCGGCCTGATCCTCTCCCAGGGATTGTCCAGGTCCGGCAACACCAACTGCTGGAAGCCCACAGGTGACGGTCTAAGGGCCTTCCTCGGTTCCGAGTGCGTCTGGATCCAGTACTGGACCGAACTCAGAAACCACCAGGAGAAGGCGGACTACATGGCCTATCTGGATCAGTACGTGACCGAGCAGAAAGAGGGGGGCCGCTTTCCGCGACCGCTCAACAACCGTCTCAGCAATGTCAATGAATGGCTCGACCACGAGAACGTCGTGCAACCCGAAGCAAAGATGTTGCTGGCGGTCGCTGTCATGTTTCTGGTGGTCTGCCTGCTCAACACCATCGGGTTGCTCCTGTCCAAGTTTCTGGGCAAATCATCGGAGATTGGCGTGCGGCGCGCATTAGGGGCAAGCCGCGGCTCACTCATGTATCAATACCTGGTGGAAACCGCAATGATCGGGTTTGGCGGCGGGCTACTCGGACTGCTGCTGACCTGGCTGGGTCTTGAGTCCATGCTGGCCATTTTCGGCTCCGACGCCAGCAATCTGATGCGCCTTGACCTCAACATGGTGGTCGCCGCGGTGGCACTGGCCATCGCCTCTGCCATCGGCGCTGGCCTGTACCCCACCTGGCGGGCCTGTCGGATCGACCCGGCCGCCCAACTCAAATCACAATAGCCAGGAGATTCAGATGGAAATCGGCCCGATATTCCGTGCCCTGCTGCGCAACAGGACCGGCGCTATTCTCATCGCCGTTCAGATCGCATTCACCCTGACCGTCGTACTGAACGCCGCGGTAATGATCAACGAGCAGGTCAGCAAGGCGGGGCGGCCGAGCGGGCTCAACGAAGCGGATACCTTTCACATGCAGAGCGAGGCCATCGACACCATCAATCCCCAAGTCACCATCAACAACGATTTGCGGGCAATCAGAGAGACGCCGGGAGTCGCAAACGCGTTGCAGATGAACACCATCCCGCTCTCCAACGGCGGCTGGTCAACCGGCGTCCGCGTCCAGCAGGGGGATGATCCGCCGGTCTACAGTGCTGCCATGTATATGGTGGATGACCAGGCCATCGATACCATGCAATTGAAGCTGATTGCGGGCGAAAATTTCGCTGCCTCGGATGTGGTGTGGCGCAAACCTGACGAGAGCGGCTGGCCTGGCCGGGTCATCATAACGAAGGCGCTGGCGAAAAGCCTCTTCCCCGACGACAGTCCCGAAACGACAGTGGGCCGGGCAATCCTGCTGGGCGAATCGCCGGCGAATATCATCGGGATCGTGGATCAGTTGCAGGCACCGTGGACCCAGTCCAGCCAGATTGAATCGTCGGTCATGGTTCCGCAGCAGTTCCAGACCGGTTCGCCGCGATATCTGATCCGGGCGGAACCCGGCCAGCGGGACCGGCTGATGCCGGAAATCGAGGCCCAGCTCGCGGAGCGTGAACGGGGCAGAATGATCCGAAACCTCTATTCAATGGACGAAGTGCGGCGCCGGAGCTACAACCTGGAAACGGGCCTCGCCATGATACTGGGCTTTGTGATGGTGGTACTGCTACTGATTACCGGCCTCGGCATACTGGGACTGGCCAGTCTCAGCGTGCGTCGGCGAATCAAACAGATCGGCATCCGCCGGGCTCTGGGCGCCAGTACGCGAGACGTGCTGCGGTACTTCCTGATCGAGAATCTGCTCATTACCAGCAGTGGCGTCGTGCTAGGCGCCATCATGGCCGTGGCGTTCAATATCGCGCTGGTCAACGCGATGAACTTTCCAAAGATCGAATGGTATGGCGTACCCCTTGGTATGGTTGTGCTGGTGTTACTGGGCCAGTTAGCGGTGTGGGGGCCGGCACGACAGGCCTGCGGCGTATCACCCGCGACGGCGACACGAACAGTCTAGCCCTCCCTACGCTCGCCGGCCCTTCATCCTCATTAACCCCACCGGCTGACAGATGACCGACCCACGGGACCCGCGTATACTCAGGCACCGTATACTCAGGTATGGGCCCAGACAGGAGGGTGATGTGCAACCCATTTCAGCCGATTCTCATGTTGTGGAAGGACGGGAGGTCTTTACCGGCCTCGCCGAGCGGTTTGGTGACGACGCACCGCGCATCATGGATGTGGGCGATCAGGTAGATGCCATCGTCATTCCAAGCAGAGGGATGCACGGGGTCAGCGTCGCGCGGATGGCCATGGCCGCGACCCGTCTTGCCCGGAACGAGCCTCTGGAACGCAAGCCTGGCCACAAGCCTGATGTCGCTCATATGGATGACCCGGAACTGAAGGCCCTGTTCGCCAAAGGCTACGACGGCATGCGCGCCGGCCTGGTTGACGGGTCCAAACGCTATCAGGACCAGGACGCAGACGGGCTGGCCGCGGAGTTCCTGTACCCCGGTTTCTTCGGCATGTTCAGCCTGGAAAATACCGACCTGCTGGTCGCCGTCCAGAAGAACTACAACGATTGGCTGCATGACTACGCCACCGCTGCAAGTGGCCGCCTGTTCGGACTGGCCGCGATTCCGCTGCAGGACCCGGCCGCCGGTGCAGCCGAGCTGAAGAGGGTCATCGACATGGGCTTCCGGGGTGCCTGCATCCCATGTACATCACCGGCCGACAAACCCTACTTCGATCTCGACTATGAACCCATCTGGGCCATGGCAGAGGAGGCCAACTTTCCCCTGTCGATGCATGTGGGAACCAACTCATATGTCCCACCGGAGTATCGCCACGGCGGAAAGCAGCGCCGGGATGGTATCGCGGACTATGCAGCCAGCCAGGGCACCGTCCAACGCACCATCGTCGAGTTCATGTGCCGTGGCGTGTGCGAGCGGCATCCACAACTCAAGATTGTCGTCGCTGAGTTCAACGCAGGCTGGATCGCCCACTGGCTGGACCGGGTCTGGCAGGGACTGCAGCGTGAGTGGCGAACCCGGTCCGAGCCCTATCGAGGCGATCATCCGGCTGACATCTGGCGACGACAGTTCTATGCGACCATCGAGGATGACCGGCCGGCACTGCTGACCCGGGACCTCATCGGAGTCGACAACCTCATGTGGGGTTCAGACTACCCCCACACGGATTCAACCTGGCCGTTTTCCGTACCGGTTCTCGATGAATTGTTCGAGGATATCGACCCGGCCATCAAGGCCAGAATCACGAACGAGAATGTGCGGTCGCTGTACGGGATTTAGCTGCAACAACAAGGATCATTTCCAGGCAATACAGTGACTGACTATGGTCTCTGATCATGGGTCTCTGATCATGGTCACTGACTATTGTCACCGACATGGACACAAAGAACGATGTCTATTTCAGTCCGGACCGGAGAAGTGACAGCAAACCGTCCCCGTCCGCCACACTGAGCAGTAACAGATAGCCCTCAGTGGTGGGCACATACAGGACATGGTCGCGGCCGGTGAGCGCGACCAGTGCCTTGCGCCCATCGCGAGTTCGGAACCAGCCCACCTGATAGCCAGGCAGACCAATCCCGTTGGTGCGTACTCCCGGTTTCAGGTCGCCCGCTTCCGCGAGGTCAACCACACTCGCCTCGTCCAGCTTCAGGGCGTCATAGGCAATCGACCGGCCATAAAGCGGCAGCTTCAGCACCAGCCCTTCTGCGTCGACTTCAATTGTCGGCCGGGCCCCGGTGAATGCCAGCGATCCCAGCCACAGGCCGAGAACAATCAGAAAAAGCGAGATGCCACCAAGCAACAGCATTGCAGTTGACGATGGTGGACTGATCTCGAAGGTCATGGCCTAACCGGCGCCATCCGGGTCCACATCGTCAAACGAACGAAGGCTGTTGAGGAACAGGCCAAGGCCGCCAGCGGCCAGCACCAGAATGACAATCAGATCGAACCCGGTCATGGTGCGGAAGGAAAACTGAATGGTCGAAATCACGCCGAAGACCATCGAGACCAGCGAACCGACTGCCAGCAACCAGCCGATGGGATTCCTGGAATTGTAGAAGATGAAACCAACCCCGAAAATAAACGGGATCATGATCATGCCGGTGGTGATGCCGAAATTGTTACCGAAGGCAGAGAACCCATAAAGACGAGCCCCCATGCCGAGATTCGACGTGACCCGAATGGCGTTCAGCAACATGTAAAAGCCGCTGCACATCATGATGAACCCGATGAAGAACTGCCCGATACCGCCTGATGATCCCCCTGCACCTCGCATTATCATTCTCCCATGCCCCTGACCCGTTGATTCTAACAGCCCTGAGCGTGCCCGTGTCCAGCACACCGTAGCCGTGCAGGAAAGCATACCGCATACTCGTTTTTACTCTGTCGCCGTTTTTCAGTACCATCGCTTCTTTTCCCACATCAGGAGATCTCCGTGGACGAAGACATTCAGAAGCTTCGTGACGACTACATCAATCTGGAATTCGACGAAGTCAGTTTCGACCTGGACGGTGAGCGGATGGCCATGTATGGCAAATGCTGCGGTGAACAGGACCCCAGGTTTACCGACCCGAGCCATGAGGACTTTCAGGCCCCACCGACCTTCGTCTCCACCCTGGTGGGTGGTCGCCATCTGCCGAAGGACATGCCGGTCCCGGCCGGCGTCGGCATGGATGCAGGGAAATACGTCGAGTGGATGGCCCCGATCCGGGCGGGTCACTCGCTGATCGGCAAGTCGCATATTCATGACATCTACACCAAGACGGGACGGTCAGGGCGTATGATCTTTTTTGTCACCCGGATGGAACTCTTCGATGGCGACCAACACGTCGCGAACGCCGACACCCGCACCGTATTCAGGGAGAAGCCCAGTGCCTGATTCAACCCCCAGAACAGTGAATGTATTGTCCGACGTGGAATTCGGCGAGGAATTGCCCTCGTTTGAACCTGATGTCAGCCTCGACAACGTCAAGCTGCACGGCAAGTTCGTCGGCTGGGGGACCGGGCGGTTCACCGATCACGAACAGGCGAAAAAAGAAGGCTTCCCCGGTGCCATTGTGCCGGGCGTCATGAGCCAGGGCTTTCTGGGCGCCATGATCCATCGCTGGGCCCCCACCGCGACCATCACCGCGATCGATACCATCTTTCGTGCACCCGTGATGGTGGACCAACCCCACAGGATCACCGGAGTCGTAACCGACATTGACGAGGAAGCGGGGACGGTCGAGATCGACATTTCGATCACCAACGAGAAAGAGGAAACCCGGGTATTCGGTACCGCCACCGCCAAATTGCCGAAATGACCGGAGACCCCACGGGCATCTGTCCGTTTACCAGGCGTCCCGGGCGCAACCGTGCATGACCAGCCTGTTCTGACGGGCGCTCTGGTTCGGCTGCGACCTCTGGTGGCGGACGACGCTGCTGACATGTTTGCATCGCTCGCCGATCAGGAGATCATGCGCCTGACGGGTACCCACGGGACGCTCACCCTTGAGCAGGTACAGACGCACTGTGAGCAAGTCCCGGGCAGGGCCGACCGCGCGGACTACATCATCGAATCCATTGAGAATCCGGGCATGGCCCAGGGTGAAGTCGTACTGAATGAGATTGATTTCGACAATCACATCGCGTCATTCAGAATCTCCCTGTACGGCTCCGATCGGTTCTCAAAGGGTATGGGCACCGAAGCCACACGGCTGATGCTCAACTTTGGATTCGACATCCTCAATCTTCACAAGATCGAACTCGAGGTCTATGCCTTCAACCCGCGCGCCCTGCGAGTCTACAGGAAAGTCGGCTTCGTGGAGGAAGGCATCCGTCGCGACGCCCTGCTCTGGGAAGGCGAACGCGTCGACGCCATCATGATGGGGCTGCTCCGAACCGAATACCGGGCGCAGCGACCGTGAGCTACCAGCCAGTGACGGGTCAGCGAAAATCCGGCCACGGCGGCGACTGTTGTGCATTTCTGAAGGTAGCGAGCACGTTACGCCTCACTGGTGCTGCTTGATTGAGATGTGACCCGGCCGGGATTCAAGCTCCTGTTCAGGTTCCCTGCCCCCGGAAATCTCTGTGGGGCCGGGAGTGGCGCCATTCCGCGAGGAGCGTTCGAAGGGCACTGACGAAGGCAAGGGGCTGGTCAAGGAACAGATGATGCTGCGCCTCGGGAATCCCGACAAAGGGCACTGACTCATCCAGCACCTTGAACATGAAGTCAGCAATGTCCTGACTGAACAGATAACTGTCCTCACCATAGATCACACCAACCCGACACTTGAGCCTGGCGAGGTCCTCGTGCATGGCACCACCGAAATCAAACTTGCGGAACATGGTGTCGTCGAACTTCCAGGTCCAGCCGCCATCCACCTGCTTTAGCGAGTGTTGGCCAATGTAGTCCAGAATGTACTGGTTCTTGCAGTCCTGTGGCGGCATCAGGCGGAACCGTGCATGGGCCGATTCAAAATCCGGATAGATCCGCTTCTGCTTGATGGGTGACCGTTTGGGGTCTCGCTCCCAGTTGAAATCCGGTGGCCGGACCGCAGAATCCACCAGCACAATCCCGGTCAACTGATCACGATAGATGAGCCCCGTCTTCATGGTGATGTAGCCGCCAAAGCTGTGCCCTACCACAATCGTGTCGTTCCCAAACCCGGCATCCTCCGCCACCGCCGCAATCTGGGCTGCAAATGCCTCGGGCGTATAGGTCGCGCAATAGCCCGAGTCTCCCGCCCCGGCGAGGTCGATGGCGACCGCCTGATAGTGATCCAGAAAAAACGGCGCAATGAAACTCCACCAGTGCGCGTGTGCACCATTGCCGTGAACAAAAATCAGCCCTGGCTTGCTGGCGTCGTTACTCCAGCGAAGATAGTGAATAGGCGTCCCCGCCACATCGATCGTCTGTTCATCAAAGGGCGTGGTGGTCGCCCTGCTGAACCAGCCCGGTGTATCCATGGTATCTGCTCCGATTAAGCTCAAGCATCGTATTGGCCTGCGAGCCGTTGTCAACCTCGCAATACCGACAAGACCCTCGATTCCAATGCCTGGCGGATGGGTGGTTGCTTGTTGTGCGATGACAACGCATATTCACTCATTGAAGACCGACCACATCAGTATCGATCCTGGAACCAACCGAATGATGACAGAGAAGCTCAGCTTCAAACTGAAATTGGCCTATGGCATCGGACAGGCTGGCGAGGGCATTTTTGGTACCGGCCTGAGCTTTTTTCTGCTCTTTTACTACAGCCAGATTCTCGGGCTGAGTCCCGGCCTTGCGGGCTCCGCCATCGGTATCGCCGTGATGGTGGACGCGGCCTCTGACGTCATCGCGGGTTCCGTGTCGGATCACTGGCAGTCCAGGTACGGTCGCCGCCATCCATTCATGTTTGCGTCCGCCTTACCGCTTGCACTGTCTTTTTTCCTGCTGTTTTTCCCCATGGTCACCTCCGAGTGGGCCCTGTTTATCTGGCTGGCTGTGTTCACCAACGTCGCCAGGACCATGATGTCGCTGTACCACGTCCCTCACATCGCCCTTGGCGCGGAGATCACAGAGGACTTTCGTGACCGTTCGGCACTGGTGGCCTACCGGCAGTTCTTCTCCAACATTGGCAGTCTGGCCGCGCTGATGACCTTTTTCCTCATCTTCTCACCCATGCTGGGTGAAGTCGGCAGGTTCAACGCGGCAGCGTACAAGCCCTGGGCACTCTGTATGGCCTTCATCATGGCGGCAACCATCTTCTGGAGCGCCTGGGGCACCCGATCGGTCATTCCCTATCTGCCCCGGGTGTTTGAGAAGACACAGGTCTCGCTCAGTACGATCATCGCCCGCCTTGTCACCGACTTCCTCGAAGTGACCCGCAACCGCAACTTCCGCAACCTGTTCATCGGTGTGCTGATCGTCTTCATCATGGTGGGGGTCACTGGCACGCTGGACATCTACATGATCACCTACTTCTGGGAGTTGGATGACGCCATCGTACTGCCGGTATTGATTGCCTACGCGGTGGGCAACGGCCTGGGGGCCATGTTCTCGGTACGGCTGTTCTCACTCTGGGGCAAGAAGGCCTGCCTGATCGTGGGCGGACTGGCCTGGGCGTTCTTTCAGACCCTGCCCGTGGTACTACGGCTGGTGGGCTGGTTTCCCGAGAACGACGCCACGATCATGCTGGGATCATTTGAGACCGGGCTGGTCATGCCGTTACTGGTCGCGTTCAAACTCATTCAGGGCTTTGTCACGGCCCAGGCCAATGTTGGCTACGGTTCAATGATGGCCGATGTCTGCGATGAACACGAGTATCAGACCGGAAGACGCCAGGAAGGCGCCTTTTTCGCCGCCGTCGCTTTCTCCGCCAAAGCCACCAGCGGCATCGGTGCGGTGGTGGCCGGGTGGGCCCTCGAATTTATCCACTGGCCGGTGGGCACCCAGATTCGAACTGCCGCGGATGTCCCGCCGGAGACCCTCTATAACCTGGGATTGGTCTACGGGCCGATTATCGCATCCCTTGGCTTTATCTCCGTCTTCTTCTACACAAGATATGACCTGACACCGAAGCGACATAGCGAGATGCTCGCAGAACTGGCCGAACGCCGGCAACTCGCAGCCGCGGACGTTTCCTGACACTCTTTCAACGGGGCGCTGATACAACAGGCGCCAGGACCAGGGAAAGGCAGGAAGTCCACCTGATCAACGACACTGTGCGCTTCTCGTCAGTCACACGGATGATCCACCATCGTTGGATTGCACAGTGTGATCTCACGCAGATAGCTCGACCAGGACGCCATCACATCCTTCGGGAAGTCAGATTCATTGGCGTCAAAGGCCTCGATTCGGCTGACCAGACGAATGGTATACACATATTCATCGCCCTGTATGACCTTGATGATCTTAACCATGCCACGGTCCGTGCCCTTCTCCTGGCCACAAAGAAACAGACGAACAGAAGTCGGGTAATTATTCTCAAATCCTGAGAACAGGTTGAAATACTGTACAAAGGTGCAATTCTCCTGATCGGCGAGCGCTTCGTGGTCAAGCATCTGCAAGGGGTCTCCCCTGTCCTCGGCATCAATCGACTCAAAGGAAAGCTTCGCCGTCCAGTTCGATTCATTTTCGCCCTCCGGGAGGTAGTCAACCAGACGGGTTTCGATGGCATTCAGGGCAAACACCCGCTGCCAGTCATCAGGTGGTTGTACCTGCAGAATCTCATTGCCCTGCGGGGTGGTGATCACCGGGTCCGGAGTCGTGGCGGCACACCCTGTGGCCAACAACACCAGCGAAAACAGTATGACAGCATGTAATCGGGTCATCAGAGGTCCGAATTTCAGTTGGTACCATCAGCCGATGATGGTCCCTCGCTATACTATGTTGGCAGTGGCTGTTTGAGAACCGGTTCCACGCTGGGCGGTATCCCGGCCCGACGGAGGTCACCCTCGCGGTAAGAAACGAACTACCGCCCGCCTGCCACATCACGCCATCTGGCCTGAATACCATGCGTAGTTCTGATCGCTCTTGTAAACTGTCACTGAACATCAATGGAACGGAATACAAGCGTGCTCAGAACAGCGACGCTATCTTTGATCTCGGTCTGGATGCTGGCATTGGCCCCCATGACTGCGGCCACACCTGCCTGCAAGAACAACCCGGACTGGCCGGCATGCCAGATCTATCGCCAGTCTCTGTCGGAGTGTATTGCCACGACCAGTGATGAACAAGCGTGTGTGGCCCGAACCATCAATCTTTACGATGCTGAACTCAAGGCGCTGATCGTCGCGTTTCCGGAAATGCGTCCGTTATTCGACCAGGTTCCGACCAGCCTTTGTGAATCCTATAGCGACAAGTGGAAGCAGATTTCCACGAGGCGCTTCAATTCTATCTGCCCGACGGCGGCTCAGATTGCGGCGGGAGATCAACGGGTGCCGCGCGCCTGCGTCCGCGTCCGGGTCGACTTGCTGGGTCGACCAGACGACTATCATGCCCTGGACCTCAGCACAGACCGCGCTCCGCTTCTGCTCCGGTGCCAGGAGCGCAACTTCCCGACCTATTGTCAGATCGATGGATGGACCAGGAGCTACCAGCATCCGGACATCGCAGCACGGTTCATTCATCCGCTGCAGTTTGTGTCCACCCTGGCAACCCGGCAGGCCACCAGTGATTTGATTCGACAGCACCAGGCTTCGGCAGGAAGAGCACCTGTAATCCGACGAGCGGTAGCGTTCAGGACGAGGCTGGATCTCAGTACGCTCTATACCAGCAATGGGCAAGGTGTCCTTCAGCCAGAGGATTTTGACCTCTTTCGTACTGCCTGCCTCAAGCAACCTTGATTCAGTCCAACCTGCGACTGGTCCACAGGGCCCACTGAAACAAATTGTAGGCGTCCAGAAATCGAGTTTCCTGGGTTGAGGACCCCAGCACGACCACAAACAGATGCTGCCCCCCGTCACCACCGGAAATCAGCAGGCAGCCACCCGCTTCGTTGGTCTGTCCTGTCTTGATGCCGTCGATGGCCGAGTGAGCTAACAGCTCGTTGGTATTGCGCCATTCGATGCTGCGAAGCTCGCTTCGCCGTGACCGAACCTGAACGTTGACCTCAACGGTACCGACCACTTCCCTGAAGTGCGGGTTGTTCATCGCAAATCGACCAAGGTAGAGCATATCCCGTGCAGTGGACTCGTTCTCACCCATACCATGGACGTCCACGAAGGTTGTCCGGGTCATTCCCAGCGCGATGGCCTTGTCGTTCATTCGATTGACAAAGCCGGAGAGCACATCGACACCCGTCGGTAAGTTCAGCCGCCGGCCAACCTGTTCTGCGAGCACCATGGCCGCATCGTTCCCCGACGGTAGCAATAGCGCATACAACAGTTGTCCGATGGACAGCCTGTCTCCCTGGATCAGCCTGGCGGTAGTACCAAACTGTTGATCTGCACGACGGGAGACGGTCGCGATTTCTTCCAGATACGATGGGTTGCTGGCTACCTGATCCAATACCAGCAGTGCGGTCATCACCTTGGTCAGGCTTGCGATCTGCCGGGGGACATCTATTCCCTGTTCATACAGGACCGCCCCTGTCGCTCCATCTGAAATCGCCCAGCTCTGCGCGGTGACCATCGGCAGCGAGCGAAGCACCTCGTCGGCAGCAGCGACACCAGAGAACGTCCCCAACAACAGAACCGCTGCTCGCATCGACGGACCAATGTTCATGAGGTCTCCTTAGAGATAACCCAGACTTCTGAGCAACAATATGCCGTTTCGGTACTTCGAATGGCGGGACAATCTGTACGGCAACGCACCGCACACTCTGATCGCCAGTGCCTCTGCATCCTGTGGGTATTTCACTTCGATGATCACACCGTCTCCGCCGGACCTCATCAAAGGAGCACTGGCTCCGGCATCAGCACCGTATTTCAGGCTTGTATCAACCGTCACTCTGACACCTGAGACGGAGGCATAGTAGTGCCTCGTGTACTGATTGAAGCACACGGGTCGCCTGAACTGCAGCGCCGTCTTCAGTTCAGCGGGCAATTCCGCGAGGTTCTGCTTTATCCAGCGCCCAGGCGAACCCAGATCCGTCCGGGGGAAATGCCAGACCACCTTCCCTACCAGCAACTGGCGCCTGAACTTGATCTCAAATCGCGGTGCGGATCCGGCAAATCGCTCGCCATACCACCGCAATCGAAGCTTTGATCGGTTGCTCATTCCCGCCACCGTATCCTGAAAATCTGCAAGATCCACTGTATCCAGATACAGATTGTTGACCTGCCGGGCATCATGGACTTCCCGAAAAAAACCCGGTGCCTGTCGTATCAGAGCAATCACGCCGGGCACATCTTCAGATGCGAGCAGCTTGCGCTCGAAACGAAGCTCAGAGCTAGTCGAGGCGTTCATCATTTCTCAGGGCACGAATCAGCAGTTTCTGTTTGTTGTCGCTGCTGGTCGCGATGCGACGTCCATTGAAGATGACCGACTCACTGCGCTCGAACAAAATGGGAATATCCACGTCCAGCAAGGTGGCGTTTTGAAGCTCCGTCGTGGAGTGCGAGTACCCTGACTTCTTCCGATAGGCCGCAATGCCCACCCGTGCCTGGCGGACCCGAAGACCCTCAACGCTTACCACAGAGTCATCCTTGACGGCGATGCCAATGTGCGACCCTTCCGATCGAACGTCCTCACCCAGAAGCCGGCTCACACCACCCACACTGACGGCCTTGTCGCCGGCATTGCGCACCCTCAGATTGCTTACGTACACCTTGCTGCCAGACACATCCAGCGCGTCATTGCCTGCCGTCGATACCACCATGTCGTAGATTCGTCCCTGGGAGTAATCCAGATCCACTGCATCGCCCGGAACGCCAGTGAACTGAATCGTTCGAAGGGTAAACTCACTGTTGACGATATTCAGTGCATCCTCACCGAGGGTTTCCATGAACACCGCGTTCTGCAGATCGATCGAAGACCGATAGAAGGTCACGACGCCAGGCGGGCGCCATTCACGATAGCCTGGTGTGCCAAGGCCGACTACTCGTACGTGTTTCCATGAGGAGTATTCGGGTGCATCAAGAATGATGACACCACCTCCGGAACCATCCGAGGACACCAGTTCGACAGGGTCTTGCGGGGTTCCAGCAATGTCCACGGCGGACCATGACAACAGCCAGGCGCCTTGTGAAAAATCCAACCGGGTACCAGCGGGAATGACCAGACGGCTGTCCTTGCCAATGATGATCGGGGCGGTGATCTTGTGACGTCCCGGCTCAACCCGCAGCACGCCTTCCCGCTCGTGAATGAACTCGAACTGATCCGCATTGGGCAACCGTCTTGTCGGATGATGCTGGTCAAAGCGTGGTCGAATCGTCGGCTCGGCGGGAGATGGAACACCACCCGGTACGGTGGGTCCCACGTTCGCCAGCCAGTCCCCTCTGCCCCCAGGAATTCTATATCTGAACGCAGTCGGCATGGCACCGCTCGGCAGTTCCAGAGAGGAAATGTTCGCCCGGGGGACTGAATAGGGATGTTTAAAGCGGAAAGTCGACATGTTCACAACGGGCTCGATCGGTCGAAGTTGCCCGTCTTCGACGTACTGAAACACCTCCACAGGCATCTCTCCACGATTCTCGAACACGAAACGACCCGGTGAGCCGGTCTGTGCATGCACGAGAAGTGGCGGTGCCGCGTGAATGGCATTGCGCACGTATCGCTGATTCTCGAAATAGGCTTCCATGAAACGGTCGTCGAACGTGGCATAGGGTTCGTATCGGGTACCCCGGAACTCCGGACCAAGTGCACTCTCCCATCGCTTGATATCGGGCGAGATCTCTTCAAAAAAGCGTCTCAGATAGCGAGGATGAGTGAGTCTCTCCATGTGCTCCAGATAGCGCGTGAAAAAATCCGGATCGCTGAATAGCATCCGGGAGAAAACATCGAACGCCCAGTTGGTGCCATAGAACAGGCCGTTGCCGCGATTGATTCTCGAAAGCGGGTCCAGGCCTGGTTTGTCATCATTGAAGTCAAAGGCAATCGGTTGGAGCCGAGATAACAACGGGTTGAAGTAAAAGCGCTGGTTGTGCCAGCGATTTCCATGTTTACCCATGAACACATCGGATACTGCAAAGTAGCGAGCGTACTCGTCCAGATCAAAGATGTCCCCGGCTGCCGCGGTGCCACGACGAAATGCGTCAAGCATCGTGACCGCCTTCTCGAACTGGGACCGCAACCGGGGATCGGTCGCCACCTTGCTCTTCTGGAACGTCTCGATCGGCGATCTGATGAACAGGATGTCATCCTTGTTCGTCCGGGACCGTTCCTGTGAGATGAGCTGGAACAGAAACGTTTCGTCTATTTTGACAATGGGCGCATCGATCCTGTGCTGACGTTCCAACAGCCGGGACTCAAAGTGCTCTTCAAGATTGTATATACCAAGATAGGTTCCGTTGATGCTCAGTTTGACAAACTCATAGCGCGGCGAGATCAGCCCCTCACGCTGCATCGCCTGCAGGATCACGTACTCGTGCAGAAACAGTCGAATTCGCGGATGTTGCAACGAAAACGTCTTCAACCCCAGAACCGCATCATCCCCACGCACCTTGACCCGATAGCTCCACTTGAAGCCCTCCAGATGAACGATGAAGTCCCCCTTGAGTCGGATTTCAGCCTTGACGGCGTCGTCGTTCAGAGTAATCACTGCCGGCAGGAAGTCATCTGGGCCCGTTTCCAGCACATGCTGCTGCAGCGCCCCATCGCGGCGCTGTCGGAGCCGGTCCAGATCGTGCTGCTGGAACTCGACACTCAGATGAGGCAGCCATGGTGAACTGTCCTGTGGAAGGGGCGGCGCGTCAAAAGGATTGGCCGCGACAGAAAGGCTCATAACGAGGCCAGCCAACACCAGCAGCGACCGGCACCTCACACAGCGATCGTCTGCGGATTGATGAACTGAACTTCTGCGGATGGATGAAGGGTACCGATCGCCCGGGCCATCTGTTCGATCGCAGCATTCCCGTGGGGTGCCACTTGCAGGCCGACTTCCACGCAATCGTTCATGGACTCGAAACGCCTTACCACCACTGCCTCACAATATGGGTCAAGCGCGGAAATGATGGCTTCCAGAGACGGTGCCTCGGCTTTCTCAAGGCGTAGTGACAGGTTGACCGATTCAAGCGACGGTCGGGTTCCACCATGGAGTCCGTGTACAACAATCGCCGCGATAATCACAATAAAGGCGACACACGTCAGCATGATTTGATTTGCACCCAGCCCGATGCCGATCGCAATGGTCAGAAAGAGATAGGCCAGTTCCTCCGGCTCCTTGATTGGCGTTCTGAAGCGCACGATCGACAGCGCGCCGACCAACCCAAGCGACAACGCGAGGGAAGACTTGACGATCGAAATAATGAAAGTGATGGTCATCGCCAGCAGAAAGAAATTCCTCGCAAATGCGCGACGATTGGACAGAGACGTACCAAACCGGACATAGACAAGTCGAACGATACTCGCCATCACGAATGCCAGCGCCAACTGGACCAGTGAAACCCAGAGCACCGAACCAGAAAACGTCATTGAGAAGAGCTCATCATTCATGGCTGAATACTAACACCTCGTCCCGGAATGTAACGTCGCCGACGATTTTGCCCTCGTTCAAAGTCCATGTGGACACGCCAAAGTAGCCTCGCCACATGGCTTCGATCTCTTCCTGGATCGTGATGCGATTCCCGTCCAGCTCGAAATCGAACCTATGCTGATAGGTTGTCGTCCGGCCGTCCCGGGTCACCTCCAGCCTGATCAGGCCGGTCCCGTCCTGCTGGAAATGCCAAATGGTCTCGACCAGCCCTACACCCGTTTTCCTGACCATTCGCCATCGATTTTCCACCAGCGTGTCCATCACCGGGTCTGTACTGCCGAGAGCCACAAACGGCAGCGACAACAGGATCACGGGGAGGAACGTGCAAAAGCGGACTCTGCTTCGCACGAACAGGACCGGGTCAATCATGATAGGGATGCTCTGGCGGCAATGACAAGGTTCGCTGAGATAGAGTCAAATGACCATCACGCAATACAGCCATGACATAAAACACAGGACGATCCCGGTTCCCCATGCCGACCATGGCTGCAGGTGTACCTTCGATATCGAGCACCTCCAACCTTCCCCACAGGTCACCAATGAACATCTGGTCGAATTGCCTGATATAGGGAAGAAACTCCTCGCGTCGTATGCCCTTCCAATACCAGTGAATCCAGTGATCCTGATAGCGCTCCAGCCAGACTCGCTGGTGCGTGAGCAGATAGGTTGGTGTCTCCGGATTGGCACTGGCGAGTGCCCCATCAATAAACGGTCGGGTCAGAAAAAACGGATCCACTGAATTGATCAGCACAAAATCCGCCTTCGGATGACGTACGTGACGATTGACATAACCGATGCGATCGATATAGCGCTGGCGCCACTCCGGATAGAAACGGTTCGTTCCCCAGCCCTCAACGATGTCGAACCTGAACAGATCGTGATTGCCGGGCGAATAAACTACTTCCGCATCAAGTCTTGCAAAGAAGCGTTGGGCTGCCTCCCAGTCCTTGTCTCGATTGAACACGACCACATCACCAAGGGCAAAAACGTAAGCAGGCTGTTCCCGGTTGATTGAACGTACCAGACGGTCCTGAATGTCCTCGTGGGGCAGCAGGTAGTATGTATGACCCAACAGCGCAAAGCGCAACTCGGACGCGTGCACCCCTGACAGGGGCTGAAACAGCAGGAGGATCAGTGTCGTGAGATACCCGCGGGTACTTCCCAATTGACCTCGATAACCCACGTCTATTGGGGTCCGAACCCCGGTGCCGGGACGGTTTCACTCACCGCAGGGTCGCGCACCGTGAGCCGTACAGACCCGGTCTCATCCGTTCCATAGGTACGCCAGATTGCAAAAATCTCATCGAAATCTCTTGAAATCGTGCCCTTGTACGAACCATGGGTGACAAGGCCGGTATCATCGCCGGAAGGGTCGCTATCCCACATCTCGATGAAGCGGCTCTCGATGTCGATCAGCCATTCGACCTTCATGTCAGTCCGGCTCTTGCCAATCAGGTAGGTGCCCGACCCGGTAACCGCCAGCCGGTTCCCATCTTTTCGAACCCTGGTGAGATTGACAGTAATGTACTGATCGCCCATGACCTCGTGCCAGCGAAACACACCGGTCCAGGCTCGAGGAAATTTGTCAACGATCGTCAGGTCACTGGCCCGAGCCGACATCCCGAACAGGTTCAGGCTCACCATCAGACAGATGGAAGCAATCAACTTTAGTGGCAGGAACATGGTCATCATCTTACTGCTTTTCATGCATATCGCTAAAGATCAGCCTCATCACGATTTTTAGATTGGCTCTCTCAATCCGTCGCAATCCCGACTCCCCATTCCGATCATCCGCCGTCTTTGTACTTGGGAGACCCGGCAGAGGAACTCTCGATGGTCGACTGGTGCCTCTTGCTTGATCGAATATACCTGACGATCAGTGTCATTGGTTCGTCCACATGACGCAATGAAAGCAAACAGTGACCAACGGTGGTCTTCCTCAGAAGCTACCTCATGGCTGGATTCCCGCCCGATCAACGCAGATAATCATTTGTGTTCTCATCATCCGGTGACGTCATGCGCATACTCTACATCGACATTGATACCCTGCGAGCGGACCATCTGGGGTGCTACGGCTACCACCGGCCAACCTCGCCCAACATCGACGCCTTCGCTGCTGATGCCATGCAGTTTAACAACGTCCATGCTTCAGACACGCCGTGCCTGCCAAGCAGGTCCGCCCTGCTGACCGGGCGTTTCGGCATTCACAATGGGGTCGTCAATCACGGTGGTACGGATGCCGACCCTGTGATCGGAGGACCTGAACGCGGGTTCTGGTCAGAAATGCAGCTGAACAGTTTCCCGACCCGCATCAAGCGAGCCGGCCTGCGCACCTGCTCGATCAGCTCATTTGCCCAGCGACATTCAGCGTTTCACTGGTACGCGGGTTTTGACGAGGCTCAGCGTGTGCCGGGGGCGTTCGGTCTGGAAACCGCCGATGAGGTCTACGCCCTGGCTAACCAGTGGCTTGGGCAGAATGGCGAAACCGATAACTGGTTTCTGCACGTACACCTGTGGGATCCACACACACCCTATCGTGCGGCCGCGAGCTATGGCGAGCCGTTTGCTGACTACGACCTTCCGGCCTGGCTGACCGAAGCAGTGCGCGCCGCTCACTGGCGTGGCGCCGGGCCCCACTCAGCCCAGGAATGCTATGGCTTCGCGCCCAATGCTGCTGTCAGTGAACGGTTTCCCCGGCAGCCGCAACAGATCCCCGACATGGCCGCAGTCCGCAAAATGTTTGACGGTTACGACACCGGAGTGCTGGTCGCAGATGAATACGTCGGCAGACTGCTCAATCAACTGGCCGATCTGGGCGTCCTGGAAGATACCGCCATCATGATTTCCTCCGACCATGGCGAAACACTCGGTGAACTGAACGTCTACGGCGATCATCAAACCGCCGACCAGCTCACCACCCGGATACCCATGCTGCTCAAGTGGCCGGAGGCACCGGCCCTGGACGGACGCCAGTTTGAGGCCATGCACTACCAGATTGATGTGTCCGCCACGATTCTCGAATTGCTCGGTGTGCGGGTTCCTAGCACCTGGGACGGCGTCAGCTTTGCTGATTCGCTGAACAGCGGGCAGGATCTGGGTCGTAGTGAACTGATTGTCTCCCAGGGCGCATGGACCTGCCAGCGTGGCGTGCGCTGGAACCAGAACCTGCTCATCAATACCCTGCACGATGGCTACCATCTCTATGATGACATCATGTTGTTTGACCTGAATGCAGACCCTCATGAAACCAACAACCTGGCCGCGTCCTGTCCGGAACTGGTCGCTGCCGGGATGGAGAGACTCAACGGCTGGCATGCAGAGATGATGGTGAACGCGGCCCGGGGCAAAGACCCGCTACAGAACGTGATCGACGAGGGCGGTCCATTTCACATCAGGGGGCAACTGAAAAGCTATCTGGTCCGGCTGAGAGAGACCGGCCGGAGCGACTTCGCCGATGCCCTGCAGGAAAAGTATGAGACCCTTTAACCACTCAGACCTGATTCGTCAGGAGGTCTGGGGCCGCTGCCCCGGGGTCTGCGCAACTGTGCAACCACCCGGGACTGGTGCCGACCAGGATTCGAGCATATGAACGCCCATCATCTAAATCTCAAGCTCTATCATGCCCCCGCAACCCGCAGCGCCCGGGTCAAGTGGCTGTTGCATGAACTTCTACCGGAGGACGCATTCAGTATTCAACTGGTTTCGCTGCAGAATCTGGAACAATACACCCAGCCCTATCTCGAACGAAACCCGAACCACAATGTACCCATGTTGGAAATCACCACATCAGATGGGCAGGTTCAAACGATGCTTGAGAGCGGCGCGATGATTACGCTGCTAGCAGACCTCTTCCCCGAAAAGCGCCTGGCCCCTCCCCTTGACTCAGCACAGCGCCCCGACTATCTCCAGATGCTGTACTTCGGCTGTTCCTGGGTCGACATGATGCTGTGGCAGATCCGCTTGCACACCCATCTGCTGCCTGAAGAGGACCGGGACCCCAGGACCATCGCTCGCTATCAGAAAAAGTTCCGCGACGAAGTGGAACCACAGTTGGCCAAACGACTTCAACATCAGACCTTTATTCTCGGAGATGCGTTCTCTGCTGCCGACTGCGTCATGGGTCAGAACGTCATGTGGGCTCGTGCCTATGGTCTCTGCCAGGCGGAAGTCTTCCGGGGATACATGTCCAGATTTACAAAGCGTCCGGCATTTGGACATGCGTACGCTGATGCTGGCCAGTTCACGCTGCAGGTGCCCAGGCGACCCAACCCCGGCTAGGCGGTCATCCCCAGACATTCAGTCTCGTTCAAGTGACACCGTCACACGGGCGGATTCGAATTCGCCATTTCGGGGACGGGCCAAACGAAGGAACAGGATTGATCACAGGCTCCCGCAAAGGTGCTCGATCCCGAAACATCGTAAGCAGAGCGCATCCCAACCGAGCAACATCTGACCTGACTCAACAAAGTCGTTGGATCCCGTGAATATGAGCCCATGTAAAGTATGGACTTTGTGGTACGGCACCCACAATTACGGCACCCACAATTTGCGAATTCAATGGAATATCTGCTAGTCTCCGCGTCTCCACGAAAACCCGAATTCAGGCGCTCCAGTCTTCGCGCCAGATTCAACGAAGAACCGCTTGCATAACGACACAGCGTCTATGGGGCAAGGTTCATTTCAAGTTCAGTTGTTGTGGTCCTGCTGATCCAATCCGAGGAGAACCCTTTACGTGTTTGTTATGCCTGCTTTTACCGCACAGTCGGTAAAGAATGACGTGTTGTCAGGAATTACCGTCGCGCTGGCGCTGGTTCCTGAAGCGGTCGCATTCGCCTTCGTCGCGACCGTTGACCCCATGGTCGGGCTTTACGCCGCATTCATCATGGGCCTTGTGACTGCCGTTCTGGGAGGCCGACCTGGAATGATCTCGGGCGCCACCGGCGCCACGGCCGTGGTGATGGTGTCGCTGGTTGTCGAGCACGGCGTTCAGTACCTGTTTGCGGCACTGGTATTTACCGGGATCATCCAGATCGCTGCCGGCATCTTCAAACTGGGCAAGTTCATCCGCATGGTGCCACATCCGGTCATGATCGGCTTTGTGAACGGCCTCGCGATCGTCATCTTTCTGGCACAACTGGGTCAATTCCAGGTGCCGGATGCGTCAGGTTCCATGAGCTGGCTCGAGGGCCCGTCGCTCTATACCATGCTGGGTCTGGTCGCATTGACCATGGCAATCATTACACTGCTGCCAAAACTGACCACCGCAGTACCGGCCTCTCTGGTGGCCATCGTCGCAGTGACGCTGCTTGTGATTGGCATGGACCTGGATACTCGCACTGTGATTGATTTTGTTCGCGGGACCAGCGGGAATGCTAACGCGACCCTCGCAGGCAACCTGCCGACTTTTGCCCTGCCAGACGTCCCCATTACCCTGGAGACCCTGCGGATCATCCTGCCCTATTCCCTGATCCTCGCAGCCATCGGCCTGATCGAGTCGTTACTCACGCTCACGGTCATTGACGAAATGACCAACACCCGTGGCCAGGGAAACCGCGAATGTGTCGGCCAGGGGGTGGCGAACCTCACCTGTTCAACCTTCGGCGCGATGGGTGGTTGCGCCATGATCGGGCAGTCGATGATCAACATCAACTCGGGTGGCCGCGGCAGACTGTCCGGCATCACCGCGGCAATGACGTTACTCGTATTCATTCTGTTCGCCTCTTCCTATATAGAGATGATTCCCCTCGCCGCACTCGTGGGCGTCATGTTCGTTGTGGTCATTGCCACTTTTGAATGGACAACCTTCAAGCTGATCAAAAAAGTGCCTCTTGCCGATTTCGGGGCGATTGTTCTTGTGACGGCCGTCACTGTGGCATTTGACCTCGCTATCGCGGTACTGACCGGTGTCATTTACAGTGCACTGGTGTTTGCCTGGCAACACGCCAAGCAGATCGAAGCCAAGGTCAGTATCGACCCTTTGCACAAGACCTACCGCATCAGCGGCCCCATATTCTTCAGTTCGGTCGCTAACTTCCTGGAACTGTTCGATGTCGACAGCGACCCGGATGACGTTGTCGTGGACTTCGCCAATGCCCGCGTGGTTGACCACTCCGCCATTGAGGCCATTGAGAATCTGGCCGACCGTTACGTCAAAGCTGGCAAGGCGCTGCATTTGCGACATCTCAGCCCCGAATGTCGAAGGCTGTTGCATAATGCCGGCAACCTCGTGGAGGTGAACGTATTTGAAGACCCGACCTATCGCGTAGCCAGTGATGAGTTGGGTTAGGCGTAATCCATCATCTTCTCCACGGTAGACTTGAAGAACACGCAAGCGTAGTCTTCAAAAGGAAACCTCACTCACAGGTAGCCAAATGCCAACGTACATGACCGTGCGACCGTACGCTTCGGAGAAGGAACTGGAACAGGGCGCAGCACGGATGAAGACGGCGCTCGGAACACTGGGCATCGTGAAACGTATGATGACCTATATCTTTGAGGTTCCCGGTCAGGGCCTGGTCACTGCTTCATGCTTTGAAGCCCCTGATGAATCCGCCTTACTGGAGATGCAAAAGATCGCGAACCTGCCTGAAGCCATGCTGCGCCCCGTCAGGCTGCATCGAAGTGAAGGCGCGGGGGTTCATGCGCACCCTCAAAAGTCACTGGTCACCTACGTCGTCAATCGCGGTAAGGTCTGTGCACCCGATGAAGTCGAAACGATTGGCCAGCGATCCCTGGATGCAGAAATTCAGATGGGTGATGGACTAAAGCGAATGGAAGCCTGGCTGTATGACGATGAAGATCAGGTCGCAATGCTGTCGGTCTATCAGGCAAAAAGCGTCAAGGCGATACACCAGCACGCCAGGCTCGCCGGATTGCCGGTGATCGATATCTACAAGGCTCGAATCGCACCCTGATCGGGTTAAGACCTGACCCCTTTATCAGATGACCTTCACGTCCCTTGTCACCTGCTTCTGGTGCACCTGCCGAAGGTTCGGTACGTCAGTTCAATTCTCCATCCCGGCAGATGTTGCAGTCGGCCCCCCTGCAGGGTAAACGCCAGCCAACCCGTGGCGGGAAACAAGCCAAACCAGACTAGCAGCAAAAGCGGCAGGACAACCTGATGAAACCCGTTGGCCACGAATTGGTCCAACTCCATTGACAAACAGATAATAGAGTAAAAGACCTGTGCGGTCGGGGAAAGGGGCCGATCACACCGACGTGGCCATGGCTGCTATCGTGCAGACCTTGTCATGTAGCGGTCAACGGGCATTTCGATCCGGAGGATAGGTAAACCTGACTGGAATCGTTACACTGTGGGGACATCCAGGCACGTGGGCTGAGCATGATCATTGATACACCACTTGGAAAGATCAAGGGAACAGACAAGGCGGGCGTGGTGGCGTTTCGTGGCATACGGTATGCCCAGGCATCGGTCGGCAATCTGCGCTTCTGCCCACCGATAGCAGTCCCGCCCTGGTCCGGTATCTATGATGCCTCAACATTTGGCGCCGCCGCTCCTCAGGTTCCTAACGAGCAGGGACCAGTGGAAGAATGTGACGAGGACTGTCTGTTTCTGAATGTGTACACACCGGCAGCGGACGATCAACGACGCCCGGTACTGTTCTGGATTCATGGTGGTGGCTATGTGAGCGGGTCTGGCCGTGTTTACAACGGCCGACCCTTCGTCACTGAACAGGGGGTGGTGGTGGTCACCATCAACTACCGCATGGGTGCACTCGGCTACCTGCATGTCGGGCATCTTGACTCAAGCCTCAACGAGTCCGTGAACAACGGGATACTGGATCAGATCTGCGCACTGCAATGGGTACGCGACAACATCGGCGCATTTGGTGGTGACCCGGGCAACATAACGATATTCGGCGAATCAGCCGGTGGAACCGCGACAGCAATGCTGCTCGGCTGCCCCAGGGTCGAGGGTCTGTTTCACAAGGCAATCGTCCACAGCCCCCACGTCGACCTCATTCCGGTGGGTGAGGGCCACGAGGCATTTACCAATCGATGTATCGAGCGCCTCGGAGGCGACCCTGGCAAGAATGGATTGGAAACCCTGCGCAACGCGTCGGTGGAGGCACTCACAGCATTGCAGATGCCGGACCCGGATCGTCAGCGAGTCGGCCCCAATCTCGCTATCAGAAAGCCCGACAATGTCGGCTTTTCGCCAGCCATTGATGGCAACCTGATTCCCCGCCCGGTGGCCGAGACCATCAGGCAGCGAGGCCCGGCCAACGTCCCCATCATGGGGGGTGGCTGCCGGCATGAAGGCACCCTGTTTGCAAACATCGTCGGCAATAGGGATTACACCGAGCCAGAGGCCATCGAACTCATGGATCGCGAAGGATTCGATGGCAAAAGCGCCATGCAGGTCTACGAGACATTTTCACCCGGCGCAACGCCGCGGGAAAAACTGATCTATGCACTGACCGATACCATGTTTCGCAACTCCATGGTTCGAGTTCTGGACGCCGCTTACGATGCGGGTAGCCCCGTATGGTCATGGATGTGTACCTGGGAGAACGATCAGATGAAGCTGCGCGCGACCCATGCCATCGAACTCAGTTTTCTTTGGGGCTGGATCGACAGTGTACCGATGATCGCCGGCAACGGCGCACCGAAGGACCTTGGCCCGGTCATGCGTGCTTACTGGGCCAGCTTTGCGAGAACCGGAAAACCTTCTGCAAATGGAGAACCGGAGTGGACCCCCTACAACACCGCAGATCGGCCGGTGTTGGTCCTGAATTCTGAACGACGGGTCGAGCATGACCTGGACGGTGAGGTCCGCAGGTACTGGTTTGCCTGATCCGAAAACCACATCACGCCTGTAGTCTGCACTCCATACACAAGGCGCAAAAGGAGGTGCCACTTTTCAGTGACCCCTCCTGATCCCGCGCAGCAAGGCCGCTAACTCCGTCGGTCTTGTCCAGGGCGATTAGCCCTTCCCCTTGCCTTTACTCTTAGACTTGCCGGGATTACCCGGCGCGTCATCAGCGCCTTCGTCATTGGAGCCTTTGCTGTCGCTGTTTCCGGGGTCACAGCCTTCGGCACCATTACCGACACCCTGGTTGCATCCGTCGCCGCCGTTACCGTTAGGCGACACGATCAGGGTGGTGTAGGTCTGGGTGCTCACGTTTCCGTTTGCATCCGTCGCCGTGACCGTCCAGGAAATAGTGGTATTCGGTGTTACCGACGCGATCGTGATCGTACCACCATCAGCCGTCACCCCACACTCGGCTGGCTCGTCCAGATCCTTGACGCAGGTAATCCCGCCAATCGATATCTCCGTCGGGAAGATGTCCGTCGCCGTAGCCGTGATGCTCACCGGGTCGTTCTTGTGAGGCTTCGGCATCGTTGCCGGCACGTCCATGGTAATCACCGGCGGCGTGGTATCCACCACCGTCACCAGGAAACTGCCCGACGATACATTGTTGTAATCGTCTTCGGCGGTACAGCTCACCACGTTAATACCCAGGGCAAAGGTGCTCCCCGAGACCGGCGCACAGACAACCGTTGGATCAACGTCAACAGCGTCCGTTGCCGTCACGCCATAGCTTGCAACGGCACCATCTATGGAGGTCGCCTCCAGCGTCTGATCCGTCAGGCCAGCCAACACCGGCGCAATCGTGTCCTGCACCGTGATGGTGAAGCTGCCGGCGGAAACGTTGCCGTAATCATCCTCTGCAGTACAGTCGACCGTGGTCGAACCAATCGGGAACGTATCCCCGGAGGCCGCCGAACACTCGATCGTAGGCTCTGTGTCCACGATGTCCGTTGCCGTCACGCTGAACGTGGTCGCCGTACCAGCAGCCGAGGCTGCCTCCAGCAACTGGTCTGCGGGAATAACAAGGTCAGGCGGGGTCGTATCCTGTACGGTGATCGTGAAGCTGGCAGAAGCGCTATTGCCTGAGTCATCGGTACCGGTACAGGTGACCGTGTTCACCCCAAGGGCGAAGGTATCGCCCGAGTTCGCCGAGCAACTCAGCGAGACATCGTCATCTGCGGTGTCCGTGGCGGTCACACTGAATGTCGCTACTGCACCAGACGGTGAGGTAGCTTCAAGTACCTGATCGTCACCGACAACGACGACCGGACTCGTGGTATCAACCACGGTCACAGTAGCAGAACAGGTGTCTGTCAACTCACCGTCAGAGACAGTGAGGGTCACCGGCGTATCACCCAGACCAAATGGCCCGGCGGGGTCTTGCGTCACCGTGATTGCATCGCCATCCGGATCGCTCGAACCTGCATCAACGCTGGCATCCGCCAACCCACCGGGACCAGCTTCTACAGTCACATTGGCACAAAATGCCTGGGGTGGCTGATTACATGAAGGATCGTCGGCCGGAATGATCGTCACGGTCGAGAAACTCTGGCTCGTGTGATCCGTGCCGCCATTGGCGCCGTCGTTGTCAGTCACTCTGAGACCAATGTCATATTGGCCAACACCAGGGAACGAAGCGGCCCAGGACGCAGAGGTCGAATCCACCGAACTAAAGTTAATCGGCGACGTCACATCCCACTCGTAGGCGACGACGTCATTGTCGAGGTCACTGGAGCCAGAGCCATCGAGGACGTACGCATCACCCGCACAGAACGTGTAGGGTCCACCAAGGTCGGCGTGGGGTGGAATGTCATTGTCACGTACGTCAATCTGACAAATGTCGGTGTCGGTGTTGCCATTGTCATCCTCGACGGTCAGCACCACATTGTAGATGCCGACATTGGCAAACGTATGGCTCACCGTCTCACCACTTTCAGAAGGACTGCCGTCGGCGAAGTTCCAGCTATAGGACACGATCGTCCGCTCAGCATCCGGATGGGCCGAAGCACTCCCGTTGAAATGGACATTGCCACCGAGGTCGGTAGTGCCATCAATCAACGGGCTTGCGTTACAGGCAGCCGTTGGCGGCAGTTCGAACAGCGAGGGTGCCAGCATGATCAGCGCCCATGAACTCGCCATATCACCCGGAGTATAGCCGGCGATCCGACCCGACGTTGGCGAGAAGCTGCCATTGGCGGCCTGGGTCGACACCAGGTGATCAGCGTATTCTGAATACCAGTCCACGGTGCCATTGAGCAATGTGATGGGCGACGTATTGCCGTCATCGTCCAACGCCGTGCGCATGGCTTTGGCCGTCTGGTACATCGTGTAGAAATTACCCAGTGAATTGTCGAAATGCAGGTCCAGCCAACCCATCGCGCAGGTAAAACGTTCGTTCGTCTGGGAAATATCATCGGCGTTCATCAGGATCAGACCCGCTGCAGTGACGTTGGTCTGATTGTCACCCCAGGCGCTGGTCCAGTGCCCCGTATAACCGAAGTAACAGGTTCCGTCCTGCCGGGCCGTGGCGTCAAACCGTTGCATCAAGGGTATACCGGTTGTCCACTGGATATCCTTGACCCACTGTGGTGCATCCAGCCCCCACACTTCTGACGCCAGCACACCAATGGCCCACCAGTGGGAAGCGGAAGTATCGTTGCTTCCTGAATTGTAGACGTAGTGCCAGCCTCCAACCGAGTCATTCATTCCCCAGGAGTAACCATCGAGCATGTCCTGGACGATTTCCCGGTAGGTTCGACCCTTGACGGCGCCGTCGAGACCTGTCGTGGCGATCTTGTTCGGGGTACCTGAAGCCACAATGGCATCAATGACCTGGCCGGTCACGTAATTCGTGTGGTCACCCAGGTCAACTCCCAGCCCAAACCCGTTGCCGTTGGAATCAGGATCATTGGTGCCCTGGAGGGTCATCGCAACGCGCTGCAGTTCGCCGTGTTCAGAGCTCAACAGATACCGGAGCCCACGTGCTACATCATTGACATAAGGGTCTTCCAGCGGATTCCCGGATTCCCGGTGGTTGTTGATCTCCATGGACTGTACGACACCTGCCGTGGCCGCCGCGTAGTAGCTGGAGAAGCCGGTCCAGTATGCCGACGGTTGGCCGTCTGAAGTGCTGTGGTTGATGCGGCGATGCAAATGCCACAAGCCCTTGTCAATGGCCATATTGACCTTTACTTCCTGGGTATTCGGCCGAATGACCACCCGGAAGGTATCCGTGTAGGTATTGCCAATCGAGTCTGTTGCCGTCAGGACCGCAGTGAATGGCTGGCCAACACTGCCTGTATAGGTATGTTCAAGTTCCAGAACCCGCGGATTGGCAACACTGATTGCCTGCGGACCGCTGCCATCACCCGGATCCCAAGTGGCGCTGGCCAGCGCGGCCGCTTCACCGGTACCGGGAATGTAGGACACGCCCTGAAGGGTCAGGGTACCGCCGGAAAAGACCTGGTGCGGCAGGCTCGGATTACCCAGCCAGGGAACAGCCACCACCTGATGACTACAGAAATCGCCAACCCCGTCGCCGTTGCTGTCCAATTGATTGGGGTTTGGCATTGTTGGGCAATTGTCGACGGTATTGTCGATACCATCACCGTCTATATCCAGATCACCGCAATCATCACCGATACCATCGCCGTCCAGATCCGACAGGGTACTGCTGATCAAGGTGCTGCCCCTGTGGATATAGCTCGAACTACAGAAGTTGTTGTTGGTACAGTCGCCACCGGCGTGATCGCTCAGGCACAGCACCTCCGTACCGGAGTCACTGCGAGTAATCTCAGCCCGGGCCCAGTTGAAGTAGGTGATCCCGGTTTGCTGAACCGACACCGAGGCACACCCTGGTCCCGCGTCGTTGATCTGGGCAAGCGTCGCCGGATCAGTGATCGTCAAGGTATGGTTAGCCATATTCGGCGTACAGCTACATTCGTAGGGTGGCGAGAGTGTTCCCAGTTCGGCCCCACCTGCAGAGAGATCAAACGTGGCGCCGCCACAACTCTCCAGTACTGTGAGGGATACAGCGGTGATCTCGTCCGCAGCAGACGCGGCACCGGAAATGCCGGAGAGCGCCAACAGCAGCAGTGCAGAACACCAGGAAGATCGAATCTTGGAAGCAAAATATTTCATAGTGAGGCCCTGTTCGCTATTCAGATTTGCTGAGGAGCCTTTAGCGGTCACTGACCGCACGCCGCAATTGTTCAGGAGTGCCCACATGAACACACTATCGAGAAGGGAATTCCTTGAAAAGGCTTCTTAACGTCACAAATTGTAACTGATTTTTGCTACCGTTGGTCACAATGCAAGCCTCAGAAACCGCATTTCCGACGAACGGTAGGGGTCACGTCACAGATTGGAGGTCTTTGGCTTGACAGAGTGACGTTAGGTCGTAGTAGGCAATAAGCGGGAGCGTGCATCAATTGCCTTCAATGGCTACACCATTCATCTGGAATCTTCATGATCAGCTTGTTGCAGAGTCGACAACCTGATTTGCGCTGTCAGACCTTTGGGCCGAACCGGAAGCGGATACGACAGCAGGGCGAAAACGAAAGTTGGGCGCCTGGTGGGTTCTGCTCACGGAGTGTGAGCAATCCAATAACTGCCCCACTCGCTTTCTTCACATTGCCAGCCAGGAAATCCGGATGAGCGCAGGAGTGCCTCGAACTCGTGTCTGAATATCCATCGCCCCACGATCTCGATTTCTTCCCGATCGGTGCCGCATTCGAAGATGCATCGGTCCCTGTACAACTGGTTGGCAAAGTCATGTGGCTCGGCCACGATCTGCTGGCGGATAACAGTGCCGGTATCCGGATTTTTCCACTCGTGCCATCTGCCTTCAAACCCGTCAGCGGTTGCCGCAAGTGTCTCAGAATCCGCGAGCCGGATGTCCATCAGCAGGCGACCACCCGGGTTCAGATGTGCCGCGACATTTTTTAGTGTATCGAGTTGAGCCTCGCGGTCTGGCAGCATCGAGAATGAATTGGAAGGAATGATCACCGCGTCAAACTGGTGATCGTAGCGGAATGATTCCATGGATTGCTTCGTTGTTCTGAATCCTGCCTCTGGCGCCTTCTTTGCGAGTGCTTCGAGCATCTGTGTGGAAACATCGAAGCCGAACACATCGAGGCCACCGTCTATCAGAGGCAACATGATCAGGCCAGTGCCACACGCACACTCCAGTACCGGTCCTGTGCACCCGGCAAGGTGCGAAGCATAAAAGCCGCGACTGAACGCAAGCCAACCCGGGAGGTCCCGCTCCATCATTTGATCGTAGATGAGGCCCCAGTATTTGCTCCCGTAGTTGTCTTTGCCATTGTTCCAGGTCGTCACGTTTGAAACTCCTGCGTTTGCACATGAAATTGGGGTCCCTGCCTGAAGTCATAGCCAAGGTCCCACAAAAAAAGCTTGCGCCCGGCAAACCGGAAGCCCCTCTACACATTTGGTTCCCCCCGGCTACAAAAGCACTCCGGCACTTTACTCTGACCCCTCGCGATTTAGATGGTTCTAAGGGGCATTTCGGAGTAGGTTCGTAGTACACCCCTGGCGGCACGGCGCTATGTCCATCATGAACTACTACGCCAGCGTAGGGGACAGGCCGTGCCTGGTGAATCGGACGGCTGACTTCTGGCTGCTCGGTGGGGCCTCCATCTTCTTCTGGGGCATCTGCCACGGGCTCGAAGTCATAAGCCCACACTACGATACGGTGGATATCTATCGCCTGGCGGTTCCCGCCATGTTCTCGTTCTTCGCGCTGATGGTGAATATGCCGCACTTCATGGCGTCGTATCATCTGGCCTATACCCGCGGCAGGCCCTTCATCAGAGAGTACTGGTTTCAGCTGATCCTGGTGCCGCTACTGCTGGTCTCTGTATTGATCGTCGGTGACATGCTGTTCTTTGCGCCTACCGATGGCTGGCGAGCGTTCGGCGAGGGGCTGAACCTGCTCCTGCAACCGTTGGGAATCTTCATCGTGGTCGGTGCATTCGACTCATTGGGCGCGGAGTTGCTGCATCACCTGCTGACCCTCATGTACCTGACGGTGGGATGGCACTACGCCAAGCAGACCTTCGGCTGCTTTGTGGTGTACTCAAAGTACGACGGCTACAGCCTGACCGCCCAGGAGCGGAACCTGATCAAGGCGTCGGTGTTCTGCGTTTGGGCGTTCATCTTCTTTTCATCCAACACCCAGATACAGAGCTACGAATTTCTGACCGCCACCTACCTGTCGCACCTGTTCCCAGATGAACTGCGCGTGCTGTTTCAGTGGCTCACGCCGGGGCTCTATCTGTATATCGCCTGGTTCGTATTCGTTCGTCGTTGGAAGGAAAACGCGGAGCTACCGCCGGCGCCCGCCATTGCCGCGTGGCTGGCCATGTTTGTCTGGTGGATGCCCTTTGGTACGTCGCTGACCTTTCTGCTGACAGTGCCGTTTTTCCACGCGCTGCAGTACCTGCCATTTTACAAGAAGATCATCGACATGCAGCACGATGATCCGGAGCGGGGAACACGCAGCTTCAATTTCTATTTCGTGCTGCTGATGCTGGCAGGCTTCCTTGCCTTCAACGTGATGCCGGAATCCATGGACCTCGTGCGGGATTCGGTACACCGCACATCCATGACGTACTGGATTGTCGGTATCTACATCGTGATCAATGTGCACCACTACTTCATCGACAACGCCATCTGGCGGATGAAGGATGATTCGGTTCGCAAGTGGTTGATCGGCTAGTACGGGTCATGTTTTCAGTGCAGCGCAAGAGAAAAACATAGAAAGCCTCGCACTGAATCTATTATCTAACAATCCTACTGGGAGGCGATATGCTCCGGGTTTAACTCGGCGGGCACCGGTGCCCCAATGTCCTTGCGCCTCCCAGTAGGCATGTAGTGCAACTCCCGGGGATTATCGGGATTCTCGTTGGCCAGTTCGTGAACTGGCTACACTTTGACGGACACATAAACTCAAATGATGTAATGATGGATCAAGAGGTGTGTATC